>NZ_JBITCO010000004.1:0-344776 GCF_044453265.1 Kitasatospora sp. NPDC051705 | reverse complement strand
AACCCGGAAGCTAAGCCTCACAGCGCCGATGGTACTGCAGGGGGGACCCTGTGGGAGAGTAGGACGCCGCCGAACAATCATTCACGAAGAACCCCTGATCCGTTCCGGATCGGGGGTTCTTTGCATTTCCGGTGACGTATTGTCAGGGCATGGACGATCAGACGACGGTCATGGCGAACAGTGTGCTCCGGCCCGAGCAGCGCGAGGGTGCCCTGCGGGTCCTGGCGGACGCCCAGGTGGTGGACGGTCGGGCCGCGGTGTCCGAGCAGGGCCGGCTCCGGCTCCGTTCCTCGGACACGCCTCGCGGGTCGGTCACCCACTTCGTCGAGAGCGAGGGCGCCGGCGGGCCCGCGGCGGCGGAGACCGGTGGCGCGGGGGCCGTCGTCGGCTACGGCCAGCTGGAGATCCAGGAGCGCCCGGCCGCCGAGCTGGTGGTCGACCCGGCGGCCCGTGGCCGGGGCCTGGCCCGTCCGCTGGTGGACGCGGTGCTGGCGGAGGCCCACCGGGCGGGGCGCGACGCGGTGGACTTCTGGGTGCACGGCGGTCATCCGGCGGCCCGGCACCTGGCCGGGGCGTACGGCGCCGAGCTGGTCCGCGAGCTGAGGCAGATGCGCCGCACCGGGCCGCAGACCGAGGCCGTCGCCGTCCCCGGGGGCGTCGAGCTCCGCACCTTCCGTCCGGGGGAGGACGACGCGGAGTGGCTGCGGCTGAACGCGCTGGCCTTCGCCCACCACCCGGAGCAGGGTGCCTGGACGGAGCAGGACCTCGCCGAGCGGCTGGCGGAGCCGTGGTTCGACCCGGCGGGCTTCTTCCTGGCCACCCGGAACGGCCGGGTGGTCGGCTTCCACTGGACGAAGGTGCACCCCGCCACCGCCACCGAGCCCGCCCTGGGCGAGGTGTACGTGGTCGGGGTGGACCCGGCCGAGCAGGGCAGCGGGCTGGGCCGTGCGCTCACCGCGGCCGGCCTCCGTCACCTGACCGGCTCAGGCGGGGGCGAGCGCGGGCTGGAGACCGTGCTGCTCTACGTCGACGCTGACAATCCGGCCGCCGTGCGGGTATATGAACGACTGGGGTTCACCATCCACGAGGTGGACCTCATGTACCGCGTGCACCACCGGGCCGGCCCGTCCGGCCAGGTCGGTGCGTCCGACTAGGCCGACGAGGCCGAATCGGCTGGGACACCCAGGACAGCCAGGACAGCCAGGACAGCCCCGACGGCCCGGACGACCGGGACGGCCCGGCGGTCCCGGCGGGAAGCGGAGCGGGGGCCGGTCCCGGCGGGCCCACTAGCCCGACCGGGCGGCCCGGGGCAAGGGGTCGGACGACACCGGCCCTTGCCCCGACCGACTCAGCTTTCCTCCTGGCCATGCGGTGTTTACCGTGGATTCAATTGCTGCCGCGAAGATCACAGGATGAAGTCCGTAGTGTCTCGCTCGTGCAGAGTCGACCGCCACACGTCGGCCGGCCCTGTACGGACCGCGCCCGGCGGGTGGGCGCTGGCCACGGGTGAGGACGACGGCCCGCAGAGCCATTCGCGTCCGGACGCCGTCCTGCTGCTGGAGGAGCTGGAGCCCATGAGCATTCCTCGCCCCGTCTCTGCCGCGCTGTCCCCGCCGGCCCGGATGTCCAGTGCGCTGGGGATACCGCCCGAGCTGCCGGCCGAGGACGAGCAGGAGTTCGACGCCCTGCCCCAGGGCCGCTTCCTCGATCGCGAGCGCAGCTGGCTCGCCTTCAACGAGCGCGTCCTGGAGCTCGCCGAGGACCCGGGGATCCCGTTGCTGGAGCGGGCCAAGTTCCTCGCCATCTTCGCGAGCAACCTGGACGAGTTCTTCATGGTCCGGGTGGCCGGGCTGAAGCGCCGCATCGCCACCGGCGTCGCCCAGCGCAGCGCCTCGGGCCTGCAGCCGCGCGAGGTGCTGGACCTGATCTGGACCCGCTCGCGGGAGCTGATGGCCAGGCACGCCGCGGCCTTCCAGCAGGAGGTGCTGCCGGACCTCGCCGCCGAGGGCATCGAGGTGGTCCGCTGGCCGGAGCTGGCGGAGAAGGAGCAGGCCCGGCTGCACACGCTGTTCCGGCAGAAGATCTTCCCCGTGCTGACCCCGCTGGCGGTCGACCCGGCGCACCCCTTCCCGTACATATCGGGACTCTCGCTCAACCTGGCCGTCGTGGTGCGCAACCCGGTGTCCGGGCACAAGCACTTCGCCAGGGTGAAGGTGCCGCAGTCGCTGGCCCGCTTCCTGGAGGCCTCGCCGCAGCGCTACGTCCCGCTCGAGGACGTGATGGGAGCGCACCTGGAGGAGCTCTTCCCCGGCATGGAGGTGCTGGCCCACCACGCGTTCCGGGTCACCCGCAACGAGGACCTCGAGGTGGAGGAGGACGACACCGAGAACATCCTCAAGGCCCTGGAGAAGGAGCTGATGCGGCGGCGCTTCGGCCCGCCGGTGCGGCTGGAGGTCGAGGAGTCCATCGACCCCTACATCCTGGACCTGCTGGTGCGGGAGCTGAACATCACCGAGGCGGAGGTCTTCCCGCTGCCCGGGCCGCTGGACCTGACCGGTCTGTTCGGCATCGCCGAGCTGGACCGCCCGGAGCTGAAGTACCCGAAGTTCGTGGCGGGGACCGCGCGCGGGCTGACCGACGTCGAATCGGCCTCGCAGCCGGACATCTTCGCCGCGATGCGCGAGCGGGACGTGCTGCTGCACCACCCGTACGACAGCTTCTCCACTTCGGTCCAGGCCTTCCTGGAGCAGGCCGCCGCCGACCCGGACGTGCTCGCGATCAAGCAGACGCTGTACCGCACCTCGGGCGACTCGCCGATCGTGGACGCGCTGATCGACGCGGCGGAGTCCGGCAAGCAGGTGCTGGTGCTGGTCGAGATCAAGGCGCGCTTCGACGAGCAGGCCAACATCAAGTGGGCCCGCAAGCTCGAGGAGGCCGGCTGCCACGTGGTGTACGGCCTGGTCGGGCTGAAGACGCACTGCAAGCTGTCGCTGGTCGTCCGCCAGGAGGGCGACACCCTGCGCCGCTACTCGCACGTGGGCACCGGCAACTACCACCCGAAGACCGCCCGGCTCTACGAGGACCTGGGGCTGCTGACCTCGGACCCGCAGGTCGGGGCGGACCTCTCGGACCTGTTCAACCGGCTCTCCGGGTACTCGCGCCGGGAGTCCTACCGCCGTCTGCTGACCGCCCCGCGCGGTCTGCGCGACGGCCTGGTGTCGCGGATCCACAACGAGATCGCCCACCACCGGGCCGGCCGCCCGGCCCACGTGAAGCTCAAGGTCAACTCGATCGTCGACGAGGCCGTGATCGACGCGCTGTACCGGGCCTCGCAGGCCGGGGTGCCGGTGGACGTCTGGGTGCGCGGGATCTGTGCGATCCGGCCGGGGGTGCCCGGGCTGAGCGAGAACATCCGGGTGCGCAGCATCCTGGGGCGCTTCCTGGAGCACTCCCGGATCTTCGTGTTCGGCAACAACGGCGACCCGGAGGTCTGGATCGGCAGCGCCGACATGATGCACCGCAACCTGGACCGCCGGATCGAGGCGCTGCTGCGGATCACCGATCCCGCGCACCGCGCCGAACTGTCCGGGCTGATCGACCTCGGGGTGTCGGACGAGACCGAGTCCTGGCACCTGGGGCCGGACGGCGCGTGGACCCGCCACTCGCAGGACGCCGAGGGCCGGTCGCTGCGGCACGTCCAGGACCTGCTCATCGACTCGCGCCAGCGCCGCCGGGCCGCCACCTCGCGCTGACGCGACCACTGATGCGAGCCGCTGGAGCCACCGGCCCCGATGCCCGCGGGCCGGAGCTCCAGCGGTCGGCCACCAGCCCCGGGGGACGAACCCGGGGGAACGGGGATCTACCACGCCATGACCGATGCGCCGATGACGGCCCAGGCGGCCTCCACCGCGACCGCCGGGGACATCCTCTCCAGCCATCTCACCGCCCAGGCGGGCGCGTTCCTGCGCGCCCTGCCGCTGGCGGTGGGCGAGGTCGGCGCCAGACCGGGGACGGCCGCGGTCGTCCCGGCGGCCGGCACCGCGGACCTGCTGCGGTCGGTGCGGCGGGTCGGCGGGCTGCTGCACACCTTCGGCACGCTGTTCGAGCAGGGCTGGGCCCAGGAGTCGCGCACCGAGCTGCGCTGGCTGCTCAACCTGCTGGCGCTGGAGCCCGGCTACGTCCGCCGCTCGGCCCGCCTGCTGGGCGCGCTGGACTCGCTGAGCGGCAGCGACCCGGAGGGGACGGGCATGCTGGCCGGGCACGCCGGGGCGCCCAAGGCGCGGGCGCTGCTGGACCGGCAGCTGACCCTGGCCCGCACCCGGGCGCACTCCTCGGTGCTCCAGGAGCTCCGCTCGGCCCGGCTGCACGCGCTGGCGGACCGGATGACCCTGCTGGTCGGCGAGGCCCCGCTGCTGGAGGCGGCGGGCGGGCGGGCGGCGGCGGTGCTGCTGCCGCAGGCGGCCGCCGCGTTCGCGGCCCTGTCGGCCAGCGCCCAGCAGCTCCCGCTGCAGCGGGCCGCCACGCCGTACGGCGGGGACGGCATGCGCCGGCTGGGCGCGGTGCCCGCGGCGCGGGGCCCGGCGGACGCGGACGCGGCGCTGGCGGCCGACGACGCCCCGTGGGCGCGGACGCGGATCCTGGTGAAGCGGGCCCGGTACGCGTCGGAGGTGTGCGGCCGGGGTGCGGCGGAGCTGGACGAGCTGGACGCGGTGCTGGGCCGGCACCAGGAGGCGGCGGACGCGGCGGTGACCGCGGCCACGGCGGCGCGGACGCCGCGGATCACCCCGGCGACCGCGTACGTGCTGGGCGTGGTGCATGCTGATCAGCGACTGGAGGTGGAGGCGGCGCGGTACGCCTTCTGCCGCCGGTGGCCCGACCTGTCGCCCGGCCCGGACGGCTGGCCGGACCTCCCCCCTGCCGAGGGCTGGGGGCATTCCCCCGCACCACGGACGGCCTGAATTGCGTGATCGCCTGAGCACCGGGCGGGCAGAGGACAGCCCCACGACGAGGGCGGCGCACGCCCCGGTGATCCTGGCGGCCGGCGCGGTGCTGTGGCTGCCCGGCCGGCCGAAGAAGAGCGGCCGGCTGGGGCGGCCGCGGATCGCGGTGATCCACCGGCCCAAGTACGACGACTGGAGCCTGCCGAAGGGCAAGCTCGACCCGGGGGAGGGAATGGTCGCGGCGGCGCTGCGCGAGGTGCGGGAGGAGACCGGCTACTCCTGCGTGCTGGGACCGGAGCTGCCGTCCCAGCACTACCTGGTGCAGGGCCGGCCGAAGGAGGTCCGGTACTGGGCGGCGGTGCCGTCGGGCGGGGCCTTCCGGCCGAACCGCGAGGTGGACCGGCTGGAGTGGCTGCCGGCGGGCAAGGCCCGCGCGCGGCTGACGCACGGGCGCGACCGGCTGCTGGTCGACGCCCTGCTGCTGGTCCTGGGGGCGCGGCCGGTGCGGGCGGGCGGGGTGCCGTCGGCGGAGGACCGGCGGAAGTGATCTCGTCGCGCCCTTGCCGTGACGCAACCGTTACTACCTGACGTAGTTTCCTGTCATCCGTTCGAGGTTCACTCCCCGTTCACTTGCGACCGGCTGTCGTGTCACTTACCCGGCCTAACTTCGGGTCTACCGGAGGGCCGCACGGGCCCCGGACCACAGCAAAACCCGCGCTCCGCCGTCCTCGCACGGCCCGCGCGACGGGCAATGCCACAGAAAGGGACACCCCAGTGAAGCTCCAGCGGAACGGCCGCTCCAAGGCCCTCGCCATCGGTGCCATGGCGCTCGTCAGCTCGCTGTCGCTCGCCGCCTGCGGCTCGGACGATAACAACAACACCACGGCGTCCAACGGCTCCAGCGGTTCGGCCTCGGCCGCCGCGGCGATCAACTGTGGCAAGCCCGGTGCGCTGATCGCCGCCGGCTCGACCGCCCAGGGCAACGCGATCGACGTGTGGAAGACCACCTTCGGTGCGGCCTGCTCCGGCACCACGGTCAACTACGGCGGCGTGGGCTCCGGCGCGGGCGTCCAGCAGTTCACCCAGGGCAAGGTCCAGTTCGCGGGCTCCGACTCGGCCCTGAAGCCGGCCGAGGTCGACGCGACCAAGGCGGTCTGCACCGGCGGCCAGGGCATCGACCTCCCGATGGTCGGCGGTCTGATCTCGCTCGTCTACAACGTGGACAACGTCGACAACCTGGTCCTGGACGGCCCCACCGCCGCCAAGATCTTCGACTCGCAGATCACCAAGTGGAACGACCCGGCGATCGCCGCCCTCAACCCGGGCGCCAAGCTGCCGGACGCCGACATCCAGTCGTTCCACCGCTCGGACGACTCCGGCACCACCGACAACCTGACCAAGTACTTCTCCAAGGCCTCGGGCGGCGCCTGGACCTACCCGTCCAGCAAGACCTGGGCGGCCAAGGGCGGCCAGTCGGCCAACGGCAGCGCCGGCGTCGCGGCCCAGGTGAAGCAGGTCAAGAACTCGATCAGCTACGTCGAGCTCTCCTTCGCCCAGACCAACAACCTGAAGAGCGCCGCCATCAACACCGGCGCCTCCAAGCCGGTCGCGGCCACCGCCGAGAACGCCGCCAACACCTTCGCCAAGGCCAAGGTCGCCGGCACCGGCAGCGACCTGGCGCTGACGCTCGACTACGCGACCAAGGACGAGGGCTCCTACCCGCTGGTCCTGGTCACCTACGAGATCGTCTGCGACAAGGGCAACAAGGCCGACACCCTGGACACCCTGAAGGCCTTCCTGAGCTACACCATCAGCGACGCGGGCCAGAAGGCGATCGGCGAGAAGGGCTACGTCCCGCTGCCGAAGGAGCTGACGGACAAGGTCAACGCGGTCGTCCCGACCCTGGCCTGACCGTACGGCACGACCGGTGGGGCGGCCCCGTGAGCGAGGGGGGCCGCGGCCGCCCCACCGGAACGCACTGACCCAGCACCACGTCCGGGGCACCGCCGCCATGGTGCCGTCCCCCCTTCCGGGGCGGCACCACCAGACCGGAGTAGACAATGACTTCATCCTCCCCTGCCGCCCCGCGAGGCAGGGAACGCCGGAAGCGCGACAGCCGCTTCGGCGACAAGGTCTTCATGAACCTCGCCCGGGGTTCGGGCATCTTCCTGCTGGTCATCATGGCCGCCATCGCCGGCTTCCTGACCTGGCGGACGGGCCTGGCGCTCAGCAAGGACCAGGGCAACTTCCTCACCACCTTCGAATGGGCGCCGGACGCCCCGAAGCCGGTCTTCGGCATCGCCGTCCTGGTCTTCGGCACGATCGTCAGCGCCATCATCGCGATGGTGATCGCCGTCCCGGTGGCGATCGGGATCGCGCTGTTCATCTCGCACTACGCGCCGCGCCGGATCGCCCAGCCCTTCGCCTACCTGGTGGACCTGCTGGCCGCCGTGCCCAGCATCGTGTACGGCCTCTGGGGCGCGCTCTTCCTGGTGCCGCACATGGACGGCCTGACCAGCTGGCTGAACGAGTACCTGGGCTGGACGTACGTCTTCGACCAGACCAAGACCGGCACCACCCCGCGCAACCTGTTCACGGTCGGCATCCTGCTGGCGATCATGATCCTGCCGATCATCACCGCGGTCTCCCGCGAGGTGTTCCGCCAGGTGCCGCGGATGCACGAGGAGGCGGCTCTCGCGCTCGGCGCGACCCGCTGGGAGATGATCCGCACCTCGGTGCTGCCGTTCGGCCGCCCCGGCATCATCTCGGCCTCGATGCTCGGCCTCGGCCGCGCCCTCGGCGAGACCATCGCGGTCGCCGTGGTGCTCTCCGCGAGCAACGTCCTCTCGCTGCACGTCCTCGACCCGGGGGGCGGCACCTTCGCGCAGAACATCGCGCTGAAGTTCGCCGAGGCCGGTGACACCGGCCGCAACGCCCTGATGGCCTCCGGCCTCGTCCTGTTCGTCATCACCCTGCTGGTGAACGGTGCCGCGCGGCTGATCGTCGCCCGCCGCAAGGAGTACTCGGGGGCCAACGCATGATCTCGGAGCTCGCCTCTGTCCCCGCGGACGCCCGGCCGACCGGCCGGCCGCTGACCGCCAACCGGCTGCCCAAGTGGGCCCCGGCCGCCGTCGCCGCCGGCTCGCTCGCGCTCGGCTGCGGGATCGGCGCCGTCGGCGGGCTGGAGAGCCACCTGCAGTGGGGCCTGATCTCCGCCCTGCTCTTCGTGGCGATCGGCTACGGCCTCTCGGCCCGCGTCGAGGGCCGCCGCCAGGCCAAGGACCGGCTCGCCACCTCGGTGGTCTGGGTCGCCTTCATCCTGGCCGTCGTCCCGCTGGTCGCGCTGACGGTGTACACCGTCCAGCAGGGCATCGCGGTGGTCAACGGGAACTTCCTGAGCCACTCGATGAAGGGCGTCATCCAGTCCGGCCCCGGCGGCGGCATCTACCACGCGCTGATCGGCACCCTGCAGCAGGTCGCGCTGGCCACCGCCATCGCCGCTCCGGTCGGTCTGCTGACCGCCGTCTACCTGGTCGAGTACGGCCGCGGCAAGCTCGCCAAGGCGGTCACCTTCTTCGTCGACGTCATGACGGGTGTCCCGTCGATCGTCGCCGGTCTGTTCATCCTGTCGCTGTGGAACCTCGCCCTGGGCTTCAACTACTCCGGCTTCTCGGGCAGCCTCGCGCTGGCGATCCTGATGATGCCGGTCGTGGTCCGGTCCACCGAGGAGATGCTCAAGCTCGTCCCGAACGAGCTGCGCGAGGCCTCGTACGCGCTCGGCGTGCCGAAGTGGAAGACCATCCTGCGGATCGTCCTCCCCACCGCGATCGGCGGCATCACCACCGGTGTGATGCTCGCGGTCGCCCGCATCACGGGCGAGACCGCCCCGGTGATGATGCTGGTCTTCGGCGCCGACTACATCAACAGCAACCCGTTCGACGGGCCGCAGCAGTCCCTGCCGATGTACATCTGGCAGCAGTACTCGCTGGTCAACAACGACTACGGCTACGCCCGTGCCTGGGGTGCCGCGCTGGTGCTGATCGCCTTCGTGATGGGGCTCAACCTCATCGCCCGGGGCATCGCACGCTGGCGCTCGCCCAAGGGCGGACACTGACGACCGACTGACGTACGACACAGCATTCATTAGCGGCCCCCAGGCCGCGGGCGAGAGAAGTAACGATCATGGCCAAGCGCATCGACGTCAGCGGACTGTCCGCCTACTACGGCACCACCAAGGCCATCGAGGACATCTCGATGAGCATCGAGCCCCGCTCGGTGACGGCCTTCATCGGCCCCTCCGGCTGCGGCAAGTCCACCTTCCTGCGCACCCTCAACCGGATGCACGAGGTGATCCCCGGCGCCCGGGTCGAGGGCAAGGTGCTGCTGGACGACGAGAACCTGTACGGCGCCAGCGTCGACCCGGTGGCCGTCCGCCGCTCGGTCGGCATGGTCTTCCAGCGCCCGAACCCGTTCCCGACCATGTCGATCTACGACAACGTGATCGCCGGCCTCAAGCTCGCCGGCGTGCGCAAGAAGTCCGTCCTGGACGACGTGGTGGAGCGCTCGCTGAAGGGCGCCAACCTCTGGAACGAGGTCCACACCCGGCTGAACAAGCCCGGGGCCGGCCTCTCCGGCGGTCAGCAGCAGCGTCTCTGCATCGCCCGCGCCATCGCGGTCGAGCCGCAGGTCCTGCTGATGGACGAGCCCTGCTCCGCGCTCGACCCGATCTCGACCCTCGCCATCGAGGACCTGATCGGCGAGCTGAAGTCGCAGTTCACCATCGTCATCGTGACCCACAACATGCAGCAGGCGGCCCGCGTCAGCGACCGCACCGCCTTCTTCAACCTGGCCGGCGTCGGCCAGCCGGGCAAGCTGATCGAGCTGGACGACACCCAGCGGATCTTCTCCAACCCCTCGGTCCAGGCGACCGAGGACTACATCTCCGGCCGCTTCGGCTAGACCGGACCGCCCGTCCCGCGCCGCCCGGCGCGCACGACGGGACCGAGACTGCTCCGCGGTGCTGCATGGCGGTGCCGCCGTGGAGCATGAAGAAGGGCCCGCCCCCGAGATGTGGGGGCGGGCCCTGTCACGTCCGGGGCGCTCAGCCCCAGAAGAGGTGGACGAACCAGTAGATCAGCGCCGCGACGGCGCCCGCCGCCGGCATGGTGATGAACCAGCCGAGCACGATGTTCTTGGCGACGCCCCAGCGCACCGCGCGGATCCGCTTGGTGGCCCCGGCGCCCATGATCGCCGAGGTGATCACGTGGGTGGTGGAGATCGGCGCCTTGAAGACGAACGAGGTGATGTACATGACCGTCGAGGCGGTGGCCTCGGCGGCGAAGCCCTGCGGCGGGTCCAGCTCGATGATCTTGCGGCCCAGCGTCCGCATGATCCGCCAGCCACCCGCGTAGGTCCCCAGCGAGAGCATCGTCGCGCAGGAGATCTTCACCCAGACCGGGATGTCACCGGTGGTCTGGCGGCCGGAGATGGTGAGCGCCATCACCACGATGCCCATGGTCTTCTGGGCGTCCTGCAGACCGTGCGCCAGCGCCATCGCGGCGGCCGAGGCGGTCTGCGCGACCCGGAAGTTGCGCTTGGCACGGTGCGGGTTGGCCCGGCGGAAGATCCACAGGATCGCCAGCATCACCAGGAAGCCGCCGATCAGGCCGACCACCGGCGAGACGATCATCGGAATGACGATCTTGTCGATCACTCCGCTCCAGATCACCTCGGTGCCGCCGGCCAGCGCCGCGCCCACCAGGCCGCCGAACAGGGCGTGCGAGGAGGAGGACGGCAGGCCGAAGTACCAGGTGACCAGGTTCCAGGCGATCGCGCCGATCAGGGCGGCGAACAGGATCGCCATGCCCTGGTTGCCGCTCGGCGTCTCGATGATCCCGCTGGAGACGGTGTGCGCCACGCCGCTGCCGAGGAAGGCGCCGGCGAGGTTCATCACGGCGGCCATCGCGAGCGCGGCCCTGGGGGTCAGCGCCCGGGTCGAGACCGAGGTGGCGATGGCGTTCGCCGAGTCGTGGAAGCCGTTGGTGTAGGTGAAGAAGAACGCAACGCCGATGACGGCGATGAGTGCAGCCGTGTCCACGAGGGTCAGGACTCCTTGACGGCGATGGTCTCCACCGTGTTGGCGACGTGCTCGAAAGCGTCCGCCGCCTCCTCAAGGACGTCCACGACCTGCTTGAGCTTGAGCACCTCGATGGCGTCGTACTGGCCGGAGAACAGGTGGGCGAGCAGCTTGCGGTGGATCTGGTCGGCCTGGTTCTCGAGCCGGTTGACCTCGATCCAGTACTCGGTCAGGTTCGACATGGTGCGCAGGTTCGGCATCGCCTCGGCGGTCAGCTCCGCGGCCCGCGCCAGCACCTCGATCTGCTGCTCGATCCCCTTCGGCAGGGTCTGGATGTCGTAGAGGACGACCAGGTCGACGGCCTCCTCCATGAAGTCCATGATGTCGTCCAGCGACGAGGCGAGGCTGTAGATGTCCTCGCGGTCGAAGGGCGTGATGAAGGACGAGTTCAGCTGGTGGAAGACCGCATGGGTGGTGTCGTCCCCGGCGTGCTCGGCGGCGCGCATGCGCTCGACGATCTCCGCGCGGGCCGACACGTCTGATCCCAGCAGTTCCAGCAGGAGCTTCGATCCGACGACGAGGTTCTCCGCGGCCGCGGCGAACATGTCGTAGAAGCTCGTCTCCTTCGGGGTCAGGCTAAAACGCACGGAAATCTCCGATGTGCGGGGTAGGGACTGAACGATGCTAGGTGCAACCGAGCGCATTCACGCAAACGGGGTGGTGCCCCCGGAGGCGGAACCTCCCCTTCCGTTCGGCGTGGCACCGGCCGCCCCGGACCGCCCGCTCGGGTGCGGACCTGAGGCCCAGTCTGACGGAACCCCGCCCGGATCGTCCCCGTCGTGCGGACGGAGGACCGGGGCGACGCTCAGACGGCTCAACCCCGCCCCCGGCCCCTCCGGGAGCGCCCGGAGCCGCCCCCGGACGGACGGCACATGCCGCGTCGGCCGTCGGAACACCACGGACGCCCCCGGTGTTGGACACTGGTGGCCGACGCAGCCACCAGGCACCCAGACGAAGGCGGGCCGATGACCACGACGCAAGCGCGCACCGCGCCGGACCACGCGCCCGAGCCCGGCGGCGCGCCCGGGACCGACCCGGCACCCGCCGCGGCCGCCCACCACGGCCCGCACGGCTACAGCGCGCAGAAGGACGCCCACCTGAAGCGGCTGCGCCGGATCGAGGGCCAGATCCGCGGCCTCCAGCGGATGGTCGACGAGGACGTCTACTGCATCGACGTGCTCACCCAGGTCTCGGCCAGCACCAAGGCCCTGCAGTCCTTCGCGCTCTCCCTGCTGGAGGAGCACCTGCGGCACTGCGTCGCCTCCGCCGCCGAGGAGGGCGGGGCCGAGCTCGACGCCAAGGTGGCGGAGGCCACGGCCGCGATCGCCCGCCTGCTGCGCAGCTGAGCCCCCGCGGCCGGCGCCGACCCGGCGCCCCCGCCGCCCCCTGTCGACCCGGTGACGGCTACCGGGCGCCGACGGCCGTCACCGGGTGCCGGACTCCGTCGGCTCGTCGGCCGGCCCGGGCTCGGCCCGGTCGAGCAGCACCTCGTCGATCCGCTCGGTCGGCAGCCGGTCGCCGGCGCTGGCCGTCGCGGCGATCATCAGCTCGCCGGCCAGCTCGATCTCGTCGAGGGCCGCGTCGTCGTGGCCGCCGCTGCGGCCGCCCGTGGACGACACCACCTGCACCACCCCTTCAGTGCCTCGCCAGCCCGGGCGGCAGCCACCCGACGTCCAGCCTAGGCACTTCGGGGCCCGTCCACATGGCACGGACGGGCCATCTCGGCGCCGCCGAAACGGGTGACCGCCGCTCCCCGGACGGCCACCCGCACCGGCGGCGCCCCGTCTCGCCCCGGCGCCGGAGCAGTGGCCGGACGGCCTACTTCGGGCTCTCCGAGGGCTTCATCGCGTAGATGTCCGAGGACGGCGGCTCGGCCGCCTCCACCGGCTTGCCGAAGTCCGTCAGCGAGGTGGTCGAGGTCACCTTCACCTGGTCCTTGGCCTCCTTCGAACCGGCCACCCCGGCGAAGGTGAACACCTCGACCACCTTGTGCAGCCGGCCCTGGTCGTCCAGCCAGACGTCGTACGGGACCTCCTTCACCGTGAAGGTCTGGCCCCCCATCCGCAGGCCGTCCCCGCCCCGGCCACCGGTCGCGTCCGCCGCCTTGGCGAGGTCGAGGGTGCCGCGGTAGTGGTGCAGCGCCACCCCGTCGACCGTCTCGGTGCCCACCGCGTCGGCCTTCTGCGCCCCGCGCAGCGCGCCCGCGGCCGAGGCCGGGTCGGTCGCCCCGCTGCTGACCAGGTTGCCGTCCGGCAGCTGGCGCACGTCCAGCTTGACCCACTTGCCCTCGGGCACCTTCGCGCCGCTGTTCTGCAGGTAGACCGTGCCGGGCAGGACCACCTCGACGATCTTCCCGGTGGTCGCCGCGCCCGGGGGCACCTGGACCTCCAGCCGCCCGATCCGCTTCACGTAGTCGTAGCCGCCCGTCCCCGAGAAGACCGCCTTCTTCTCGGACGACTCGGTGACCAGCTCGGTCGCGGTGTGCGCGGAGCCGGTGCGGCCGGTGATGTCCGCCGCGTTGCGCACCGCCGTCAGCGGGTCCGCGGCGAGCTGGTCGGGGGCGGCCGACCGCTGGTCCGCGGAGTCGGCGGCGGAACCGCCCGCCGAGCACCCGGCGGTCAGGCCGGCCAGGGCGACGGCGAGCAGGGCGGCCCCGGCCGCCGAGTGCAGGTGCGGTACCTGACGGCGGCGACCCGGCCGCCCGGCGCGCTGCTGGTCGGTCATCTTCATCCTCGCGCAACCCCCTCGGGCCCGACTGCCCTGCCGGACACCACCGGGTGGGCAGAGCTCTTGTCGGGCAAACGAGTTGGGTCGCAAAGGGTTACGCGGGACCCACCGGCCCCTCCCGTCCGAGCGGCTCCTGGACGGCGTCGCGCGCCGGGCGTCCGGCGCGTTACGGTGAATCCCGTGCACAGTGAGCTGCCGGCCGCCCCCGGCACCCGGATGCCCGAACACCGCGTCGCCGTCAGCGAACGCGGCTCCTTCGCCTTCGCCACCTGCAGCTGCGGCTGGTACTCCCCGGCCCGCCGCTCGCGCGACCTGGCCCGCCGCGAGGCGGACGGGCACCTCGCCGCGACCGGCGCCCCGCCGGGCTGACGACGGGTTCCGCGGCCCCCCTCGGGCCGGCCACCGGCACCAGCGGCGCCGGAACGGACCGCCGGCTCAGGCCGCCAGGTCGGACTCCGGCGGCTGCTCCTCGCTGCGCACCGCCCCCCGCTCGCGCCCGCGCCGCCGCCCGCGCGGTGCGGCGGCGCCGCCGCGCTCCGCCGCCCGGATCAGCGGGGCGACGGCCGTGCGGCTCAGCGCGTGGCAGAGCGGTACCAGCACGGCCATCGCGATCGGCGCCAGCAGCAGCACCACCGCGGCGGCCAGTGCGAAGCCGCCGATCACGTCGGTCGGGTAGTGGACGCCCATGAACATCCGGCAGAAGCCCTGCAGCAGGGCCAGGCCCCCGGCGATCCAGCCGAGTCGGCGGTTCACCAGGAACAGCGCCACCGCCACGCCCATCGTCATGGTCGAGTGGTCGCTCACGAAGGAGTGCGTGCCGGCCTTGCCGTCCACCAGCACCAGCAGCCCGGGGTGGTCCACGAACGGGCGCGGCCGGTCGACGATCGCGGCGATCGGCAGGTTCGCCAGCTCGGCGATGGCGACCGAGAGCGGCACCCAGAGCAGCCCGGCCACCGCCACCGGCGCGTCCGGGCGGCGTCTGGCCTGCAGCCAGGCCACCAGGCCGAGCATCGCCAGGCCGATCAGGATGCCGTACTCGCCGATCCACGAGACCAGGTGGTCCAGCCACTGCGGTGAGCGCTTGGCCAGGCCGTTGACGGCGTAGAGCAGGCCGAGGTCGGGGTTGGTCGTGTCGGCAAGCGGCGTCGACACGCCGCACCTCCTTCTGGTCCGCTGCACCTGGTCGTTCCGCCCGGGGCCCTCCCGGGGCGGGAAGCTGACGGTGGGCCACCGGAACCAACGTCATCGCCGGTGCACAGCGTTCCACGGAAACGCGCGGTTATGGAAACTTGACTCAGCGTCCACAGGGCACTCACACGTCCCCCGCCGGGAGCGCTCAACCCCTCGCCGCCGGCCGGGCCGTCCCGGTGGCGCCGGTGGCACCCGGGCCCGTCGGGGCGGGCGGCGCGGCCGCCGCGGGCCGGGCGGCCGGGGCCGTGGCGGGGCCGGCCGGGGCGGGGGTGGCCGGAGCGGTGCCGCCGCCCGGGGCGGCGGCCGGGGCGGCCGGCGGCGTGGTCGGGTCCTGCGCGCCCGGACGGCTCGGGGCGCTCACCGAACCGTCCGCGTTCCGGGTCGGCAGCGCCTGCGCGCCGTCCGAGGTGACCCGGGTCGCCCCGATGTACTCCCGGGTGTCGATCTTGTCGTAGCGGATCACCGCGCCGGTGTGGGGCGCGTTGATCATGTACCCGCCCCCGACGTAGATCCCGACGTGGTGGATGCTCCGCGGATCGTTCAGGTCCGTCGCCCAGAACACCAGGTCCCCCGGCCGCAGCTGATCGCGCGACGGGTGCGGGCCGGCGTACCACTGGTCGTTCGCCACCCGCGGCAGCGTGATGCCCACGCTGGCGTACGCCGCCTGGGTCAGCCCGGAGCAGTCGAACCGCCCGTTCTGCGAGGGCAGGCCCTCACCGCCCCACAGGTACGGCGTGCCGAGCTTGCTCTGCGCGAAGTAGATCGCCCCCGCCGACTGCGCGGACACCTCCACCGGCGCCGTGGGCGCCGTGAAGCTGCGGGCCATCGCCTGGATGTTCCGCACGTAGCCCTGGGTCTCCTTGTACGGCGGCACCCCGTTGTACCTGGTCACCGCGTACGGGCCGGCGTTGTAGGCGGCCAGCATGTTCGCCTGCCGGTCGCCCGGCACCTTCGCGACGTCCCTCGCCAGCGCGCAGTCGAAGGTCGCCGCCGAGGCGATCGCGTCGAACGGGTCCCAGACGTCCTTCTTCCCGTCCCCGTTGGCGTCCGTCCCGTACGACGCCCAGGTCGCCGGCATGAACTGCGCCATTCCCTGCGCCCCGACGCCCGATTGGGCCTTCGGATCGAATCCGCTTTCCTGGTACAGCTGCGCCGCGAGCATCGGCGGGGAGATCTCCGGACAGAGCGCGCCCCACTGCTGGATCGACGCCTGGTAGGCCGCCGGGACCGTTCCCGGGGAGAGCGCCGCGCGATTGGCCGACGCCTGCGGCGTCCCGCTCGCCGCATACGTCCCCATCGTCACCAGGCCGACGAAACCGACGGCGACAACTCCCGCAGCGGCGGCGGCCGTACCGGCCTTCCGGAGTACCATCAGCACCATCCCGACGAATCGTCAGTCGAAGTGTTCCGGAAGGCGTTGCTCACCGCAATCATCAGAGATACAAAGAGTGAGCGCTATCCTTCGTACGGTGGACATCCTCGCGTACGTGTCCGATGCCTCACGACCAATCCGCGAGAAGTAGCCAAGTCGACATCAGATCTGGCCAAGAATGGGTACCGACCCTTCGCGCGGGCGGGGTCAGGGCCCTTGAATTTGCCTGATCGGGCGGTGAGATGGAAATGAACCTGAGCAGCGTGCACACCTACGCGATCGGCCACCTGGCCGAGGACCCTCCAAAGAAGCCGAATATCGACACCATCATCGGCGGGATCGCCCCGGACTGGGGCCCGTTCGCGACCCTCGGGTCGGAGGCCCGCGTGATGGTCGAGGTCATCATGGCCGTCGCCATCCTGATCTGCCTCGGCATCGCCGTCTGGGGAGCCGCCAAGCAGCGGATCGGTGCGACCGCGATGCGCGACAGCTTCGGCGCCGAACAGGGCAAGGGGCTGATCGTGGCGGGCCTGACCGGCGTGTTCATCATTGGATCACTCGGCACTCTGTTCACCATTGTCTACGGCATGGCGATCTGACGATCGGACAGCAGTAGCACGCAGTAGCCAGGTCGAACCCACAGGTCGAACCCAGGTTGAACCCCAGGCCCCACCGGGCCCGCCCGGGCCCCACAAGGCCCGACGGGGCCGTCCGAGGCCAGGCCCCGTCCCCCGACCGCCCCGGGCAGCCCGCGAGCCGTCCACCCCCGTTCCCGCCCTCCGTCCGCGCCCGCCCACGGGCGGAGGGGCCCCGGAGCCACCCGGCTCCCCGCACCAGGAGGGCCGCCGTGCCGTTGTCCGACGACCAGCCGCACACCCGTACGCGGCTGCCGGTCGGCGAACAGCCCTCCTCCCAGCCGAGCCAGCGTCAGGCGCGCCCGATCCGCACCCTGATGACCGTCCTCGCCGTGGTCACCCTCCTCGTCGTGGCCATCTCCATCGCCAACCGCGACAAGCCCGACCCCCGCACCACCGGCCCCTCCGCCGACCGCGCCGCCCCCACCGCGCCCGCCGGCGCCGGCCCCGCTCCCAGCGGCGACCAGCCCGTCGGCACCACCACCAACGGCATCGGCTCCGGCTACCCGCACACCGACGCGGGCGCGCAGTCCGCCGCCGCCAACTACGCGGTCGCCGTGGGCTCCGCGGACATGTTCCGCACCGACAGCCGGCACACCATCATCGCCACCATCGCCGACCCCGGCGCGGCCCCGGCCCTGCAGACCCGCCTGGACCAGGGGTTCGGCGGTGACACCGCCGCCCGCTACGGACTCGACGCCCAGGGACGCGCCCCCAAGGGCCTCACCTTCGTCAGCCGCACCGTCCCGGTCGGCACGAAGTCCACCGGCTACAACGACGGCGACGCCAAGGTCGAGGTCTGGTGCACCGGCCTCACCGGCCTCGCGGGCGAACGCTCCGTCCAGCCGGTGACGACGAACTGGTTCACGCTCACGCTGTCGCTCCACTGGACGGGCAGCGACTGGAAGCTCACCGACTTCACCAGCAAGCAGGGCCCGGCGCCGATGCCCGGAGACCAGCAGGCCGCAACCGCCGAGGAGATCACCGGCGCCGTCCAGCAGTTCGGGGGGTTCCGCTATGCCCGTTGACCAGACCTCGCACCGCACCACCGCACGCCGCGCGGGGGTGCTGGCGGGCGCAGTGGCCACCCTGCAGGTGGCGGCGCTCCTGGCGGCCCAGCGCGTGTTCGCGGAGCCTTCACCAACGGCGACACCGTCCGCCACGCCAACGTGCCAGAAGGTCGACCTCCCGATCCCCGGCAGTGACGCCGGCTGCGCACCCAACGGCGCGATCGTCATCCCCGGGAGCGGGACCGTCGGCAATGTGACGGATCCGCTGGGGTCGTTGGCCAAGGGGTGTGCCCAGGCGGCGGCGTGGGTGGTGCGGAAGCTGTCGGGTGCGATCGACGGGACGACGCAGGTGGACTTCACCAACGCGTCGTTCCTGCAGCAGTACGCGGTGGTGTTCGCCGTGTCGACGGTGGTCACCCTGGTGCTGTGGCTGCTGGCGGTGACGAAGCGGGCGGTGCGGGGGGCGCCGTTGGCGACGGCGTTCTCGGAGGCGATCGGCTTCCTGTGGCTGACCGTGGTGGCGTCGGCGTTCACGCCGTTGATCCTCTACACCGTGGTGAGCGTGACGGACGGGCTGACCAAGGCGATCGCGGTGGGGACGAAGTCGGACACCGGGACGTACCTGGGCGGGTTCGCGGACACCCTGGAGAAGGGGGACGTGGGCGGCGGTCCGCTGATCCTGGTGATCGTGTCGCTGGTGGCGGTGCTGGCGGCGGCGGTGCTCTGGATCGAGCTGCTGATCCGGGCGGCGATGCTGTACGTGGGCGCGTTGCTGGGTACGGCGGTGTACGCGGGCCTGGTGGACAAGCAGCTCTGGAAGCACGTGCGCCGGTGGGCGGGGGTGATGGTGGCGGTGGACCTGGCGAAGCCGATCATCGTGGTCATCCTGGGCCTGGCAGGTGCGGTGGCGACCGGGGCCGGGGCCACCGACGACTTCGCGCGGGTGCTGTCGGGGCTGGCGATCCTCTTCCTGTCGATCTTCGCGAGCGCCGCGGTGTACCGCTTCGTGCCCGGCTTCGGCGACGAGATCATGAACATGCGGCACGCCCGGGCGAGCGCGGTGTCGGCGGGTTCGGCGATGATCAACGGCACCGCGAACCTGATGAAGCAGGGCATCACCACCCACGGCGACCGCGGTCCGCAGGCGGTCGGCGGGGGCGGTGGGGGAGCGGGCGGCGGCTCGGTGGCGCCGGGCATCGCGGCGCACGCCGGCCGGACGCCCACCCCGCCGCCGCAGGCGGGGCCTCCGCAGGCCCCGGTTCCGATCCGCGACAGCAATCCAGCGAAGGGAGGGTGACGGTTAAGTGAGCAGCGAACCGCTCGGCCAGTACGGGGCCCAGTACGCCCAGCCGTACGTGCACCAGCGCCGCACCTACCTGATCGGCAAGGCCCGCCCGAACGCACCGATCGGCCGGAACCGGGAGTCCGGCGAGATCGTGCTGATCATCTTCGGGGCCTTCCTCGGCATGCTCTGGGGCCTGCTGATGCCGGTCCTGCCGCTGCGGATCGGCGGTCTGGTGGGTCTGCCCGCGCTGGCGATCGCGGCGGTGTACGTGCCGTACCGCAAGCGGACGTTCTACAAGTGGGTGGAGATCAACCGCACCTACCGCCGGACGGTCCGCAGCGGGCGGGCGCTGTGGCGCTCGGACGTGATGGACGCCGGCACCCGGATGGACGGCCGGGAGGTGGAGGTCGGTCCGCCGCCGGGGGTGGGGCGGCTGCGCTGGCTGACCGCGCCGTTCGGGCCGGACGAGGTCGGGGTGCTGATGCACCTGGAGCGGCGGACGGTGACGGCCGCGATCGAGATCGAGGGCCCGGGCGTCGGGCTGCGCGACTCGGAGGACCAGGAGGCGCTGGTCGACCGGTTCGGGACGCTGCTGAAGCACGTCGCCAACGGGGACGGCTTCGTGACCCGGCTGCAGATCCTGGCCCGGACGCTGCCGGCGGATCCGGACGCGCACGCCAAGGACGTGGAGCGGCGCGGTGACCACGACGCGCCGCGCTGGCTGCAGGACTCGTACGACCAGTTGCAGTCGATGGTGTCGACCTCCTCGGAGCAGCACCGGGCGTACCTGGTGGCCTGCATGCACTACACCCGCGACCTGGCCGCGGAGGCGCACGCGATGGGCCGGACGGCCACCGGCCGGCGGGCCCGGGACGACGAGGGGCTGGCGGCCGTGATGGCGCGCGAGCTGACCGACATCTGCGCCCGGCTGGCGGAGGCGGACATCCGGGTGCGCCAGCCGCTGGGCCAGGCCCGGCTGTCCTCGCTGCTGCACTCGATGTACGACCCGGACCACCCGATCGACCACATCCAGGCGATGTCCCGGCGCAACGCCTGGCCGGCCGAGCTGGACGCGACCCACCCGCAGTTCCTGCAGGCGAAGACCCGTGAGTCGGCGACCCGGGAGCCGTGGTGCCACGCCACGGCGTGGGTCAAGGAGTGGCCGCTGACCCCGGTGGGGGTCAACTTCCTGGCGCCGCTGCTGGTGCACACCCCGGACGTGATCCGGACGGTCGCGGTGACGATGGACCTGGAGCCGACGGACGTCGCGATCGAGCGGATGCTGACCGAGAAGACCAACGACGAGGCGGAGGCGAGCCGCGCGGCCAAGATGAACCGCACGGTCGACCCGCGCGACCTGGCGCACACCGGGCGGGTGGACCAGCGCGGTGACGACCTGGCCTCCGGCGCGGCCGGCGTGAACCTGGTCGGCTACATCACGGTGTCCTCGCGCAATCCCGACGCGCTGGCCCGGGACAAGCGGACGATCCGGGCCTCGGCCGGGAAGAGCTACCTCAAGCTGGAGTGGTGCGACCGGGAGCACCACCGGGCGTTCGTCAACACCCTGCCGTTCGCCACCGGCATCCGCCGCTGACCGTTCGGCGACCCCGCCGCCGAACCGCCCGCAGTCCGATCGCCCACCGCCACACCGGCCCACCGCCACACCGGCCAACCCGTCCAGCCGCCCCACCGACCCGCCCCGGCGGCGTCCGACCACCACCACCGCCCGCCGACCAGACCAGGAGGCCGCCCATGGCGCTCGGCAACCTCACCGAGGCGTTCACCAGCCTGATGTTCGGCAAGGTGGAGACCACCCGGCTGCCGGTGCGCACCTCCACCGGGCAGGCGCAGGCGGTCTACCTGCCCACCGCCGCACCGGGTCTGGGCGACTCGGGGGTGATCATCGGGCGCGAGGTGTACAGCGGCAAGGGCTACGTCTACGACCCCTTCCAGCTGTACGGTCAGCAGCTGCCGGCCCCGCACTGGCTGGTGCTCGGCGAGTCCGGGAACGGCAAGTCGGCGCTGGAGAAGACGTACGTGCTGCGGCAGCTGCGGTTCCGCGACCGGCAGGTCGTGGTGCTGGATGCGCAGGGCGAGGACGGCGTCGGCGAGTGGAACCTGATCGCCAACGCGCTGGGCATAAAGTCGATCCGGCTGGACCCGATGGCCGCCCGGGACGGCGGCGTGAAGCTCAACCCGCTGGACCCGGCGATCACCCAGACCGGCCAGCTGTCGCTGCTGCGCACCATCGTCGAGGTGGCGATGGGGCGAGGTCTGGAGGAGCGGGCCGGGTTCGCCCTGAAGGCCGCGCACGCCCACGTGGTGGCCTCGGTGACGGACCGCCAGCCGGTGCTCGACGACATCATCGACACCCTGCGCAGCCCCGAACTGTCCTCGGTGGAATCGCTCGGCGTGGCGGTGGACGAGGTGCAGTCCTGGGGCCTGGACGTGGCGCTGGTGCTCGACCGGCTGGTCGACGGCGACCTGCGCGGCATGTTCGACGGCCCGACCACCGAGGGCATCGACCTGGACGCGCCGCTGATCGTCTTCGACCTCTCGCACATCGACCGCAACTCCATCGCGATGCCGATCCTGATGGCGATCGTCGGCGTGTGGCTGGAGCACACCTGGATCCGTCCGGACCGGAAGAAGCGCATCTTCCTGGTCGAGGAGGCCTGGCACATCATCAACAGCCCGTTCGTGGCCCAGCTGTTCCAGCGGCTGCTGAAGTTCGGGCGCCGGCTCGGCCTCTCCTTCGTCGCGGTGGTGCACCACCTCTCGGACGTGGTGGACGGCGCGGCGGCCAAGGAGGCGTCGGCGATCCTGAAGATGGCCTCCACCCGGACGATCTACATGCAGAAGGCCGAGGAGGCGCGGGCGACCGGCCGGGTGCTCGGTCTGCCGCGCTGGGCGGTGGAGATCATCCCCACACTTTCGCCGGGCATCGCGGTCTGGGACGTCAACGGCAACGTGCAGGTGGTCAAGCACATCATCACCGAGGCCGAGCGGCCGCTGGTCTACACCGACCGCGCGATGACCGAGGACGCGGTGGCCGAACGTGACCGCGCGGAGCGGCAGTTGGCGGCCGAGCCGGGGGTCTGAGCCGCTTCGCGGGGGTGGCCGGCGGCTGGCCCGGGCGGCCCGCGGGGGCGGGCGCGGAGGCCGGTTCCCGGGCGCCGGCGTCGCCCGGACGGCGACGGTTCGTCAGGAGGTAATCCTCTCGTTACGTTCAACGTCCTGACAGCTACGCGCGTTGACCCTAGGCTTCACAGGCGCAACACATCGCCCGAACGCCCGGTCCAGTCCACAACCGGCGCTCCTCCTCCAAGGTGCAGGGGACCCTCTCATGCTCACCGTCAGATCCCGCCGTGCGGCGCTCGCCGTCGTCGCCGCCGCTGGTCTGTTCGGCACGGTGGCCGTGCCGACGGCCGCTCAGGCCGCCGACGCCAAGCGTCACAAGACCGTCAACCTCCAGCTGCTGGCGATCAACGACTTCCACGGCAACCTGGAGCCCCCGGCCGGCTCGTCCGGCACGATCAAGGAGATCGACCCGGCCACCGGCAAGGAGGTCGCGACCCCGGCCGGCGGCATCGAGTACCTGGCCACGGCGCTGCGCCAGGCCCGGATCCCGGCCGACGACTCGATCACCGTCGCGGCCGGCGACATCGTCGGCGCCAGCCCGCTGACCTCGGCGCTCTTCCACGACGAGCCGACCATCGAGGCGATGGACAAGCTCGGCCTGGACGTCACCTCGGTGGGCAACCACGAGTTCGACGAGGGCGCGGCGGAGCTCCTGCGGATGCAGGAGGGCGGCTGCCACCCGACCGACGGCTGCTACGAGCCGGGCCGCACCTTCAAGGGCGCCAACTTCAACTACCTGTCGGCCAACGTCACCGACGAGAAGACCGGCAAGCCGCTGCTGGCCCCGTACTGGGTGACCAAGTCCCAGGGCGTGAAGGTCGGCTTCATCGGCGTCACCCTGGAGGGCACGCCGAACATCGTGACCGCCGAGGGCGTCAAGGGCCTGAAGTTCGCCAACGAGGTCACCACGATCAACAAGTACGCCGCCGAGCTCAAGGCGAAGGGCGTCAACTCGATCGTCGCGCTGATCCACGAGGGCGGCTACCCGGCGAGCAGCGTCTACAACTACGACTGCGGCCCGGCCGGCCAGGGCATCTCCGGCCCGATCGTCGACATATCCAAGAAGCTCGACCCGTCGATCGGCGCCATCGTCACCGGCCACACGCACAACGCGTACGCCTGCACCATCCCCGACCCCAACGGCGTGCCGCGCTCGGTCACCAGCGCCGCCTCCTTCGGCCGCCTGTACACCGAGATCGACCTCAAGCTCGACAAGACCACCGGCGAGATCGTGCGCCCCTCGGTCAAGGCCGAGAACCACGTGGTGCGCCGCACCGTCGAGAAGGCGCCCGACATGACGGCGCTGATCGACCACTACTCCAAGCTCGCTGCCCCGATCGCCAACCGTCCGATCGGTTACATCGGCTCGGACATCAACGGCCGCGGCAACAGCGACCTGGAGAAGCCGCTCGGTGACCTGATCGCCGACGCGCAGCAGGAGGGCCTCGCCGCCGCCGACAAGGGCGGGGCGCAGCTCGCCTTCATGAACCCCGGCGGCATCCGCTCCGACCTGGTCTACAAGGCCACCGGCGCCGAGGGCGACGGGGTGGTGACCTACGGCGAGGCGTTCACCGTCCAGCCGTTCACCAACATGATGCAGGTCAAGACGCTGACCGGGGCCCAGCTCGTGCAGCTGCTCCAGCAGCAGGTCAGCGGTGCCAACCTGGCCGCGCCGAAGATCCTGCAGGGGTCCGCGGGCCTGAAGTACACCCTGGACATGCGCAAGACCGGTGCCGACCGGGTCCTCGTCGACACGATCCGGCTGAACGGCGCGCCGATCGACCCGGCCGCCAAGTACCGCGTCGCGGCCAACGAGTTCCTGGCCGGCGGCGGCGACGGCTTCCCGGCCTTCGCGGCCGGCACCGACAAGCTCGTCGGCGCCTCCGACCTGGACGTCTTCACCGCCTACCTGGGTGCCCACAGCTCGGCGGCCTCGCCGCTGAAGGCCCCGGCGCAGGACCGGATCAAGGTCATCGGCCCGGGCAGCGACATCGACTGACCGTGAGCCGGCACAGGACGGGCGGGGCGCTGTCGGGGCGCCCCGCCCGTCCTGCTTTCCCGCCTACTCGGGGGCCGGCCCGCCCGGCAGCCGGACGGTCGCCAGGGCGCCGGGACCGCCGTCCCCGGCCGCGCCGAGCGACACCTCGCCGCCGGCCTCCCGCACGCTCTGCGCCACGATCGACAGCCCCAGGCCGGAACCGGGCAGCTGCCGGGAGGACGGCGAGCGCCAGAACCGGTCGAACACGTACTGCAGTTCGTCCGGGGGGATGCCCGGACCGTGGTCCCGGACGGTCAGCACGCCCTGCCGGAGCCGGACCTCGATGGTGCCGCCCGGCGGGCTGTACTTGACGGCGTTGTCCAGCAGGTTGATCACCGCCCGTTCCAGGGCGGCGGCGTCGCCGTGCACGAACCAGGGGTCGGTGGCCGTCTCGAAGACCAGCCCCGGCCCGCGCAGCTTCGCCCGTTCGACGGCCCGGCCCGCGATCTCGTGCAGGGCGACCACCGTCGGGTTGTGGACCGGTTTGGGGGAGTCCGGGCGGGACAGCTGCAGCAGGTCGCCGATCAGCACGGTGAGCTCCTGCATCTGCGCCTTCATGTTGCCCAGCAGCTTGGTCTTGGTCGCCGGGGGCAGCGGGCGGCCGGTGTCGTTGCTGCGGATCAGCAGGTCCACGTTGGTGCGCAGCGAGGTCAGCGGCGTCCGGAGCTCGTGGCCGGCGTCCGCGATCAGCCGGGTCTGCCGCTCGCGGGAGTTGGCGAGGGCGGTGCTCATGGAGTTGAAGGAGGTCGACAGGCGGGCGATCTCGTCGTCCCCGTGCACCGGGATGGTGGTGCCGACCTCCTCGGTGCGGGCGATGTGCTCGACGGCGTCGGTGAGCTGGTCGACCGGCTTGAGGGCGGAGCGGGCGACCAGCCGGCCGGCGATGGCGGCGAGCGCGATGCCGCCGAGCGCCACCCCGCCGAGGATGAAGGCGAGCTTCTGGAGCGAGTCCTCGACGGGCTGGGTGGAGGTGGCGACCATGACCAGCGCGGTCGGGTACCCGCTGACCTCGGAACCGGCGGCGCTGATCCGGACCATGGCCGGGGTGCCGTTGGTGTAGTGGCCGTCGCGGATGATCGACTGTCCGGGCTTCAGGTGCAGGGCGTTGCTGTCGCTCGACTCGACCATGATCGCCCTGCTCGCGCTCATCGGCAGGCACACCAGCGGCGTGCTGGTCGGGCTCAGCAGGACGTACTGGGTGTCCCGCGGGACGGGGGCGCCGACCGGGGGCTGCCGGCCGTTGCTCTGGACGTTCCGCAGGGCCGTCTGCGGGGTGGAGGCGCAGTCGTTGCTGCTGATCGGGGGCAGTTGGATCCGGATGTTCTGGAGGTCGCTGCGGACCAGCCCGTAGAGCTGCTTCTCCACGATGAACCAGCACGCCAGCGCCGACAGCGCGATGGCGACGGCCACCGCCGCGGCGCTGAGGAAGATGAGGCGGCTGCGCAGCGAGCGGGAGCGCAGCCAGAGGGCGAGGCGCCGGTGCCGGGAGGAGCGCGGCGGGACCAGCGGAGGGGGAGGAACGGTGCTCACGCCGTGGCGCCGGCGGCCGGGCGCAGGGCGTAGCCGACGCCTCGTACGGTCTGGATGAGGCGCGGCATGCCGCCCTGCTCGGTCTTGCGGCGCAGGTACATCACGTAGACGTCCAGGGAGTTGGAGGAGGGCTCGAAGTCGAAGCCCCAGACCGCCTTGAGGATCTGTTCGCGGGTGAGGACCTGGCGGGGGTGGGAGAGGAACATCTCCAGCAGCATGAACTCGGTGCGGGTGAGTTCGACGGGCCGGCCGGCCCGGGTGACCTCGCGGGTGGCGGTGTTCATCCGCAGGTCGGCGAAGGCCAGCACCTCGCTCTCGTCCTCGGCGGCGGCGCGGGCGGCGGCCTCGGTGGCGAGGGCGTTGCGGCGGAGCAGGGCGCGGACGCGGGCGAGCAGTTCGTCGAGCTCGAAGGGCTTGGCGAGGTAGTCGTCGGCGCCGACGTCCAGGCCGGTGACGCGGTCCCCGACGGCGTCGCGGGCGGTGAGCATCAGGACCGGGACGGTGTCGCCGCGGGAGCGCATCCGGCGGACGGCGGTGAGGCCGTCCATGCGCGGCATCATGATGTCCAGCAGGACCAGGTCGGGCTTGTCCCGTTCGACGGACTCCAGCGCCTCGTAGCCGTCGGTGGCGGTGGCGACCTCGTAGCCCTCGAAGGCGAGGCTGCTCTCCAGGGCGTCCCGGAGGGCGGGTTCGTCGTCGACCACGAGGAGCCGGGCGGAGGGGTGGCCGGCCTCGGCGGGGGTGCGGTCGTCGGCGGACGGGGTCATGGGCGGCTGCCCTTTCTCGTCGGGTGGAGGGCCTGCTGGAGCGGTGGTCCGTCGTACAGGGTCCTACAGGTTCTGGCCGGCTTCGAGCTTCGGCAGGACCTGCTTGATGTCGTTGATGGGGATGGAGAAGCCGAGGCCGACGCTGCCGGCGGTGCCGCCGCCTGCGGTCGAACTGGTGCCGCTGGGGGCGTACATGGCCGAGTTGATGGCGATGACCTGGCCGTTGGCGTTGATCAGCGGGCCGCCGGAGTTGCCGGGGTTGAGGGCGGCGTCGGTCTGGAAGGCCTTGTAGGTGGTGGTGCTGCCGCTGTTCTGCTGCGGGAGGCTGCCGCGCAGGCCGGGCAGGGAGGGGAAGCCGAAGCCGCCGTTGCTGCTGGTGCTGCCCTCGTCGAGCTGGACGGTGACGTCGCGGTTCTCGGCGCTGATGATGCCGGAGGTGACGGTGCCGGTGAGGCCGTCGGGGTTGCCGATGGCGACGACCGGGTCGCCGACGGCCACGGCGGAGGAGTCGCCGAGGGTGGCGGGGGTCAGGTTCTTGGCGCCGGTGGCGGTGATCACGGCGACGTCGAGGGACTTGTCGGTGCCGGTGACGGTGGCCTGGGCGGTGGAGCCGTCCTTGAAGGTCACGGTGATCGGTCCGCCGTCGGCGGCGGTGTCGATGACGTGGTAGTTGGTGAGGATCCGGCCGCTGCCGTCGAGGACGACGCCGGTGCCGGTGGCGGTGCCGCCGGCGCCCTTGACGGTGATCTGGACGACGCTGGGCGAGACGGCGGCGGCGATGGCCGGGACGTCGGCGCTGCCGTCGGAGCGGGCCGCGACGGGGCTGACGACGGTGCCGGTGCGGGCGCCGGAGGTGTGCTGGTCGGTGGCGACGACCCCGCCGGTGACACCGCCGAGGACGGCGGCGACCGCGGCGACGGCGGTGACCAGGACGACCCGACCGCGGAGCAGGCCGCGGCGGGCCCGGCGGCCGTGCCCGCCGTGGTCGCCGGGCTCGCCCGGCCGGCCCGCGGTGGGCGGCTCGGGGGGCATCGGCGGGGGCGGCGTGGGGGTGTCGAAGCCGCTCGTGGAGTGGTCCTCGCGGTAACCGTAGGCGGTCGCGTCGGTGCTGCTGCCGAGGACGGTGCCCTCGACCACGCGGGGCTCGTACGGGCCGTACTGCTCGCTGTGGTGCCGCTGCTGTTCGCTCATGCCGACCAAGCTCCGCCCGGTGCATGAGGATCGGATGAGAACCGGATCAGAAGGGCCCGAGAAGCCCGTTGGGTTCTCATAAAGCCTGGTCAGGTGGTGTCCGGCGGCCGGTGGAGCGGAGCCCGCTACTCCGCTTCGGCGGCCGCGGCCGGTGCGGCGCCGTTGCAGCCGCAGGACCGGCGGATCACCAGGCGGGACGGGAACTTGCGGACCCGCTCGGTGTCCGAGCCGGGCACCATCAGCGAGTCGTCGAGCACCAGGTCGACGGCGGCCCGGGCCATCGCGTCCCGGTCGGAGGCGACGGTGGTGAGCGGCGGGTCGGCGAGCGCGGCCTCGGGCACGTCGTCGAAGCCGGCCACCGCGAGGTCCTCGGGGACCTTGAGGCCGACCTCGCGGGCGGCCCGCAGCACGCCGATCGCCTGGTCGTCGGTGGAGCAGAAGATCGCCCGCGGCCGGTCCGGGGAGCGCAGCACGCCGAGCGCGACCTCGTAGGCGCCGTAGCGGTGGAACGGCGCGTCGATCAGGTGGGGTTCGGTGGGCAGGCCGTGCGCGTCCATGGCGCGCTGCCAGCCCTCGACGTGGTCGATGACCGGGTCGCCGGGGGCGGGGGACTCCACCGGGCCGCCGAAGCAGGCCACGTACGGGTGCCCGTGCTCCTCCAGCAGGTGGCGGACGACGGCCTCGGCGCCGCCCACGTCGTCGGTGACCACGGCGACGTCGTCGATGGCCTCGGGCCGGCGGTGCAGCAGCACCACCTTGGCGCCCTCCATCGCGGCGAACTCCTCGGCGGCGCGCTGCGAGGGGCCCTGGCTGACCAGGATCAGGCCGGAGACGCGCATCCCGAGGAAGGCGCGGACGTAGTGCACCTCGCGGTCGTCCACGTAGTCGGAGTTGCCGATCAGGACGAGCTTGCCGCGTTCGGAGGCGGCCCGTTCCACGGCGTGCGCCATCTCGGCGAAGAAGGGCTGGCGGGCGTCCGGGACGACCATGCCGATGAGGTTGGTCCGGCGGGAGGCCATCGCCTGGGCGACGCTGTTCGGCCGGTAGCCGAGCTGCTCGATCGCCGCGAGGACCTTCTCCCGGGTCGCGGGCGCGACCGGGCGCGGCCCGTTGTTGATGACGTAGCTGACGACCGCGGTCGAGGTACCAGCCAGCCGGGCTACATCGTCGCGCGTCACTTTGGCCACGGGGGGAGTCTACGCGGGTGGCGTCCGCGTCGGCAGTGGGACCTGGGGCTGCCTGCGGGTGGACGACGGGTGCCCGGGGGGCGAACCGGACAAGCCGGGCGGGGGCGGCCCGCCCGGCCGGCCGGTCAGGACTCCAGCTGCGCCGCGGGGCGCTGGGCGAGCTCCGGGCGCTCTCCCTTCTCGGGCTTCTCCGGGACGACGAAGCGGTAACCGACGTTGCGCACGGTGCCGATCAGCTGCTCGTGCTCGACGCCGAGCTTGGCGCGCAGCCGCCGGACGTGCACGTCCACCGTCCGGGTGCCGCCGAAGTAGTCGTAGCCCCAGACCTCCTGCAGCAGCTGCGCCCGGGTGAAGACCCGGCCCGGGTGCTGGGCGAGGTACTTGAGCAGCTCGAACTCCTTGAAGGTGAGGTCGAGCGCCCGGCCCTTGAGCTTGGCGGAGTAGGTGGCCTCGTCGACCGAGAGGTCGCCGTTGCGGATCTCCATCGGGCTGTCGTCGGTGGTGACCTGGAGCCGGCCGAGGGCCAGTCGCAGCCGGGCCTCGACCTCGGCCGGTCCGGCGGTGTCCAGCAGGACGTCGTCGACGCCCCACTCGGCGGTGACGGCGGCCAGGCCGCCCTCGGTGAGCACCAGGATCAGCGGGCAGCCGATGCCGGTCGAACGCAGCAGCTGGCAGAGGCTGCGGATCTGCGGCAGGTCGCGCCTGCCGTCGACCAGGATGACGTCCGCGCTGGGGGTGTCCACGAGGGCGGACCCCTCGGCGGGCGCCACCCGGACGTTGTGCAGCAGCAGGCCGAGGGCCGGCAGCACCTCCGCGGAGGGCTGCAGTGCGTTGGTGAGGAGGAGGAGAGAACTCATACCCGGTAGTCCCCTTTCCGGGTCGTCGCGGTCGCGTTGCGGCTGCCGCCACAGCCGGATGGCGCACGTGCTGAAGTGAGGGGGAGGTCGGGCGCCGGGGACGCACCGGGGGATCGGCCGGAGCGCAGGACGTGGCGCGCGGGCCGGGGGTCCCGCAACCCCTGGCGCACCGTTTCTGCCCTGCTCATCCCGCGAACCCTCCGGTCTGGTCCGGCTCCGGGCGGCGGCCCGGGTGCCGGGTGGCGACGCCCCGGCCGGCCCGGGCACGTCGTTGTGCCGGGTGAGGCGGGGCGGTCCCGCGATGCGCCGGGGGTGGACCGACGAATCGCACGAACGTCCGTACTGGCGTCCTGAAAGCACAAAAGGACCCGGGGGCGACTCTGCCCGGATCCCTCTTGGACGTCGAGGATAGCCGAAGGCCTCCCGCACCGGGAGGGCTCGAATCCGGCGGTTGGGCGATTTCGGGCGCGCGCCGGGTGAGCCTGGACACAGCTTCGAGCGGTCCTCCGCGGCCGCGGGGCCAGGGCGATTGCCGGTCGCGGCGGCGGACACGCCATCATGGGACGCACATCGGCGGTGCCGCGCGGGTCCACCTTTCGGGTGATCGGGCGGCGGTTCCGGTGGTGGGCCGGACCGGGGCACCGGGGCCGGGCGAGGACGACGAGAAGGGGTGGCCCCGATGGGTGCGACCACCGAGCCCGCGAGCGGCGCCCGGGTGCGCGGGACGATCCGTTACTGGGCGGCCGCGAAGTCCGAGGCCGGACTGGCCGAGGAGCCGTACGACGCGGCGACCCTGGCGGAGGCCCTGGCGGCCGTCAGGGAGCGGCACGCGGACCGGCCGAAGCTCGTCCAGCTGCTCGGGCACTGCTCGTACCTGGTCGACGGCGCGCAGGTCGGCGGCCGGGACCACACGACCGTGGCCCTCACCGAGGGCGGCACGGTCGAGGTGCTGCCGCCGTTCGCGGGAGGCTGAGCGCCGTGACGGACATGAACGACGCCAACCACGCCGCGCCCGGCGAGTGGCCGCAGCAGCCCCGGCAGCCGCAGCCCGCCGACCCGCAGCACGACCCGCAGCACGACCCGCAGTACGGGCAGCAGCCGTACCCGCAGCCGTACCCCCAGGGGCAGCAGCCCCGGGCGGTGTACGGGCAGCAGCCGTACCAGCAGCAGCCCTACCCGCAGGGGCAGCAGGAGCCGTACGGGCAGCAGCCGTACCCGCAGGGGCCGTACCCGCAGGCCCAGCCGGGGCAGCAGCCGTTCCAGCAGGCCCCGCAGGCCCAGCAGCCGTACCCGGCGGGACGGCACCGGCAGCCGCAGCCGCAGCCCGACGCGTACCCGCACTCCCGGCCTTACCCGCAGCCGCAGCCGTCCTACGGCCATCCGGGGTACGGGCAGGCCCAGGTGCCGCCCGTCGACGACGCGGCGACGACGCTGCTGCCGCCGGTGCCCGCGATGGACGACGCGGCGGCGACCACCCTGCTGCCGCCGGTCCCGCCGATGGACGACGCGGCGGCGACCACCCTGCTGCCGCCCGTGCCGGCGATGGACGACGCGGCGGCGACCACGCTGCTGCCCCCGGTGGGCGGTGCCGGCGCGCCGCCGGTCGCCCAGACGCCCGCCCGGCCCCTCGCGCAGCCGCAGCCGCAGCCGCAGCCGCAGCAGCCGCAGCAGGCGCCGCGCCTGGACCAGCCGACCATGACGCTCAAGCGCCCGGCCGCCCCCGGCGGGCCGGCCGGCGCCCCCGCCGTGCCGCCGTACGCGGCCGTGCCGGCGCAGCCCGCGCCGCCCGTGCAGCCGCCGGCGGCCGCCGGCCCGGCGGGCCGGACCGGTTCGCCGATCATCGACCCGGGCCTGCAGCCCGCGCTGATCACCGCCGGCGCGGCCGCGCTGCTGGCGGGCGGGGCCGCGCTCGGCCAGGTGGGGCTGGCCCTGGTGGTCGTGCTGCTCCAGGTGCTGACGGCGGCCGGCTGGTTCCGGCTGAACGGCATGTGGCCGGCCCGCCAGGGCATCGCGCTGGCCGCGCTGGCCGGGTTCACCGCGGACGCGGCCGTGCTGCTGGCGGACGCCGACAACGGCGTCGCGGCGGTGGTCGGGACGCTCGGCGGGTTCTTCCTGCTGGTCCTGGTGCTGCAGACGTTCCGCCCCTCGGACCCGAAGGAGCGGTTCTATGCGCTGACGGTGCTCGGCTCGGCCACCGTGGTGACGGCCCTGTGCACCACGCTGCTGCTGGCCGACTGGGTGCCGGCCGGGGTGGGTGCGGTCGCACTGGCCACCGTGCTCGCCGCGGCGCCGCTGCCCGGTCCGAAGCAGCTGGGCCCGGTGCTGGGCCTGGTGGCGGCCGTGCTGCTGGGGCTGCTGGTGGGCGCGCCGCCGGCGCTGGGGGTGCTGGCCGGGCTGGGTGCGCTGGTCGGCCGCCGGGTCGCGGCGTACGACTTCCCGTCCCGGTTCGTGCACATGACGGCGGGGGTGGCGCTGCCGCTGACGGTGGCCTCGCCGCTGATCTGGATGGCCACCGACCTGCTGGCCGGCTGACCCCCGCCCGCGCGGTTGCCCGGCTCCTGGGCCCGCCCGCCCGTGGGCCCTCCCGTCCCGCCCCGGAACCATGCTCCGGGGCGGGACGTCGTACGGTCGTGCGGGACCGCCCCGGCAGGGACGGCCGCACGGGCCGCCGGACGACGGCCCGGGAAGGCGGCGCCGGACGGTGCCGCCGGAGGACGGCGGACGACGACCGAACGACCACGGCGACCGGCGACGACGGGGGAGAGCGATGCGCGGATGGCTGAAGGCGACGATCGGCCTGGTGGTGGTCTCGGGCCTGCTGGTCGCCGCCGACCGGATCGCGGTCGGGGTGGCCGAGGACGAGGCCGCCGACCAGCTGGTGAGCAGCGGCCGGATGAGCCAGCGGCCGGACGTCTCGATCGAGGGCGTCCCGTTCCTCACCCAGGCGCTGTCGATGAAGCTGGACGACGTCCGGATCTCCTCCGACGGCCTGACCGTCGGGGACGGCGGCCGCCGGGTGGCGCTGCACGCGTTCACGGCCAAGCTGTCCGGCGTGAAGGTGGGCGACAGCATGAAGAGCGCCACCGTGGACAGCGGCACCGGCAGCGGACTGATCACCTACGCGGACCTCGCGCAGCTGCTGCCGCCGGCTTCCCAGCTGATGCACGGGGCGAAGCTGCCGATCGGCGGCGGCTCCCGGCTGACCCTGGCGTACGCCGGGCCCGGCAAGATCAAGGCCTCGCTGGGGCCCGTCGAGGTCGGGGAGGGCTCGGTGCACAACACGGGGAACACCGTCACCGCGGACGGGTTCCAGCTCAGTCCGCTGGCCGGGATGTTCGCCGGGGTCACCAACCAGAAGCTGGAGCCGATGAGCTTCACCCTGGACTCGCTCCCGGCCGGGCTGAAGCTGGCGGGCCAGGACGGCGCGACGCCGCTGCCGGAAGGGCTCCGGCTGAGCTTCGAGGGCAAGGACGTGCAGCTGCTGGGCTGACCGCCCGGCTCGGCCCGGCCCGGCCTCGCACCGGATCGTGGGCCGCCGGACCGTTGCGCCTCGTTCCGTTCCCTGCCGTACCGTTCCCTTCCGTACCGTTCCGCTCCGCGAGACGCGCCGTCCAGCGCGGGTCGCGGAGCGGTGTCGTTTCCGCCCGTTGTGTGCCGTCGTGGCGGGCCCGGCCCGGCCCCGGGCGGTGCGCTGCAGGCCGCGCGGAGGTCAAATCTCAGCATTCAGGCCATTTGGTCTCACTATTCGGTACGCTAATGACAGCGGGCCTCCGGTGTCCCTAGCATCGTCGACATGAAGCGACAGACGGATCTCACGAAGCGGCGGGCGGTCGACCTGTGCCGCGTGGCCGCCTGTCTGTGTCGAATGCGCTAACTCGGCGTCTTGGCAGGGCAATTGATGCCCGCCGCCGATTCTTCCGGTGACCCAGCCCGGCCGCTCCGGTCGGCCGTCGCCGCCACGCCGTGCCCCTCCCCGCCCGGTCGCCCCGGACTGCCCTCCCCGTCCCATCATTCGGACAGGAATTCGGACCGTAGTCGTCCCGGCACCCCGCAGCACTCCTGAGCAGCACCTTCCGCAAACCGCCCTCGGATGGAGAACACCACCATGAGCCGCAGCGACGTCCTGGTCGACGCCGACTGGGTCCAGGCCCGCCTGGACGACCCGAAGGTCGTCATCGTCGAGGTCGACGAGGACACCTCCGCGTACGACAAGAACCACATCCGCAACGCCGTCCGGATCGACTGGAAGCAGGACCTCCAGGACCCGGTCCGCCGCGACTTCATCGACCAGGCCGGCTTCGAGGCGCTGCTCAGCGCCAAGGGCATCGCCAACGACGACACCGTCGTGCTCTACGGCGGCAACAACAACTGGTTCGCCTCCTACGCCTACTGGTACTTCAAGCTGTACGGCCACGGCGACGTCCGCCTGCTGGACGGCGGCCGCAAGAAGTGGGAGCTGGACTCCCGCGACCTGGTCTCCGAGGTGCCGGCCCGCCCGGCCACCGAGTACCGGGCCCAGGCCGTCGACTCCTCGATCCGCGCCTTCCGCGACGACGTGATCGCCGCCATCGGCACCCTGAACCTGGTCGACGTCCGCTCGCCCGACGAGTTCTCCGGCAAGCTGCTCGCCCCGGCCCACCTCCCGCAGGAGCAGTCGCAGCGCCCCGGCCACGTGCCGAGCGCCCGCAACATCCCGTGGGCCAAGAACGCCAACGACGACGGCACCTTCAAGAGCGACGACGAGCTCAAGGCCCTGTACGAGGCCGAGGGCATCGACCTGGCGAAGGACACCATCGCCTACTGCCGCATCGGTGAGCGCTCCGCGCTCACCTGGTTCGTGCTGCACGAGCTGCTCGGCCAGGAGAACGTCAAGAACTACGACGGTTCGTGGACCGAGTACGGCAGCCTGGTCGGCGTGCCGATCGAGCTCGGCAGCAACTGAGCCTCCGGCTCGACCGTAAGTCAGAAGGGAACACAGACATGTGCGGTGCGAAGGCCGGCGGCCCGGACCTGGCAGGAGTTGACGTGGCGAACGAGACGATCATCCAGGGTTCGGTGACCCGCGACGGTGAGCCGGTCAACGGCTACGTCCGGCTGCTGGACGAGGGCGGCGAATTCACGGCCGAGGTGCCCACCTCGGCGACCGGACAGTTCCGGTTCTTCGCCCGCCCGGGCAAGTGGACCCTGCGCGCGCTGGTGCCGGGCCAGACCGTGGACCGCCAGGTGGTGGCCTCCCAGGGCACCGCCGTCGAGGTCGCGATCGCGGTCTGACGCGGACGGACGACACAGCGGGGGGCCTGCCGCGGCGGGCCCCCCGGTCGTACCGTGGAGACGTGCAGGCGAGACGGCGGCGGCGGTTCTACTTCGCCATGATGGGCGTGTGCCTGGGCCTCTTCGTGCTGGCCTGGGGCGTGGTGCGGTTCTTCTCGGTGGGGGCCGCGATCGGCATGTGCGTGGTCGCCATGGTCATCCCGCCGGCCGCCGCGGTGTTCGCCAACAAGCGCGACCCGGACGACGACTGGTGGAACGACCCGCGCTGGGACGACCCGAAGTGGGACGACCCCGGCCACGACCGGGACCGCCCCGACCACGAGGAACGCGGCTAGCGCCCGTCCGGCGGGCGGCGGACGCCGTCAGTAGACGAGCGCCTGGACGCCGTCGGCCATGATCTCGCTGACGAAGACCTGCGCGCCCGCGATCCGGACGCCGTCGAGGGTGTCCTTCTGCTCGATCCCGCGCCGCACCGCGCACTGGGTGCACAGCGTCACCGAACCGGCCGCCAGGATCGAGTCCAGCAGGTCCGGCAGCGGCGCCGCGTGCGGCAGCTCGAACTCCTTCGCCCGCCCCGGGAGGGCGAACCAGGAGGACTCCCCGGTCAGCCAGAGCGAGACCTCGATCCCGCTGGCGACGGCCACCGCCGCCACCGTGAACGCCTGCGAGCACCGCTCCGGCGCATCCGCCCCGGCGGTGACCTTGATGACGAGTTTCTTCGACATGGCGCCACCTTAGAGGTCCGGCGGCCCCCGCTCGCCGTCATCCCGGGATCCCTTGGACAAACCTTGGGCGGCGCCGGAGCGCGGGGGCGCGAAACGGCGACGTGGTGGGGCTCACCGCGACCCGCCGATGACCGGCGGATAGAGTGAGCGGCAGCAAAATCCACCACACTGTCGCCGCCTGGGAGCCCCCCGTGTCCGGTCTGGAAATGTTCTTCGACGGTCTGCTGGCCCTCATGGCCGTGCTGATCACCTGGTTCGCCATCTTCTCGGTGATGAAGCTCTACCAGGGCCAGCGCTGACCCCTGCCGTACGGTTGAGGCAGTCCCACACCGACGACAGCGACCAGGAACATGATCGAGATCCCCTCTGACCTCCACAAGGACGTCGTCCCGCTCGCCTTCCTCCTCGGCACCTGGGAGGGCGCGGGCGTCTATGACTTCCCGGGCACGGAGAAGTGCAACTTCGGCCAGGAGATCGTGATCCGGCACGACGGCCGGGCCTTCCTCGAGTTCCGCTCCCGCACCTGGGTGCTGAACAACGAGGGCGAGAAGGTCCGCCCGCTGGAGAACGAGCACGCGTTCTGGCGCATCACCAGCAACCCCGACGGCACCAGCGGTGCCCGCGGGATCGAGATCTCCTCCGTCCGGGACGACGGCACCGTCGAGATCTGGTACGGCGAGCTGGCCGACGGCAAGCCGCAGATCGACGTCTCCACCGACGCGGTGGCCCGCATCGAGGGCTCGCCGGAGTACTCGGGCGGCAAGCGGCTGTACGGCTTCGTCAACGAGGAGCTGCTCTGGGTCGGCGAGAAGGCCGCCCCGAACGTGCCGCTGCGCCCGTACATGTCCGCCCAGCTGAAGAAGGTGCTCAGCCCGGCCCAGCTGATCAAGGACATCAACGACCTGCCGGACGACGGCATCGCCTTCTTCAAGTAGGCGCGGCGCGGCCGGGCGGACCTCGGGTCCGCCCGGGAACGGCTTCGCAGGAGTAGGGACCGGCCCCGCGGCCGGTCCCTACACTTGCCTCAGGACCCCCGACTTGGCAGGGACAGCACCGTGGCGGACACCGGCACCACCGACTGGCAGCTCTCCGGCGACTGGAAGGCCGACCTGCGCGAACGCGGCTACCGGCTGACGCCGCAGCGGCAGCTCGTGCTCGAGGCCGTCGACGTCCTCGACCACGCCACCCCCGACGACATCCTCGGCCACGTCCGGCGGACCGCCAGCGGCATCAACATCTCCACCGTCTACCGGACGCTGGAGCTGCTGGAGGAGCTCGGCCTGGTCTCGCACGCCCACCTCGGGCACGGCGCACCGACCTACCACCTGGCCGGCCGCCACCACCACCTGCACCTGGTCTGCCGGGACTGCGACCGGGTCACCGAGACCGGCACCGAGATCGCCGAGCCGCTGATCCGGAGCCTGCGCGAGCAGCACGGCTTCGACACCGACCTCAAGCACTTCGCCATCTTCGGCCGCTGCGCCGACTGCACCGCCAAGCTCGCCGAGGGCGGCTCCCCGGGCCGGTCCTAGGACCGGCGGACGGGCGGGACCGGGACCGAGGGCCCGGCCGGGACCGCATGGGCAGGCCCTAAGCTGGCCGGTATGAAGAGCCCGCTGCTGAGCCTGCCCGGAGCCGTTCCCGCCGAGGGACCCGACGAGGGCGTCGCCGCCCACTACGGCGACATCTTCCGCGAGCAGCGCAACCTCGCGCAGGGCACCGGCTTCGTGGACCTCTCGCACCGGGACGTGCTCACCGTCACCGGCGACGACCGGCTCTCCTGGCTGCACCTGCTGCTTACCCAGCACGTCAGCGAGCTGGCCCCGCAGCAGGCCACGGAGGCGCTGGTGCTCTCCCCGAACGGGCACGTCGAGCACGCGCTCTACCTCGTCGACGACGGCGCCACCACCTGGGTGCACGTCGAGCCGGGGACCGGGGCGGCGCTGCGGGGCTACCTGGAGAGCATGCGGTTCTTCTACCGGGTGGAGGTCGCCGACGCGACCGCCGAGTACGCCGTGGTGCACCTGCCGGAGGGCTCCGTGGCCTCCGCCGAGGGCGCCGCCGCGGTGCGCGAACTCCCCTACGGCCGTGACCTGTTCGTGCCGCGCGCCGAGCTGGAGAAGCTGACCGCGGGGTACGGCCCGGCGGCGGGGGTCTGGGCGTACGAGGCGCTGCGGATCGAGGGCCACCGCCCGCGGCTGGGCTTCGAGACCGACCACCGGACCATCCCGCACGAGGTGGACTGGCTGCGCACCGCCGTCCACCTGCAGAAGGGCTGCTACCGCGGGCAGGAGACGGTCGCCCGGGTGCACAACCTGGGGCGCCCGCCGCGCCGGCTGGTCTTCCTGCACCTGGACGGCACCGAGGAGACGCTGCCCCCGCACGGGACGGAGGTGCGGCTGGCCACCGAGCCGGACGGGCGCGCGCTGGGCGTCGTCACCTCCTCGGCGCGGCACCACGAGCTGGGGCCGATCGCGCTGGCGGTCGTCAAGCGGAACGTCCCGGTGGACGCGGTGCTGCTGGCCGGGACGGTGCCGGCGACGCAGGACGTGATCGTCCCGCAGTAGCCGCAGGGCCCGCTTGGGGCCGCTGGCTGCCGGGCGGCGGGTCAGACCTCGACGAGGACGGTGAACGGGCCGTCGTTCACCAGCGCCACCTGCATGTCGGCGCCGAACCGGCCGGTCTCGACCTTGGCGCCGAGCTCGCGCAGCCGGGCGACCACCTCGTCCACCAGCGGCTCGGCGACGGGGCCGGGGGCGGCGGCGTTCCAGGTGGGCCGGCGGCCCTTGCGGGCGTCACCGTAGAGGGTGAACTGGCTGATCACCAGCAGCGGGGCGCCGAGGTCGGAGCAGCTCTGTTCGACGCCCTCCTCGTTCGCGGGGAGCAGCCGCAGCGTCCACAGCTTGCGGGCCAGCTGGGCGGCCTTGGCCGGGGTGTCGTCGTGGGTCGCGCCGACCAGGACGCAGAGTCCGGGCCCCTCGATCGCGCCGACGGTCTCTCCGGCCACCGTCACCCGGGCCTCGGTCACTCGCTGCACCACTGCTCGCATGCCGCCATTGTGCCGGAGCGCCCGGAGCCGTCCGACCGCCCCCGGTCGCTCCCGGTCGCTCCCGGGCCGCCGCGAAGGGCGCCGGGCCGGGCGCCGCGAAGGGGCGTGCATGAGGGTGGCGCGCGCTGGGTGGTGCACGCCTGCGCGGGGTCGGGCGCCGCGCTTCCTGCGGAAAGTCCCGGTCGTATCAGCCACCCCCGTTCGCCAGGGGGCCGTTCGGGTGCACGGGCGGTGCGCCCGCGCCGGGCGGGGTGGCACGCTGGGGGACCGTACGGAGGGCCCGGCGCGCCACATGGTCCGCCGCACCGGGCCGGGTTCGGCCGGGTGGCCGAGCCGATGGGTCAGGCGTTCTGGCGGTGTCGCCCCGGCGGGTGGTTCCGGCCGGGACCCGGAACCCCCGGGGGGTGGCCGGGCGTGCCAACGGACGGGACGCGCGAGCCCGTCGAGGGACGGGCCGGGCGGGCGGCAGGGACGGGGTGCCGCGAGCGGGCGGGATCGGACGACGGCAGGTGATGGTGGATGGACGCGAGCAGCGCTGCGTGGGACCGGTCCGGGCGGGTGGTCGAGGTGGTCGAGGTGGTCGGGGACGGCGCGGGCCCAGGGGTGCCGGGGGTGGTGCCGGAGCCGCAGCTGGAACGGCTGGGCCTGGACCAGCTGAGGGTGCTGCGCCGGGAGACGATGGAGCAGGAGGCCGACCTCTCCTACCTGCGGCGGCTGCTGCACGGCCGGATGGACATCCTGCGCGCCGAGCTCGACCGCCGGCCCGGTGCGGTCCGCGCGGCGGGTCCCGAGGGCGCCGGAGGCCTCCCCGGCGACCTGCTGGACCGCCTCCCGGCCATCCTGACCGACGCGCCCTCCACCGTGCGGCGCTCGGCCCGGCACGTCACGCTCCGGCCGCCGCGCACCCACGAGTCGCAGCTGGAGGCGGACGCGCTGATGGGGGACGTCCAGCTGGCCGACCTGGCCGCGCACCCGGCCGAGGACCTGCTGGCCGCGCTGGAGCGGCTGCGCGCGCACGAGCGCGAGGTGTCCGGGCGCCGCAACCGCCTGCTGCGGACGGCCGACGGTTGCAATGCCGAGATCACCCGCAGGTACCGTGATGGGGAAGCACGGGTCGACGACCTGCTCGCAGGAGGGCCGCTCTGACCGGGTGAGGCGCCAGGGGCGGGTGGGCCCGGCCCGACCCGGTCCACCCCCGCCCCCGGAAGGCCTCCGCCATGTCCCAGTCCGCCACCCCTCCCGTGCTCGCCGAGGTCATACGCTCGGGCTTCACCGAGGGCCGGCACCACGGCTCGCTGGTGCTGCTCGCCGCCGACGGCTCGGTCGAGTTCGCGCTCGGCGACCCCGGTGCGCCGGTCTTCCCCCGGTCGACGGCCAAGCCGTTCCAGGCCGTGGCCACGCTGCGGGCCGGGCTGGAGCTGGAGGGGGCGCTGCTGGCGCTGGCGGCCTCCAGCCACTCTGCAGAATCGTTTCACCTGGACGGGGTCCGGAGCATCCTCGGCTCCGCGGGCCTGGACGAGTCCGCCCTGCGCACCCCGGCCGACCTGCCGCTGGACGAGACCGAGGCGGAACTGCTTCTCGGATCCGGCGGCCTGCGCGCCCCGATCCTGATGGACTGCTCCGGCAAGCACGCCGGCTGGCTGGCCGCCTGCGTCGCCAACGGCTGGGACACCGAGGGCTACCTCGACCCCGGGCACCCGATCCAGCGGCTGGCCCGCGAGGCCCTGGAGGAGGGCACCGGCGAGACCACCGCGCACGCCGGCGTGGACGGCTGCGGCGCCCCGCTGCTGGCCGTCACGCTGACCGGCCTGGCCCGCGCCTACCGCGGACTGCTGCTGGCCGCCGAGGGCACCGCACAGCGCCGGGTGGCCGACGCGATGCGCGCCCACCCCGAGTACGTGGCCGGCACCCGCCGGGCCGACACCTGGCTGATGCGGGCCGTCCCCGGGGCGCTCTCCAAGATGGGCGCCGAGGCCGTCCAGGTGGTGGCGCTGCCGGACGGACGGGCACTCGCCTTCAAGATCGACGACGGTGGCGAGCGGGCCCGCGGCCCGGTGCTGGCGGCCGCGCTGCGCCGTCTCGGGGTGACCGGCGCGGACGAGGCCGTCGAGCGGATCGGCGCGGCCCCGCTGCTGGGCGGCGGCGTTCCGGTCGGCGAAGTGCGGGCGGCGTTCTAGGGTCTGTCTTCAAACCCGCGTCTGCGGGGCGACGCCGGGGCACGCCCGTCGCCGCCCCGGTCGGCCGGTGGTGCAGGACGCCCGCCCGGACGCCCCCGGGACGCCCGCCCGGACGCCCGCCGGACGCCGGTGGCGGCCGTCGGCGTGCGGGCGGACCGGGTGCGGTGCACGGTGGACCGGGGGCCGTCGCACAGCTGAGGGAGTCCGTCATGACTGACCACGTGTACCGGGTGACCGAGATCGTCGGGTCCTCGACCGAGAGCGTCGACGCCGCGATCCGCAACGGGGTGGAGCGGGCGTCCCGGACGCTGCGCAACCTCGACTGGTTCGAGGTGACGCAGGTCCGGGGGCACCTGGAGGACGGCCGGGTGAAGCACTTCCAGGTCGGTCTGAAGCTCGGCTTCCGGCTGGAGGACTGACCGCGGTCAGCGCTCGGGGAGCACCAGCGGCACGCCGGTGCGCGGGTGCGCCAGCACCTCGACCGGATGGCCGTACACCTCGCTGAGCAGCGGTGCGCGCAGCACCTCGGCGACCGGTCCGTCCGCGACCGTCGCCCCGTTCGCCAGCAGCACCACCCGGTCCGCGTGGGCCGCCGCCAGGGACAGGTCGTGGAGCACCACGACCACGCCGTCCCCGGCGGCGGCGCGCTCCCGGGCGATCCGCAGCACCAGCTCCTGGTGGCGCAGGTCGAGGGCGGCGGTCGGCTCGTCCAGGAGGAGCAGCGGCGCGCGCTGGGCCAGCACCCGGGCCAGTGCCACCCGGGCCCGCTCGCCGCCGGACAGGGCGGTGAACGGGCGCCCGGCGAAGGCGGTCGACTCGGTGGCCGCCATCGCCTCGGCGACCACCGCCCCGTCCTCGGCGGCGGCCGTCGTGCCGGCCCACGGGGCGCGGCCCATCCGGACCACCTCGCCGGCCGGGAACGGGAAGGACAGCTCGGCGGACTGCGGCAGCAGCGCCCGGTGCAGGGCGAGTTCGGCGGCGCCGTAGTCGGCGAGCGGGCGGTCGAGCAGCCGGACCTCGCCGCCGTCCGGCCGGACGTCCCCGGCCAGCACGGACAGCAGGGTGGACTTGCCGGCGCCGTTCGGCCCGAGCAGGGCGCCCACCTCGCCCGCCGCGACCCGGACCGCGGCGCCGGCCAGCAGGTCGCGGCCGCCGGCCTGCAGCCGGACGGCCTCGGCGGTCAGCAGTGCCGTGCCGAGCGGCGGTCGTGCGGGCGTCCTCCGGTGGGTGCGCAGTCTCACGCCCAGCCTCCCTGCCTGGTCCTGGTCCTGCGCAGCAGCCAGAAGAAGAACGGGCTGCCGATCAGCGCGGTGAGCACGCCGAGCGGCAGTTCGGCCGGTGCGGCGAGGGTCCGGGCGGCCAGGTCGGCGGCCACCAGCACCAGGGCGCCGCCGAGGGCCGAGGCGGGCAGCAGGAAGCGGTGTCCCGGCCCGGCCAGCATCCGCAGCAGGTGCGGGACGACCAGCCCGACGAAGCCGATGATGCCGCTGACCGCGACGGCCGCGGCGGTGAGCAGCGCGACCACGGTGATCAGCACCAGCCGCATCCGCTCGACGTCCACCCCGAGGTGGCGGGCCGGGCGCTCGCCGAGGGCCAGCAGGTCCAGCCGGCGGGCGTACAGGGGCGCGACGGCGAGCCCGGCCGCGGCGAAGGGCAGGACGGCGAGGACCTTGCCCCAGGTGGCCTGGGAGAGCGAGCCGAGCTGCCAGAAGGTGACCTGGCTGATCGCGGCGGAGTCGGCGGTGAACAGCAGGAGCCCGATCAGCGCGCCGCAGAAGGCGTTGACGGCGACCCCGGTGAGGATCAGCGTGACGACCTCGGTGCGCCCGCCGGACCGGGCGAGCAGGTACACCCCGAAGACCGTCACCAGGCCGGCGGCGAAGGCCGCCGCACTGGCCGTCCACGCCCCGAAGGCGTCGAGGCCGAGCACGATGCAGGCGACCGCGCCGACCGCGCCGCCCGAGGAGACGCCGATCACCGCGGGTTCGGCGAGCGGGTTGCCGAACACGCCCTGCATCAGCGCTCCGGCGCAGCCGAGCGAGGCGCCGACCAGCAGGGCGAGCACCACCCGGGGCAGCCGGACGTTCCACAGCACCGACTCGGGCACCCGGTCCAGCGCGTGGCCGCCGAGCCCGAGCCGGTGGGCGCCGGAGGCGAGGATGTCGCCGAGCGGGATGCGGTAGGCGCCGACGCCGGCCGCGAGCAGGGCGCAGAGCACCAGGGCAGCGGCGAGCGCGGTCACGAGCAGCGGCGCGCGGTTGCGCGTGCGGGGTGTCGGGAGGCCCGTCTCCCGTACGGCGGTGGTCACTTGGCGTCGCCCGGGTAGAGCTGGGCGGTGATCTCGCGCAGCACCCGGGGGGTGCGCGGGCCGTAGCTGAGCAGTTGGCCGTCCTCGATCGAGACGATCCGGCGGTCGAGTCCGGCCGGGGTCTGGGCGACGCCGGGGAGCTTGAGCAGGCCGTCGACGCCGCCGACCGACTCCAGGCCCTTGCTCATCACCAGGATCGCGTCGGGCGCGGCCTTGACCAGGGCCTCGCTGGTGAGCGGGGTGAAGTCGCCGGTGAGGCCGGCCGCGGTGCCGGCGTCCGTGCCGCCGACCGCCTCGATCAGCGAGCCGGCGCCGGAGGCGGGCCCGCCGAGCAGGTAGACGGAGGCGCTGCCGCGCAGGTAGAGGAAGGCGACCTTGGGGTGCCGGCCGGCGGCGCCTCGCTGACCTCCGGCGGCTCGGGCGCCACGCTGGCCGCCACCGGCGCGGACACCCCGGTCGTCCCGCTGCTGGCCACCGCGGCCGGTCTGCTGCTGGTCGGCGGCAGTGCCACCGCCCTGGTGCGCGGCCGCCGCGGCGCGCGGTCCTGACGCACCCCCGGGACGCGCGACGGCCCCGGCGAGCAGCTGCTCGCCGGGGCCGTTCCGTCGGTGGCGCCGGTCGCGCCGGTGGCGCGGTCAGGCGCTCAGCGGGTAGCGGGTGTCCAGGTCCCGGAAGACCGCGCCGTTGAGCACGAAGGCGCGCTTGCACTCCTCGACCACCCGGCGGCGCTCGACCTCGTCCATCGCCGCGCCGGCCGCGTCCAGCCGGGCCCGGTAGTCGCGCTTGAAGGCGGCCGGGTTGTCGACCTCCTCGAAGACGTAGAACCGCACGCCGTCGCCCTTGCGCTCGAAGCCCCAGGTCCGCTCGGCGATGCCGCGGATGATCTGACCGCCGGACAGGTCCCCCAGGTAGCGGGTGTAGTGGTGCGCGAGGTAGCCGGCGGGCCAGTCCTCGGCCAGTTCCGCGACCCGCGCCGCGTACGCCGCGGTGGCGGGCAGCGGCTCCAGCCCGTCCCGCCAGCGGGGGCCGCGCAGGTGCTCCAGGTCGCGTTCGACGGCGGCGGTGCGCAGCAGGGCCCGGTCGATGAAGGGGCCGGTCAGCGGGTGTTCGGCGAGCTGTCCGGCGCGGCTCTCCAGGGCCCGGTAGACGTACCAGAGCTGTCCGGTGAGGTCGGCGTAGGCCTCGACGCCGAGCTGCCCGCCGAGCAGTCGGCTCATGAACGAGGACTGCTCCGCGGCCTCGTGCTCCTCGCTGCTGGCGGTGCGGAGCACGGTCGAGAACGGGACGGGCTCGGGCGTGGGCATGCGGCCTCCAGGGATCGGATCAGGCCCCGACTATTTTGGTTAGCCTAACCTAATCTGCCATGATGCCGACGGGGTGTCGGCAAGACCGGGCGCACCCGGACACGGCGAAGGCCGGGGCCCTGCGGACGAATCCGCGGACCCCGGCCTCCGACTGCCCCGACCTGTCTCGAACGCCCTGATCGAACGAGATCGGAACGACGGCTCAGTGGCCGCCCTGCTCCGCCAGGCGCTTGATCGAAGCGGTGACCTCGGCCTCGGCCTCGGCGCGGCCGACCCAGTTGGCACCCTCGACGGACTTGCCGGGCTCCAGGTCCTTGTAGACCTCGAAGAAGTGCTGGATCTCCAGGCGGTCGAACTCCGACACGTGGTGGATGTCCCGCAGGTGCTCCCAGCGCGGGTCGGTCGCCGGGACGCACAGCAGCTTGTCGTCGCCGCCGGCCTCGTCGGTCATCTGGAACATGCCGATGGCGCGGCACTTGATGAGGCAACCCGGGAAGGTCGGCTCGTCCAGGATGACCAGGGCGTCCAGCGGGTCGCCGTCCTCGCCGAGCGTGCCCTCGACGTAGCCGTAGTCGGCCGGGTAGCGGGTCGAGGTGAAGAGCATCCGGTCGAGCCGCAGACGGCCGGTCTCGTGGTCGACCTCGTACTTGTTACGAGAGCCCTTCGGGATTTCGATAAGGACGTCGAACTCCAACGGTTCCTCCAAGGTAGGGACTGACAGAATCCAAGTGTCTCCTACGGGAGTGAGTGCTCAGGAAAGGGGCCGGTCGGTGGGAGCAGGGGGCGGGGCGGTGCACCGCCGCAGGGGGAGGGCCGCGGGGCTGTTCGGGGCGGCGCTGCTGGTCGTCGCAACGGTGCTGACCTCGGGTGGGGCGCACGCGCAGCCCTCGCCGTCGGCGAGCGGCCACAGCTCCGACCGGGGGGAGGACGACGACCGGGACGGCGGCCGCAAGGGCGACCACGGCAAGGGGCCCGCCACGTCCAGGCCGGGTGACGGTCCGACCACCCGTCCGGCCGATCCGCCCGCCACGACGGCCACTCAGGGGGCGCGGGGTCCCGCGGGCACCACCGGCGCCCCCGGAGCCCCAGGCACGCCCGGCACCCCCGGCGCCACGAGCGCCACCGCGAGCCCGGGCGGCGCCACCGCCCCGGCCGCGCGCCCGGCTCCCGCCCAGGGCGCCGTCCTGGCCTCCGTGGAGGCCGGTGCGGACGCCGCCGTCCCCACCTCCCAGGGCCTCCAGCAGGCCCTCGCCGGCGCCCTCGCCGACCGGAACCTCGGCACCGTCACCTTCGCGGTGGCCGACGCCGCCGACGGCCGGCTCCTCTACGGCTCCGGCGAGAACGTCCCCGCCACGCCCGCCTCCACCACCAAGCTGGCCACCTCGATCGCGGCGCTGTCGCTGATCCCCGGTGACACCCGGCTGAGCACCAGGGTGGTCAGGGGCGCCGACGCCGGCACCGTCACCCTGGTCGGCGGCGGGGACCCGACGCTCACCGCGCTGCCCGCCGACCAGGTGCAGATCGGCGGCCAGGCCGCCGACGCCGACACCGCGCCGGCCTCGCTCGACGCCCTCGCCCGGCAGACCGCCGCCGCCCTGAAGGCCGCCGGCACCACGAGCGTGCACCTGGACTACGACCTGTCGATGTACACGGGCAGCCCGCAGCACAAGAACCACGACGGACAGAACATCGCCCTGGTCGTCCCGTTGATGCTCGACGAGGGCAAGGTCGACCCCAGGAGCCGTGAGGAGGCGCCGGCCCGGGTCGCCGACCCCGCCGGGCAGGCGGCCGAGGCCTTCGCCGCGCTGCTCAGGGCCCAGGGCGTGGCCGTGGAGGGCAAGGCCAGGGCCGCCGCCGCCCCGGCCGCCCCCGGTGCGGCCGTCCTCGGCCGGGTGGACTCGCCGACCGTCGCCCGGCTGGTCGAGCGGCTGCTCACCACCTCCGACAACCAGCTCGCCGAGGCGATGGCCCGTCAGGTCGCCGTCGCCGCGCACCAGCCCGCCGGTTTCGAGGGCGCCGCCACCGCCGTCACCCAGGAGCTCGCCAGGCTCGGCGTGCCGATGACGGGCGTCGCGCTCAACGACGGCAGCGGCCTGCACCCCGGCAACACCGTCCCGCCGGCCGTCCTGGTCCGGCTGCTCGCGCTGGCGGCCTCCGAGCAGCACCCGGCCCTGCGCCCGGTCCTCACCGGCCTGCCGATCGCGGGCTTCACGGGCACCCTCGGCAAGCGCTACGGCTCCGGCTCGGGCTCCGCCGACGCGGCCGGTCTGATCCGAGCCAAGACCGGCACCCTCAGCGGCGTCAACACCCTGGCCGGCACGGTGGTGGACGCCGACGGCCGCCTGCTGGCCTTCGCCGTGATGACCCGCACCACCGCCCCCGTCGACACCGCCCGCGCCGCCATGGACCGCATCGCCGCCCGACTCTCCGCCTGCGGCTGCCACTGACCGGCCCCGGGCCGGGTCCGGGTTCGGCGGGTGGCTGCCGTTGACGGGTGCGAGCACGTACGGTGAGGGCATGACGAGCGCGAGTGGCGGTGCTGGCATGGTCGACTGGAATCTCGCGGTCGCAACCGCGACCAGGTTGGTGCGGCCGGGGCCGGAGGTGAGCCGGGCCGAGGCCGCGGCGGTGGTCGCCGAGCTGCGCCGGCACGCGCTGGAGGCCGAGGAGCACGTCCGGGCCTTCACCGGGATGCGGTCGAGCAGCCTCGCGGCGGCCGCCGCGACACCGGTGCTGGTGGTGGACCGCCCGGGCTGGGTGCGGGCGAACGTCGCGGGCTTCCGGACGGTGGTCCAGCCGCTGGTGGACAAGCTCCAGGCGCGCCGGGCGAGCAGTCCGACGGCGGGCGTGTTCGGCACGGTGGGCGAGAAGGCCACCGGGATCGAGGTGGGCGCGCTGCTGGCGTTCCTCTCCACCAAGGTGCTCGGCCAGTACGAGACCTTCGCCCCGGCGGAGCCGTCCCTGGAGGCGCCGGACAGCCCCGCCGCGCTGTTCGACAAGCCGCGGCTGGGGCCGGAGGGCCCCGGGCCGGGCCGGCTGCTGCTGGTGGCGCCGAACATCGTCCACGTGGAGCGGGAGCTGGACGTCGACCCGTCCGACTTCCGGCTCTGGGTGTGCCTGCACGAGGAGACGCACCGGACCCAGTTCACCGCGGTGCCGTGGCTGCGCGACCACATCCAGTCCGAGGTGCAGTCCTTCCTGGCCGAGACGGACGTCGACCCGGGTGCGCTGCTGGACCGGCTGCGGGACGCGGCGGGCTCGCTGGGCGGCGGCGGCCCGCAGGGGGCCGGGGGCCGGGAGGGCGCGCCGTCCGCCGGGTTGATGGAGATCGTCCAGTCGCCCGCGCAGCGCGAGATCCTGGGCCGGCTGACGGCGGTGATGTCGCTGCTGGAGGGCCACGCCGACGTGGTGATGGACGGGGTCGGCCCGGCGGTGGTGCCGACGGTGGCGGAGATCCGGGAGAAGTTCCAGCAGCGCCGCGACCGCGGGGCGAACCGGCTGGACCTGGTGCTGCGCCGGCTGCTCGGGATGGACGCCAAGCTGCGGCAGTACCAGGACGGCGCGGTGTTCGTGCGCGGGGTGGTGGAGCAGGTCGGCATGGAGGGCTTCAACCGGGTCTGGACGTCCCCGAACACGCTCCCGACCAAGGAGGAGATCCACGACCCGGCCGCCTGGGTCGCCCGGGTCGCGCGCTGACGGCGGCCGGCCGCGGCGGCGACGGACCCCGCCGCTAGCCGGGCGCGGGGTGGCGCAGGGTGGGCGCGAGGCGGTCAAACCCGCTCGTACGAGTGGTCCAATCGGGCAACGGGAGGGAGAAGATACGTTTCTCCATTCACCCGAACGTGGGACGGTGGTCGTACCGGTGGCGCGGGTGGCGTAGCGGGCCGCCACTTTCTGCCACCATCTGTGAGCGCCCGGTAACAGGGTGCTCACACGGGGGCGCGGCCCGGCCGCGCGAACCGTCGTCCTGTCCCCTCCGCCGAGGAGCCGTCCGCCGTGGGACCACACCCCGCCGTCGCCGCGATACGCCTGGCCGTCCGCCGCACGCTCACCGACCTCGCCGCCGAGGCCGGCACCACCTTCACCGCGCCCGTGCGCGAGCCCCGCGAGCGCCCCGCCGGCGCGCCGCTGGTGGGCGCCGCCGTCGGCACCACCCTGATCGGCAACGCCGCCCGCCACCCCTCCGGACTGCCCCGGACCCCGGCCGCCCCCGGCTCGCCGCTGGTGCTGGTCGCCGTCAGCGGCGGCGCCGACTCGATGGCGCTGGCCATCGCCGCCGCCTTCGAGGCCCCCAAGATCGGCCTGCGGGTCGGCGCCGTCACCGTCGACCACGGTCTGCAGGCCGGCTCCGCCGACCGGGCCGCCCAGGTCGCCGAACGGCTGCGATCGCTCGGCCTCGACCCGGTCGAGGCGATCCCGGTCGACGTCGGCCGGGCCGGCGGCCCGGAGGCGGCCGCCCGGGACGCCCGCTACGCGGCCCTGGACGAGGCCGCCGAGCGGCTCGGCGCGATCGCCGTCCTGCTCGGCCACACCCGCGACGACCAGGCCGAGACGGTGCTGCTGGGCCTGGCCCGCGGCTCCGGCGCGCGCTCGCTGGCCGGCATGCCCGCGCAGAAGGGCCGCTACCGCCGCCCGCTGCTGGAGCTCGACCGGGCGGCGACCCGGCAGGCCTGCTCCGCCCAGGCGATCCCGGTCTGGGACGACCCGCACAACTGTGACCCCGCCTACACCCGCTCCCGGGTCCGCCACGAGGTGCTGCCGGTGCTGGAGAAGCACCTGGGCGGCGGCGTGGTCGAGGCGCTGGCCCGGACGGCGCGGCTGTTCCGCGACGACGCGGACGCCCTCGACCAGTGGGCCTCCCTGGCCGAACGCGACCTCCGGACCGGGGAAGGCACCCTGGACGCCGTGAAACTCGCCGAACTGCCGCCCGCCGTCCGCCGCCGGGTGCTGCGCCGGGCCGCGCTCCGGGCGGGCTGCCCGGCCGGCGACCTGTTCGCGCGGCACCTCGAGACGATCGACCTGCTGGTCACCGGATGGCGCGGCCAGGGGCCGTTGCACCTACCCGGGGGCGTCGAGGCCACCCGCAGGTGTGGCACGCTGGTCTTTCGGCGGCAGGGCGACTGACGGGCTGGCATGCCCCGGGGTGGCCGGCCGCCGGCCACACAGACCCCGAACGTTTGAGGACGTATCCCCGGTGGACCAGAACGACATGGGCGCTGACCTCGCGAAGGTGCTCATCAGCAAGGACGAGATCGACGCCAAGCTCCTGGAGCTGGCCGAGCGCATCGACCGGGACTATGCAGGCAAGGACCTGCTGATCGTCGGCGTCCTCAAGGGGGCCGTGATGGTCATGGCCGACCTCGCCCGCGCCCTGCACTCGCAGGTCACCATGGACTGGATGGCGGTGTCGTCCTACGGCATGGGCACCAAGTCCTCCGGCGTGGTGCGCATCCTGAAGGACCTGGACACCGACATCGCTGGCCGGGACGTCCTGATCGTCGAGGACATCATCGACTCCGGTCTGACGCTGTCCTGGCTGCTGGGCAACCTGGGCTCGCGCGGCCCGGCCTCGCTCGAGGTCTGCACGCTGCTGCGCAAGCCGGACGCGGCCAAGGTCGAGATCGACGTGAAGTACGTCGGTTTCGACATCCCGAACGAGTTCGTGGTCGGCTACGGCCTGGACTACGCGGAGAAGCTGCGTAACCTGCCCTTCATCGGGACCCTCGCCCCGCACGTCTACGGGGGCTGAGAACCCCGTTCGGGCTACGGGTGGGAACAGCAGGTGGTTCCCGCCCGTTGGACCGGGCGGACAAAGAACGAAGCTGTGTCGCTGCGCTCCCGCCACCGGCGGGCGCGACTGCGGTACGGTCCAATAAAACCGCTCTTCACATGAGCACCGACCGGATGCGCCGCGGCCCACAGCCCCCCGGCGCCGTTGAGTGGCAGGAGGGACGGGGCGGCAACGCCCCGCATGGATGGACGTCAAGCGATACTTCCGTGCGCCGATCATGTGGATCGTGCTGGCCGTCCTCGCCGTCATCGTATTGATGCAGGTCGTTTCGGACTCGAACGGCTACAAGACGGTGGACACCGGTCAGGTCGTCGCAGCGATCGACGCCAAGCAGGTCAAGTCCGCGCAGATCACCACCGGTGACTCGAACACGATCAAGATCCAGCTGAAGGACGGCGCCACGCTGTCCAACGCCGGGACGGGCAAGCCGCCGTCCGGCAGCAAGTTCCAGGCCTCGTACATCGGCGACCAGGGTGTCTCGATCGCCGACAAGCTGCAGGCCCAGATCAACGACAACGACTCGAGCACGCTCTCCGAGGGCTACACCGTCAGCCCGGAGAAGCAGAGCACCTTCGTCAGCCTGCTGCTGTCGATGCTCCCGATCGTCATCATCGTCCTGGTCTTCCTGTTCCTGATGAACCAGATGCAGGGCGGCGGCTCCCGGGTCATGCAGTTCGGCAAGTCCAAGGCCAAGCTGCTCACCAAGGACACCCCGAAGACGACCTTCGCGGACGTCGCGGGTGCCGACGAGGCCGTCGAGGAGCTCCACGAGATCAAGGAGTTCCTCCAGGAGCCGGCGAAGTTCCAGGCCGTCGGCGCCAAGATCCCCAAGGGCGTGCTGCTCTACGGCCCGCCCGGCACCGGCAAGACCCTGCTGGCGCGCGCCGTCGCCGGCGAGGCCGGGGTGCCGTTCTACTCCATCTCGGGCTCCGACTTCGTCGAGATGTTCGTCGGTGTCGGCGCCAGCCGCGTCCGCGACCTCTTCGAGCAGGCCAAGGCGAACGCCCCGGCGATCGTCTTCGTCGACGAGATCGACGCCGTCGGCCGGCACCGCGGTGCGGGTCTCGGCGGCGGCCACGACGAGCGCGAGCAGACCCTCAACCAGCTGCTGGTCGAGATGGACGGCTTCGACGTCAAGGGCGGCGTGATCCTGATCGCCGCGACCAACCGCCCCGACATCCTGGACCCGGCGCTGCTGCGCCCGGGCCGCTTCGACCGCCAGATCGCGGTGGAGCGCCCCGACCTCCAGGGCCGTCTGGACATCCTGAAGGTCCACCAGAAGGGCAAGCCGATCGCGCCCGACGTCGACCTGTCGGCCGTCGCCAAGCGCACCCCCGGCTTCACCGGTGCGGACCTGTCGAACGTCCTCAACGAGGCCGCTCTGCTGACCGCCCGCTCGGACAAGAAGCTGATCGACAACGGCATCCTGGACGAGGCGATCGACCGCGTCGTGGCCGGTCCGCAGAAGCGCACGCGGATCATGTCCGACAAGGAGAAGAAGATCACCGCGTACCACGAGGGCGGTCACGCCCTGGTCGCGGCGGCCTCCCCGAACGCGGACCCGGTGCACAAGATCACCATCCTGTCCCGCGGCCGGGCCCTCGGCTACACCATGGTGCTGCCGGACGAGGACAAGTACTCCACCACCCGCAACGAGATGCTCGACCAGCTGGCCTACATGCTGGGCGGGCGCGCGGCGGAGGAGCTGGTCTTCCACGACCCGACCACCGGCGCCTCGAACGACATCGAGAAGGCCACCGCCACCGCGCGGGCCATGGTCACCCAGTACGGCATGACCGAGCGCCTGGGCGCGATCAAGTTCGGCACCGACAACTCGGAGCCGTTCCTGGGCCGCGAGATGGGCCACCAGCGCGACTACTCGGAAGAGGTCGCCGGGCTGGTGGACGAAGAGGTCAAGAAGCTCATCGAGAACGCGCACAACGAGGCCTGGGAGATCCTGGTCGAGAACCGCGACGTGCTCGACAACCTGGTTCTGGAGCTCCTCGAGAAGGAGACCCTGAACAAGGAGCAGATCGCCGAGATCTTCGCCCCCGTGGTCAAGCGCCCGGCCCGGCCGGCGTGGACGGGTTCCTCCCGCCGCACGCCGTCCACCCGGCCCCCGGTGCAGTCCCCGAAGGAGCTGGCGCTCACCAACGGCGCCGCCACGACCGACACCGCCCCGGTGGACGTCGTGAAGCTCCCGCCGCTGCCGACCGCGGAGCCGCCCGCGGAGGGCTGATCCGGCCCACCGTGCGAACGGAATGGATGCCGCGTCACCGGGGTTTGTACCCTGGAGGCGCGGCATCCGTGCTGCTCAGCAAAGTCGTCCCTAGTAAGCGAGGCCCGCATGATCGACCCGGTGACGCTCGACGGTCCGCCCGCCGTCGGGACCTTCGACCAGAAGCGGGCCGAGAACGCCGTGCGGGAGCTGCTGCTCGCGGTCGGTGAGGACCCGGACCGCGAGGGCCTGCTGGAGACCCCGGCCCGGGTGGCGCGCGCCTACAAGGAGATATTCGCGGGCCTGTGGCAGGAGCCGGAGGACGTCCTCACGACCACCTTCGACCTCGGCCACGACGAGATGGTCCTGGTGAAGGACATCGAGCTGACCTCGGTCTGCGAGCACCACCTGGTGCCGTTCCGCGGCGTGGCCCACGTCGGGTACATCCCGTCCCCCAGCGGCAAGATCACCGGTCTGTCCAAGCTCGCCCGGCTGGTCGACGTCTACGCCCGCCGCCCGCAGGTGCAGGAGCGGCTGACCAGCCAGGTGGCCGACGCGCTGATGCGGATCCTGGAGCCGCGCGGGGCGATCGTCGTGGTCGAGTGCGAGCACATGTGCATGTCGATGCGCGGCATCCGCAAGCCCGGCGCCAAGACCATCACCTCCTGCGTCCGCGGCCAGCTGCGCGACCCGGCCACCCGCGCCGAGGCGATGAGCCTGATCATCGGCCGCTAGCGGCCCCGGCGGGGTCCCGGCGGCCCCGGCGGGGTTCAGAGCACCTCGCGCTCCGCGTGCGGCGGGGCCGGGGTGCCCAGGGCGTTGCGGCGCTCGGGCATCCGCAGGGTGACCATCCGCCGCCAGCCGAAGGCCCGGTCGTACAGGTAGAGGGCGTGCACCCCGAGGGTGACCACGGCCAGCTGCCAGCGCGGCCAGCGCAGGATCCGCGCCATCCGGGACGTCACCGCGAGGCCGACGTCCCGGTGGGTGCGGATCTCGCCGCGGGCGCTGGTCTCCAGGGTGTGCCGGATGTACGGCCCGTGGCCCTCGGCGCGCAGCCGCAGCAGCTCCTCGTGGCAGTACGCGAGGTGGTCGTCCTCGTCGGCGGAGATCATCCGCACCGCCCGGCCGAGGTCCGGGTTGTCCCCGTAGACCCTGACCAGCTGGCGCATCTGCTCGGCGGCGCGCTGCTCGGTGACCCGGCTGTGCGCGAGGTAGGTGATGATCTCGCGGTCGGTCAGCGGGAGGTCGCTGTTCAGCCGCTCGTGCGAGAGGCCGACGCCCTTGCGCTCCAGCAGCATGCAGTAGTCGGCCTCCTCCGGGACGGGCACCTTGGGCAGGCCGCGCTTCTTCAGCAGCTGGCTGAAGATCCGGCCGTGCTTGCGCTCGTCGGCGCCGTGCCGGGCGATCTTGGGGGCGAGGACCGGATCCCGGGTGAGGACCGTGATCCGCTCGTTCTCCCAGCCGCCCTGGTCCTCGCCGCCCGCCGCGATGCTGCAGAACAGCTGGTACGCCTGGTCGTTCCGGTAGATCTCGTTGAAGAGCGATCGGGTGCTCAGCACGGCGCCTCCTGCGCGGATCCGGGTGGCGCCCGCCGGGGGTCGGACGGGCGGCCGCGATACGTTCCCCCGGGCGGCCGGCCGGCCGGGGCGACCGGCCGGTAGTCACCCGCATGCGTCAGCCGAGGTGCTCGCCGATCCACTCCAGCGAGGACGGCAGCTCGCGGGTCCAGCTGTCGAAGTTGTGGCCGCCGTCGTCCAGGTACTGCGAGTCGATCCGGAACTGCGGGTTGGCCGCGGCCACCTGCTGGGCGTGCTCGACGAACTGCACGGTCTGGGCGAAGTCGCCCTCCTTGCGGGAGGAGACCACCAGCAGCGACAGCGCCGGGGCCGGGAGGTTCTGCAGCCGCCAGTTGAGGTCGCTCTGCTGGGCCAGGGCGTTGTCCCCGCCGAACAGGCTGCCACCGGTGAACTGGTCCTCCTTCACCTTGAAGTCGCCGTGCAGGCCGACCGCGCTGCCGTAGACGTTCGGGGAACGCATCGCCAGCCGCAGTGCGCAGCTGCCCCCGGTCGAGTAGCCGAAGACGGACCAGGAGGCCGCGGAGCGGCCGGTGCGGTAGGTGGCGCGCAGCGCGTCCGGCACGTCCTTGGTGAACCAGGTCTCGCTGCGCGGGCCGCCGGGGACGTCCACGCACTCGGTGTCGCGCGGCGCCGCGACGGTCGGGCGGGCCATCACCACGATGGTCGGCGGCATCTTGCCGGACTTCTGCATCTCGGTCACGGTGTGCACCAGCGGCAGCTCCTTGAGCAGGTTGAGCGTGGTGCCGGGGTAGCCGGCCAGGGCCACCATGACCGGGAAGCGGACCAGCGCGAACTTCGGGTCGAAGTACTCGGGCGGCAGGTAGACGAACATCTGGTCGGACAGGCCGGTCTCCTTGCCGTTGACCCGGACCGACTCGACCTTGCCGGTCTCCTCGGGCGGGCCCTTGGGCAGGTCGGTGACCGTCTCCAGGCCGCCCTCGGTGGTCGGCTGGATCAGCTCGTCCGAGGCCGGGGCGACGCCCTTGTGGTTCTCGTTGCTGGTGAGCGCCAGCTTGGTGCCGCCTGGGCTGAGCAGGTCGTCCCAGGAGGTGTAGAACCCGAAGGAGTTGTTCACCGCCAGCGCCAGTACGGCCACCACGGAGACCTGAGTGACGGTCAGCAGGCCAAGCCGGCCGAGGACCGGCAGCGGGCGCTGGCGGGCGAGCCGGGGCCAGAGCCACAGGGTGGTGACGAGGGCCGCGGCGCCGAGGGCGAGCAGCGAGTTCACCAGCGCGTCGCTGGTCAGTTCCATGCCGTCGGCCTTCCGGTGGGACACTGTCGGTGCACGGCTTCATGGTCTGGCGGTCCGTCAGCTCGGGCCACCGCGGCTACGCCGTCCGGACGTCGGGGCGGGCCGGGAGGGCGGGGGGAGTCCGTAGGCAACCGGCGCCCTAGAATGCGGCGTCCACCGTACGTACGGCGTACCGGAGGGCCCTGCCGCGCCACGCGGCGACGGGCCCCCGGCTCCCACCCCCGGCTCAACCGCAACGCGCACTCGGCACCGGATTACCGACCGTTTCCGGATCCTTGGTATGCGCATTGCCCGATGAAGGAAATGGCATGAAGGTCCATCACGCGTCCTCCCCCGGAGTGACGGGACAGCGCCCCGCAGCCTCTACGCTGAGCTTCCATGAGCGTTCCCGTGTCCGTTGAGCCGAGCCCCGAGCAGCCGCGTCGTCGCCGCGGTCTGCAGACGCTGCGCAACCAGGCGTCGGCCGTGCCGAGGGCCTGGCTGCCCGGCGCGGTCGGGTACGCCTGTCTGCTGATCGGGCTGCTCGACATCGCCAGTGCGGTGTTCCCCAAGCTGCGCCACAGCAGGATGCACAGCTTCGCCGGGCAGCTGCCGGGCGGCACCACCACGCTGGCCGCGGTCGGCACGATGATGGTCGGCCTGCTGCTGGTGCTGCTCGCGCACGCGCTGCGCCGGCGCAAGCGGCGGGCCTGGCGGGTGGTGTGCGTGCTGCTGCCGGTCGGTGCGGCGCTGCACATCGTGCGCTGGCACCAGGTCGGCCCGGCGGTCGTCTCGCTGGTGGTCCTCGCCGTGCTGCTCGTGCACCGGCGCGAGTTCTACGCCAAGGCCGACCCGCGCACCCGCTGGCGGGCGCTGGTCAACCTGGTCGTGATGGGCACCGTCAGCGTGCTGCTGGGCCTGCTGATCGTGAGCACCCGGACCAAGTACGAGATCGGCCACCCCGGTCTGGGCGAGCGGCTCGAGCACGTCGGGTACGGACTGTTCGGCTTCGAGGGGCCGATCCGTTACAACAACATCCGGATGTCCGACCTGGTCGCCTACCTGCTCGGCGGGCTCGGTCTGCTGACCGCCTTCACCACCGCCTACCTGGCGCTGCGACCTGGCAAGCCGAAGCCGGAGCTGACCGCCGAGGACGAGGAGAAGGTCCGCGCGCTGCTCGCCCGGCACGGCGAGCGCGACTCGCTCGGCTACTTCGCCCTGCGCCGCGACAAGAGCGTGCTCTTCTCGCCCACCGGCAAGGCCGCGATCTCCTACCGCGTGGTCTCCGGCGTGATGCTGGCCTCCGGCGACCCGGTCGGCGACGTGGAGGCCTGGCCGGGCGCGATCAAGGTGTTCATGGCCGAGGCGCGCGAGCACGCCTGGGTGCCGGCCGTGATGGGCTGCAGCGAGGTCGGCGGCGAGGTCTGGACCCGTGAGGCGGGCCTGGACGCCCTGGAGCTGGGCGACGAGGCGATCGTCGACACCGCCTCCTTCTCGCTCTCCGGCCGGGCCATGCGCAACGTGCGCCAGATGGTCAAGCGGATCGAGCGCAACGGCTACTCCTGCCAGGTGCGCCGGGTCTCCGACCTCTCCCCGGCGGAGCGGTACCGGATCGCCGACGCGGCCGCCCGCTGGCGCGGCACCGACACCGAGCGCGGCTTCTCGATGGCCCTCGGCCGCTTCGGCGACCCGCTGGACGAGGACTGCGTGGTGGTCACCGCGCACAAGGCCCCGGAGGAGGGCGAGGGCGGCGACGACCTGAAGGCCGTGCTGCACTTCGTGCCCTGGGGGCCGGACGGCATCTCGCTGGAGCTGATGCGCCGCGACCGCGCCGCCGACCCGGGCCTGAACGAGCTGCTGATCGTCGCCGCCCTGCAGGCCGTGCCCGCGATGGGCGTGCGCCGGGTGTCGCTGAACTTCGCGATGTTCCGCTCGGCCCTGGCCCGCGGCGAGCGGATCGGCGCCGGCCCCGTCCTGCGGGCCTGGCGCGGGCTGCTGGTGTTCCTCTCCCGCTGGTTCCAGATCGAGTCGCTGTACAAGTTCAACGCCAAGTTCCAGCCCGAGTGGGAGCCGCGCTTCCTGGTCTTCCCGAGCACCAGGGACCTGCCGCGGATCGGTTTCGCCGCGATGCAGGCCGAGGCCTTCATCACGCTCGGCATGCCGCGCTTCGGCCGCCGGCGCCAGCGCGAGGGGCTGATGCCCGCCCCGGCCGCCCACGAGGTCACCGAGGCCGCCTGAGGCCGCCCGGAGCGCCGCCGCGTGGACGGGGCCCCCGCCGAGGATCCTCGGCGGGGGCCCCGTCCGATAATGGAGGACATGAGCAACTCGCCGTCCTTCTCCCTGCCGGCCGGACTGCCGCGGCTCGACCGCTGCGCCGTGATGGGCGTGGTCAACGTCACGCTCGACTCCTTCTCGGACGGCGGCCTGTGGCACGACCCCGCCAAGGCGATCGCGCACGGGCTCGCCCTGCGCGCCCGCGGCGCCGACCTGGTGGACGTGGGGGGCGAGTCCACCCGCCCCGGCGCCCGGCGGGTGCCCGAGGAGGAGGAGCTGCGCCGGGTGCTGCCGGTGGTGCGCGAGCTGGCCGGGGCGGGGGTGGTGGTCTCCGTCGACACCATGCGCGCCTCCGTCGCCGAGCAGGCCGTCGCGGCCGGCGCCGCGCTCGTCAACGACGTCTCCGGCGGCCTGGCCGACCCGGCGATGGCCCGGGTGGTCGCCGAGACCGGCGCACCCTTCGTGGTGATGCACTGGCGCGGGCAGTCCGCCGACATGGAACGGCTGGCGGTCTACGACGACGTGGTGACCGACGTGGTCGGCGAGCTCACCGGCCGGGTCGAGGCGCTGCTGGCGGCCGGGGTCAAGGAGGAGCAGCTGATCCTCGACCCGGGGCTCGGCTTCGCCAAGACCGCCGAGCACAACTGGGCGCTGCTCGGCCGGCTGGACGCGCTCACCGCGCTCGGCCGTCCCGTCCTGGTGGCCGCATCGCGCAAGCGGTTCCTGGGTACGCTGCTCGCCGACCCGCAAACCGGGGAGCTGCGCCCGGCGCGGGAGCGCGACGACGCGACCGCCGCGGTGTCGGTGCTCTCGGCCCAGGCCGGCGCCTGGGCGGTGCGGGTGCACGACGTGTCCGGCACGGCGGACGCCGTGCGGGTGGTCGCGGCCTGGCAGCACGCGGCCCGACGAGGGGTGAGGGAGGGTCTGTGACAGGTGACGGCAGGCTGAGCGGCGGGACGGCCGGCCGGGCCCGCGAGGCGGACCTGGAGGCCGTGCTCGCGGCGAACCGGGCGCTCTACCAGGCGCTGGAGGAGGGGGACCTGGAGGCGGTCGAGGACGCCTGGCTGGGTGCCGCGGACGCCGACGACAAGGGCGGGGTGGTCTGTGTGCACCCCGGCTGGCCGGTGCTGCGCGGGCGGGCACAGGTGACCCGCTCGTACATGTTGATCATGATGAACACGGAGTACATCCAGTTCTTCCTGACCGACGTCGAGGCGGAGGTCCACGGTGATGTGGCCCTTGTCACGTGCACCGAGAACATCCTCTCCGGCGGCGAGGCGGAGGAGGAGGGCGAACTCGGACCGCTGGTCGGCGGAAAGGTCGTCTCGACGAATCTCTTCCGCCGCACCCCGGCCGGGTGGAAGCTCTGGTCGCACCACGGTTCACCCGTTCTGACCAGCGGCGACGAGGACGACGAGGACTGATCCGGGAGTTACCCGAAAACCGCCGCCGGGAGGTCGCCCGGGAATTTCCGAGTGGTCACCGAACGTTCACGTCAATCGCCATTCCGGTGCGCGTGGCGACGGTTCGTGCCGGGTAGGACGGTCAGGCGGTGTCCGCCCCCGCGGGTAGATTCGAAACGGAGTGGCGGGCGTGCTGCCCGCCTTCGCCCTGCCCGTCCATGTCATTCTCCGGGTGGGGCCCGTCCGACTGGGAGCAGTGATTCGTTTGCTGGACCGCGTCACCCTGCGGGGTCTGCGTGCCCGGGGCCACCACGGCGTCTTCGAGCGCGAGCGCGTCGAGGGCCAGACCTTCGTGGTCGACCTCGTGCTGTACCTGGACACCCGCCCCGCCGCGTCCGGCGACGACCTCACCCGCACGGCGCACTACGGCATCGTGGCCGAGGAGGTCACCGCGATCATCGCCGGGGAGCCGGTCGACCTGATCGAGACCCTCGCCCAGCGCATCGCCGACCAGTGCCTGAAGCACGAAGCGGTCGAGGAGGTCGAGGTGACCGTGCACAAGCCCGACGCCCCGATCACCGTGCCGTTCGACGACGTGACCGTGACCATCCACCGGAGCCGCGCATGACCGCCGCTGCGCGCCCCGCAGTTGTAGAGGCCCAGCCTCCCCGAGTAGAGGACGCCCGATGAGCACCAGCGACCCGACCGCCTCGCCGACCACGTTCGACCTGGAGAGCCGGGTGGACTCCGCCGACACCACGCTGCACAGCCAGCGGTGCGCGGTGATCGCACTGGGCAGCAACCTGGGCAACCGCCTGGACACCCTCCAGGGGGCCGTCGACGCCCTGGCCGACACCCCCGGACTCAAGATCAAGTCGGTCTCCGCCGTCTACGAGACCGAGGCCATGGGCGGCCCCGACGAACAGCCCAACTACTACAACGCGGTCGTCGTGCTGCGCACCACGCTGCCCCCGCGCGACCTGCTGGAGCGCGGCAACGCGATCGAGGACGCCTTCGGCCGGGTCCGGACCGTCCACTGGGGCCCGCGCACCCTGGACGTCGACATCCTCGCCTACGAGGGCGTGCTCAGCGACGACCCGCAGCTGCTGCTGCCGCACCCGCGCTCGCACGAGCGGGCCTTCGTGCTCGCCCCCTGGCTGGACGCCCAGCCGGAGGCCGAGGTGCCCGGGCACGGGCAGGTCGCCGAACTGCTGCGGGCCCTCGGCGGCCCGGACGCGCAGGGCGTGTGGCGCCGCGAGGACATCCGGCTGACGCTGCCGGAGTGACCGCCCCCGGCCGGGCGGCCGGGGAACCAGACCGGGGGCCCGGCCGTACGACTAGGTGTCCGCCGTTCGCGCGGTGGTCCGCCCGGCCGGGCCCGGTACGGTGGCCTGGCGCCGCCGTGCCGGACCACCGGGCGGCCGGCCGGCTCTGGTAACCCCGGGAAGGACCTCCTCCGAGTGAAGCTGCTTCGCCTCCGTCTGCTGGTCGGCATCACCGCTGCCACGACGGCGCTGTGCTGGGCCGGCGCCAAGTTGTGGGCCTCCCTGGACACGCTGCCGGCGGTGCCGGTCGCGGCGCCGGTGGTGCTGGCCGCGGTGGCGGTGATCCTGCTGGCCACCGCGCTGTCGCTGCGCTCCCGGCTGAAGGCGGTGCGCGAGCGGCAGCCCGGCGCGAAGGGCGTCGACCCGCTGCTCGCGGCCCGGGCGGTGGTGCTCGGCCAGGCCAGCGCGCTGGTCTCGGCGGTGGTCACCGGCGTCTACGCGGGCGCCGGGATCTTCCTGCTCGGCGAGCTGGACGTGCCGGCCCGCAAGGACCAGGCGGTCACGGCCGGGCTCGCGGTGCTGGCGGGAGCCGCGGTGATAGCGGCGGCGCTCTGGCTGCAGCACGTGTGCCGGCTGCCGGAGGACCACGACGGGCCGAGCGGTCCGGCGGCCTCGCACCGCTGAGCGGGTCCGGCGCCGCTGAGCGGTCCGCTCGCGCGGGCCGGCCCCGCAGCGCCGAACGGGGCATTCCCGGTGATCTTGAGTGAAGCGCCGGGTACGTGCGGTAAAACTTGCGCACTGTCAAGGGCGGAAGGGGACCCTGGGCTGACACGGCCCCAATTCGCACGCTAGTTTCTTGGCATGTCTCGCGGACGTCACCGTCATTCCTCCGTCCTCGGCCGGATCTTCCCCCCCACCGCCGCCGGCGTGCTGCTCGTGGCCGCGCTGGGCGCCCTGCTCTTCAGTCAGGACACCATCCTGGTGCGCTCGGTGGGCGTCGCGGCGGTGATCGCGACGCTCGGCTTCGCGCTGCTCCTGAAGCAGCGTGACAAGGCCGCCCGGGCCGCCGCCGAGATGGCCGTCGCACAGCGCCTGCGGGCCGAGGAGCGCTTCGAGGAGCAGCTCGCGGAGGCCGAGTACGCGGCCGAGGTCGCCGAGGAGCGGGCCACCCGGTTCGGGCGGCGGCTCACCGCGGAGAAGTCCCGGCTCGCCAAGGCCGAGACGGAGATCGCCCGGCTGCTGCGGGAGCGGGCCGTGGCGGTGGCCGAGCAGGCGCTCAAGGAGGCCGAGGCGGCCCAGCGGGCGCTCGCCGCGAGCCGCCCCAAGCACCCGGCCAGCCCGGCCGCGTTCGTCCGTGCCGGCTCCGTGCTGCGGCTGCTGGCGCGGCGGGCGGCGGAGCGGGAGGCGCAGCGGGAGCGGACCGCGGGCGCGGAGGTCGCGCTGCGCGCGGCCGCGGCGCCGGCCAGGCAGGCCCCGGTCCGGCAGGCTCCGGCCGCGGTGGCCCCTGCGCCCGTCGTACCGGCCCCGGTGGCGCCCGTGGTGCCGGCTCCGGTGGCCCCTGCGGTGCCGACCCCGGCCCAGGCCCCGGCGGTGCCGGCTCCGGCCGCCCAGGCGCCAGTGCGGCCCGCGCCGGTGCGCCCGGCGCTGACCGCCACGGTCGGGCAGCTCGGCGGGGCGCCGACGGCTCCGGTCGCGGTGCCCGCCCCGGTGGAACGGCAGCGGCTGCGCCCGGCGCAGTCCGGGGCGCGCGGACAGGGCTTCAGCTTCTTCGGCCGCGGTGCTGGTACTGGTGCTGCTCCGGGTCCGGCCGTGCGTGCGGCGGCCCCGGCGCCGGCGGTGGGCAGCGTCGCCGAGCTGGGGGAGCGCACGGACCTCGCGGACGTGGTGGGCGACGAGGCGGTGGCCGCACAGGCGCAGGCCGAGGCGCAGGAGGTCCGGGAGGCCCAGGCGGCACCCGCGCCGGAGGGCGTCGGCGAGCCGGAGGGTCGCGACGAGCCGACGGGCCGTGCGGCCGGGGACGGGGCGGTGCCCGAGGTGGTCGACCTGACCCCGGAGGAGGAGACCGAGCTGATCCAGCTCCCGGAGCTGCGCGCCTCGCGCTGAGCCCGGGGGCCGCTGGAAACGGCGACGGCGCGGGAAGTCGGTCCGACCGACTTCCCGCGCCGCGGCGTTCCCGGGGGTGCCGGGACGGGCCCGGCGGGGCGTCAGAGCTGGACGCCGAAGTCCTGGGCGATGCCCGCCAGGCCGGAGGCGTAGCCCTGGCCGACGGCACGGAACTTCCACTCGCCGCCGTTGCGGTACAGCTCGCCGAAGATCATCGCGGTCTCGGTGGCGGCGTCCTCGGAGAGGTCGTAGCGGGCGATCTCGGCACCGCCGGCGGCGTTCACCACGCGGATGTAGGCGTTGCGGACCTGGCCGAAGCTCTGGCCGCGGGCGACCCCGTCGTAGATGGTGACCGGGAAGGTGATCTTGACGGCCTCGGCCGGCAGGCCGGCCAGGTTCACGTTGATCGACTCGTCGTCGCCGACGCCCTCGCCGGTGCGGTTGTCACCGGTGTGCACGACGGTGTTGTCGGGGGTGCTGGTGTTGTTGAAGAAGACGAAGTGCCCGTTGGACAGCACCTTGCCGTCCGCGTTCAGGACGATCGCGCTGGCGTCGAGGTCGAACTCGGCGCCGGTGGTGGTCCGGACGTCCCAGCCCAGGCCGACGCTGACCGCGGACAGGCCGGGGGCCTCCTTGGTCAGCGAGACGTTGCCACCCTTGGAGAGGCTCACTGGCATGGCGATTGCAGTCCCTTCGTTCGCTTTTCCCCGGACAACGCAATGCTCGGGTGGGTTGGTTCCACGGAGTCCGTGAATTTCTGGTGGCCGCCAATCCCCGGGCAAAGGCGGGGCAATAACGGGGATCAGATCCGGCGGAACCGGCCCTGCAGCGACCAGATGTTCGGATTGTCGGCCAGGTCGGGGTGCATGTCGAACAGATCGGCGAGGGTGTCCTGGAGGAAGTCCCGGGCCTCGCGCCGCAGCTCGCCGTGGCGCACCACCGCGGGCGGCTCGTCCGGCAGCCAGGTCGCGCTGACCTCGACCCAGTTGAAGCGGCGGGCGAACCGCAGCAGCTCGGTGTTCTGGGTGAAGTCCAGGTCGGCGGTCTGCACCCGGGCGGCCCGGCCGCCGTCCGGGTCGCGGTCCAGCTGCTCGGCGATGTCGCACAGCGCCCACGCGAAGTCCAGCACCGGCACCCACCCCCAGGCGGTGGACAGCTCGGCGCCCTCGGCCTCCAGGTAGACGTCGCCGCAGAACAGGTCGTACCGCAGCGCGTGCACCGAGGCGGACCGGTAGTCCGTCTGCGGAGGGTCGGGGAAGCGGTTGGAGAGGGAGTAGCCGAGCTCGATCACGTAGGCCATTGTCCGGGCTGCGGGCGGTGCCGCGGAACCGGGGCGGCGCCGGTGGCGGGCGGGCGGGGGTCCGCGGACCCGCCCGGACCGGTGCGGATAACCGGGTGACCCGGCGGGGGCGGGCGCGGGATGATGGGCGCATGCCCGAGCCCATCCGCGTACGGGGGTCGGTGGTCGTCCCCGACGCCGAGCTCGTCTGGCGCTTCTCGCGTTCCTCCGGCCCCGGTGGCCAGCACGTCAACACCTCCGACACGAAGGTCGAGCTGCGCTACGACCTGGCGTCCTCCCGGGCGCTGCCCGAGGTGTGGCGCGAGCGTGCGCTGGAGCGGCTGGCCGGGCGGCTGGTGGACGGCGGGGTGCTGGTGATCCAGGCCTCCGAGTTCCGCTCGCAGTGGCGCAACCGGGAGGCGGCCGCGGCCCGGCTGTCGGCGGTGCTGACCGAGGCGTGCGCGCCGCCGCCGAAGGCCCGGCGGGCGACCAGGCCCAGCCGGGGGACGGTCGAGCGGCGACTGGCCGGCAAGCGGCACCGCTCCGAGCTGAAGCAGGGCCGGCGCTCGCCGCGGGGCGGCGAGTAGGCGGGCTCAGCCGAGGGCGCGGTACCCGCCGCGGAAGTAGAGCAGCGGCCGGCCGGCCGGGTTGGGGACCACGGCCTCCAGGACGCGGCCGAGCAGCAGCGTGTGGTCACCCGCGGGTATCCGCTGTTCGGTGCGGCACTCGACGGTGGCGAGCGCGCCGTCGATCAGCGGCGCCCCGGAGTGCGGGCCGCGCCGGTGCGGGGTGTCCGCGAAGAGCAGCCGGTCGCTGAGCCGGCCCTTCATGGCGAAGCGGGAGCCGAGCGCCTTCTGGCCCTCCGTGAGCAGCGAGACCGCCCAGGTGTCCGTCCGGGTGAGCACCTCGTCCATCCGGGAGTCCTCGCGGACCGAGATCAGCACCAGCGGGGGCTCCAGCGACACCGAGAGGAAGGACGTGGCGGTCATGCCGACGTCCTCGCCGTCCTCCGGGTCGTGGACGGTGACCAGGCTGACGCCGGCGGCGAGCTGGGAGAGTGCTGCCCGGAACTCGTCGGGCGTGGCCTGGGTGGCAGCTTCGGGCTGCGGGGACGGGTACACGTACCGCACGGTAGCCGGAGGCCGCCACGCTCTGCATCGGGCCGAGGTCGTAGGACCACCGGCGCGGGCCGGGGTCACGGGCGGTGGCGGGACCCGCCCCCCGCGAGGTGGTGGAGCTCACTCTCAGGAGTGAAGCGAGGGGCCTGCCGGGCGGCAGGGGGCTTCAGTGCGGGACCGATGAGGTCGACCACGGGAATTGCCCTGATAGCGCGTGATGTACCGCTATGGGGCGGATGAGCTGATTAAGGGCGCATTAGTGTTGTGTGATTTAAGTCACAAGTAGCGGCCTATTGCTGACCGAGCGTGCCGAACGCTGTGCTCCCTGTGATTCAGTTCTTCTGGCAATCGGACGATAACCAATCAAGAACTATCCGAAGCAGCCGGGGAGCCCCCGCATGGAAGCCGAGTCGGAGCCGTACGTCCGTCTCGCGACCCTCCGCACCTTGCACCGGGTCGTGGCGGACCTCAACGCTGCCCGCAGCCTGGCGGGCACGCTGCAGGCCGTCGTCGAGGGCGCGGTTCACGGGCTCGGCTTCGACGCCGCCGCGGTCAGCCTGGTCCGCCCGGACGGCGACTTGGTGGTGGCGGCCGTCTGGGAGCTCGAGGAGAGCGCCATGGGCGGCCCCTCCGTGCTGCTCGGCCAGGTCGGCTCCCGGGAGTCCTGGGACCGGCTGCTCGGCGTCAGCGACCACTGGGGCACCCTGCGCTTCCTCCCCTACGACCGAGGCTGGGCCGTCGCCAGCGACATCCCGCGCTGGATCGGGGACGGCCCGCTGCCCGTCTACGCCAACGACTGGCACCCGGCCGACGGACTGCTCGCCCCGATGTACAGCGCCGGCGGCGACCTGCTCGGCGTGCTCTCGGTGGACCGTCCGCGCAGCGGCAAGCGGCCCGGGGCGTGGACCCGCGAGGCGCTGGAGATGTTCTCGCTTCAGGCCTCCATCGCGATCGGCAACGCCCGGCTGCGGGCCGAGATGCAGCGCGCCCTGGCCCGGCTGGAGAAGGAGCAGCAGGCGCTGCGGGCCAGCGAGGAGAGCTTCCGCCAGGCCTTCGAGTACGCGCCCAGCGGGATGGCCATCACCGAACTGCACGGCGCCGGTCGCGGCCAGCTGACCAGGGTCAACGACGCGCTCTGCCGACTGCTCGGCCGCCCCCGCGCGGTGCTGCGCCAGCAGAGCTTCGCCGATCTCGTCCACCCCGAGGACCGGGCCCTGCTGGAGCGCACCAGCGCCGAGAGCGGCCGGGCGGAGCTGCGGCTGTCCCGGCGGGACGGCGGCTACCAGTGGGTGTGCCTGCGCAACTCGATCGTGGCGGACGCGGCCGAGGGCCCGAGCTTCCTGCTCACCCACGTCGAGGACATCGAGGAGCGCAAGCGGCACGAGTTCCAGCTCGCCCACCGGGCCAGCCACGACGCGCTCACCGGCCTGCCGAACAGCGCCGAGCTGAAGGCCCGGCTGGCCCGTCGGCTCTGCAACGAGCCGCAGACCGTCGGCGCCGCCGCCGGGGCCGAGACGGCCTACCCGGCCCCGTACGGCTACCCCGCGGACTCCTACGCCGCGCACGCCGCCTACGACGGGCTGGAGGGGGCGGACCCGTACGCCGGGCCGGTGCACGGCTACGGGCTGCCCGAGGCCGGTCCGCTGCCGGGGCTGACCGCGGCCTGCGGGGAGCACGTGCACGCGGTGGTCCCCACCGACCACGGCCCGGGCGAGGCCTGGTCGGCGCCCTTCCGCTCGGGGGCCGCGGCCCACGCGGACAAGGGGCTCGCGGTGCTCTTCTGCGACCTGGACGGCTTCAAGTCGATCAACGACCGGTTCGGCCACAACGCGGGCGACGCGGTGCTGGTCGAGGTCGCCCGGCGGCTGAGCCAGGCCGTCCGGGACGGCGACACGGTGGCCCGGCTCGGCGGCGACGAGTTCGTCGTGCTGGCCGACGGCATCGGCCGGGAGGAGGCCAAGGACCTCGCCCACCGGCTGCGCAACGCGATCATCCCGCCGATGCGGATCGACGGCCGGGCGATGCGGGTGGGCGTCAGCCTCGGCATCGGCTGGGCGGGCTGCGGGATGAGCACCGAGGAGGTGCTGCACACCGCGGACGAGCGGATGTACGACGAGAAGCGGGCGCGCGGGGGCGCGGTGCGCGGCGCGCGCGGCGAGCGTTCGCACCGGCGGGCGGGCTGACCGGGCCCCGGGGCCGCGCAGGTTACCCGTGGGTTGTCAAGGGCTCTTTCCCGGCAGTCGGGTACGGCAGGTAGGGTTCCCGGGTACGAGAGCGTCCATGATCTGCGCCGGTCCGCACCCGGCGGCGCGAACCGGATGGGGGAGTTGACCACCGTGACGACCGCCGGCAGCAACGGAGTGCCCGAGGGCCAGGGGGGCGGTGCCCCGCAGGACGACGATCCGTTCGGCTACCTCTACCGCCCGGCCGAGGGCTCGACCGGGCAGTCGGCCGAGCCGCAGCAGGGCGTGCCCCGGACGTCGTACAACCGCCCGATGGAGGTCGGCCGGGCGCAGTACGGGCAGCAGTACCCGCCCCGGGCGCCGCAGCAGCCGGCCTACGGCCAGCAGCAGCCGGGCTACCCGGGCCAGCAGCAGACCCCGTACGCCCAGCAGGGGGCGCCGCAGCAGCCCGAGTACGGCACGGCGCCCACCCAGCAGAACCGCTACGCCGAGCACTCCCGGCCGCAGCCGGGCGAGGAGCGGCCGAGCAGCGGTCGCAGCAAGGGCGCGGTGATCGGCGCGGTCGCCGTCGTCGCGGCCATCGCGATCGGCGCCGGCATCGCGCTGTCCTCGGGCGACCCGGACGGCGACAAGACCGCCAAGTCCGGCACCCAGACCACCGCCGCGGCCCCGCCCACCACCGCCGCGACCGGCGGGTCGTCCCCGACCGCCTCGCCCTCGGCGAGCGCCACCGTCGCGGCCGGCCCGACCACCGTGGACGCGGGCCAGCTGCAGGCCCAGAACGCGCCGTCCGGCAACAGCGTCAAGGGCGCCAAGTCCGCGGACGGCAGCTACCTGACCCTCCAGCAGGGCGGCTCGGTGACGTGGAACGGCGAGGTCGCCACCGCCGGGACGTACAAGCTGACGGTGCACTTCAGCAACGCCGGCGCGGACGTGAAGGGCGCGGCCTCGGTGAACGGCAAGGACTGGCCGAGCGGGCTGCCGTTCAAGAACTACTCGCCCGGCAAGGACCCGGCGTCCTCCTGGTACACCACCTGGATACTCCCGCAGCTGCAGGCCGGGGCGAACAGCGTCGTCATCACCGCGCCGGGCGGACCGATCCTGATCGACCAGATCACCGTCGAGCCGAGCGGCTGACGCCCGGCGTCCGAGTGCGCGACGGCCGCCCGTCCCCGTGGGGGAGGGCGGCCGTCGGCGTCCCGGGGGCCGTCAGGCGGGCTTCACCACGTCGAAGCGCTCGGCGCCGAGCACCCAGTGGCCGCGGCGCATGACGGCGACCAGGTCGTAGGTCTCGGAGTCGAGGGCGACGAGGTCCGCCAGCTTGCCGGTCTCGAGGGAGCCGGTGGTGCCGGCCAGGCCGAGCAGCCGGGCGGGGGTGGTGGAGAGCGACTCGACGGTCTGGCCCAGGCTGAGGCCGTTGACCGTGACGGAGCGCTTGAAGGCGACGTCCAGCGTGAGGGTGGAACCGGCGATCGCGCCGCCCTCGACCAGGCGTGCGACGCCGTCCTGGACGCGGACCTGGAGGGGGCCGAGGGGGTAGAGGCCGTCGCCCATGCCGGCGGCGCCCATGGCGTCGGTGATCAGGGCGACGCGGGAGGCGCCGGCGGTGCGGTAGGCGAGGTCGAGGACGGAGGGGTGCAGGTGCACGCCGTCGTTGATCAGTTCGACGGTGACGCGGTCGTCCTCGAGGAGGGCGACGATGGGGCCGGGGGCGCGGTGGGCGATGCCGGGCATGGCGTTGAAGAGGTGGGTGGCGACGGTGGCGCCGGCGTCGACGGCGCGCAGGGTGGTGGCGTAGTCGGAGTCGGTGTGGCCGACGGCGGCGATCACGCCGAGGTCGGCGAGCATGCGGACGGAGTCGAGGCCGCCGGGGAGTTCGGGGGCGAGGGTGACCATGGCGGCGTGGCCGCGGGCGGCGTCGACGAGCTTGCGGACCAGGGCGGGGTCGGGGTCGCGGAGCAGGTCGGGGCGGTGGGCGCCGCAGCGGTTGTGGGAGATGAAGGGGCCCTCGAAGTGGATGCCGGCCAGGACGCCGTCCTCGACGAGTTCGGAGAGGACGGCGGCCTGGCGGGCGACCTCGTCGATCTCGCCGGTGACGGTGGAGGCGACGGTGGTGGTGGTGCCGTGCGCGAGGTGGGTGCGGGCGGCGTGCAGGGCCTCCTCGGCGATGCCGGAGGCGTAGGAGGCGCCGCCGCCGCCGTGGACGTGCAGGTCGACGAAGCCGGGGACGAGGGTGTGCCCGGTGAGGTCGAGGTCGCCGGGCTCGGGCTCGCCGCCGAGGCCGGCGATGGCGGTGCCCTCGACGGTGAGTCGGCCGCCCTCGACGACGCCGCAGGGCAGGACCAGCCGGGCGCCGGCCAGAGTGATGCGGTCCGCGGTCACGCGGTCACCTCCAAGGTGAGCAGATCCCAGGCGAGCAGGCCGGCGCCCAGGGACGCGGCGGTGTCTTTGAGCATGGCCGGTACGACCTTCGGGGGCATCTGGAAGGTCAGGCGCTCGGTGACCGCCGCGCGCAGCGGGGTGAGGAGGGTGTCGCCGGCCTCGGCCAGCCCGCCGCCGACGATCACCGTGGACGGGTCGAGCAGGCTCTGGGCGAGCACGATGCCGTCGGCGAGGGCGTCGACGGCGCGCTGCCAGACCGCGAGCGCGCGGGGGTCCCCGGCGTCCACCGCGGCGGCGCAGGATGCCGCGTCGGCGTCGGGGTCGCCGCAGGCCTCGGCCCAGGCGCGGGAGACGGCGGAGGCGGAGGCGAGCGTCTCCAGGCAGCCGCGGGCGCCGCAGCCGCACTGCGGTCCGCCGGGGCGGACCACGACGTGGCCGATCTCGCCGCCGTAGCCGTGCGCGCCGGCCTCGATCCGGCCGCCGATGCCGATGGCGCCGGCGATGCCGGTGCCCAGGGCGATGAACAGGAAGCGGTCGACACCGCGGCCGGCGCCGATCCGGCCCTCGGCGAGGCCGCCGGAGCGCACGTCGTGGCCGAGCGCGACGGGCATCGCGGAGCCGTCGGGGCCGGCCAGCCGCTCGCCCAGCAGGCTGCGCAGCGGGAGGTCCCGCCAACCGAGGTTGGCGGAGTAGACGGCGATGCCGTTCCTCTCGTCGATCGTGCCCGGGACGGCGACGCCGGCGGCGAGCGGGGCGACGCCGAAGCGGCTGCGCCCCTCGTCCGCGAGGTCGGCGGCGAAGTCGAGGATGGCGGCGACCACGGCGTCCGTGCCGTGCTCCCGCCCGGTCGGTCGGCGTGCTTCGAACAGCACGGAGCCGTCCTGGGCGAGCAGCGCGGCCTTCATGCCGGTGCCGCCTACATCGAGTGCGATGACGTGCTTCACGGAGGACAGTTTCCCCTGGCTGGTAGAAGAGGTCTAGTCCAGTTGTCGGATTGGTCTGGTCCAGAACGGGTGAGCTTTGTCGCAGCTGCGGGCGGTGTGCGGGGCTTTGCGCCGGGCGGCGCGCGGTCACCTCCTGTTGCGCATCGTGCAACGACCTCCGCACTTCGATAACTACTCGGCGGGCTCGGGGTAGTGGTGTGGACCACCGCCCGCTCGATTTGGCAGTGTTGCCGCCTCCCCCCTGCCGGATTCCCCCGTTCGGCCGCAGTCCTCCCCCCGAAGGCGGTACCCGCGTTGAACAGGCGCGCCCACGTTCCCACCCGTGTCCTCGGCACCGCGCTGGCCGGCGCGTTGGTGCTCCCCGCGGTCAGCGCGTGCGGCGGGCAGGGCGACGGGACGGTCACCCTCAAGCTGGTCGCCGCCGACTACGGGGAGAACGCCGACACCGGCTCCAAGCGGTACTGGGACGAGGTCGCGCGCGGCTTCGAGGCGGCGAACCCCGGGATCAAGGTCGACGTCGAGGTCGACAGCTGGACCGACATCGGCAAGAAGGTCGACGACATGATCGCGGCCGGCAAGTCCCCCGACCTGCTGCAGACCGGCGGCTTCGCCGACCAGGTCGCCGCGGACCGGCTCTACCCGGCCGGCGACGTGCTCTCGATGGACACCCAGGCCAAGTTCCTGGACACCTTCTCGCACGCCGGCCAGGTGCTCGGCACCCAGTACGGCATCCCGTTCGTCTCGTCCTCCCGGGTGCTCTTCTACAACAAGGCGGTCTTCCGCCAGGCCGGCATCACCCAGCCGCCGGCCACCTGGAACGAGCTGCGCCAGGCCGCCGAGAAGATCAAGGCCAAGGTGCCGGGCGTGACCCCGTACGGGCTGCCGCTCGGACCGGAGGAGGCCCCGGCCGAGTCCATGCTGTGGACGCTCAGCGGCGGCGGCAGCCTCTCCGACGACGTCGGCAACTACACCATCGACAGCAACCAGAACCAGGCCACCTTCGGCTGGCTGAAGAGCAACCTGGTGGCCACCGGGCTGACCTACGCCGACCCGGGCAGGATGAACCGCACCCCGGTGTTCCAGGACTTCGCGGCGGGGAAGGTCGCGATGCTGAACGGGCACCCGACGCTGCTGCGGATGGCGACCGCCGGGAAGATCGACTTCGGCACCGCGCCGATCCCGAAGAAGGACGGCGTGACCAAGACCGGGAGCCTCGGCGTCGCGGACTGGATGATGGCGTTCAAGGCCAACGGGCACAAGAACGAGATCAAGAAGTTCCTGTCCTTCGCCTACACCCGCGAGTACCAGCTGAAGTTCGACGAGCAGTACAACCTGCTGCCGGTCACCCAGGACGCGTTCGCGCAGATGACCTCGGACCCGAAGCACGAGGACCTGAAGCAGTTCGCCGCCGGGCTCGGCAACGCCAGCTTCTACCCCTTCGGGGACCCGGCCTGGGGCGACGTCAGCAACCGGATCAAGGCCGGCATCGGGCAGGCCGTCACCGGGGACCCGAAGCAGGTGCTCACCGGCCTGCAGGACGCGGCGGTCAAGGAGGCGGCCCGGGTCCGCAAGTGAACCCGGGCCGGTGGGGGAACCGCCCCGCGGGCGCGGGTTCGAGGAGGGGCCCTACGGGAGCGTGATGGCGTAGGCCTTCCGGAGGGTCTCGTGGACGGTCCAGGTGGTCCGGTCGCCCTCGCGCAGCACCGCGCAGTCGCCCGGGCCGACCTCCAGGGTCGGGCCGCCCTCGACCTCGATGGTGGCCCGGCCGCTGAGCACCACGAACATCTCGTCGGCCTCGACGTCGGTGACCACGCCCGGGGTGATCTGCCAGATGCCGCGCAGCTGGCGGCCGTCGGGGGACTCGGCGAGGACCCTCCCGGAGACCTCCGGGGAGCCGGAGACGATCTGCGCGGGGTCGAGCGGGTCGGGTTCGAGGTCGGCGGTGGGGATGTGCACGGCGAAGCTGGGCGTGGTCATGGTTCCGACGCTATCCGGGGTGCGGGGTGCGCGGAGGACGCAGAGTGTGTCGGGGTTCCGCGCGAGAATGACACTCCGTAGTGAGGGCGGAGGTGTCCTGGTGGGCGAGCTGAGTGAGCGGGACGTGGCGGTGCTGGCGCTGGAGGGGCGGCAGTGGCGCACGGCCGGGGCGAAGGAGCGGGCGATCCGGGAGGAGCTGGGGATCTCCTCCACCCGGTACTACCAGCTGTTGAACGCGATGCTGGACCGGCCGGAGGCCCTGGCGCACGCGCCGGTGCTGGTGAACCGGCTGCGGCGGATCCGGGAGGCCCGCCGGGCCGCGCGCTGAACCTTGCGGGCCGGGCCGCGCCGCGTCGCGGCGGTCGCGTCGCGCCGCTCGCGGTGGGTGCCGCCGGACGGGTTGGGTGGGAGTCGGGCAGCGGGGTATGGCTCGGGCATGGGCTTCGAAGAGACGTGGACGCCGGTCACTGCGGCCGGGCGGGACGGAGTGCGGGCGATCCTGGAGGCGCCCGGGGGCGCGGTGATCGCCCTGGACTTCGACGGGACCTTGGCGCCGATCGTGCCGGACCCGGACCGGGCCAGGGCGCATCCCGGCGTGGTGGCCGCCCTGCGGGCCCTGGGCCCGCGGGTGCGGGCCGTGGTGGTGGTGACCGGCCGCCCGGCCGCCCTGGCGGTGGAGTACGGGGGCCTGGCCGGGCTCCCCGGGGTGGTGGTGCTCGGGCACTACGGCGCCGAGCGCTGGGAGGACGGCGAGGTGAGCGCGCCGCCGGTGCACCCCGGGGTGGTGCGGGCCAGGGCGGCGCTGCCCGGACTGCTGGCGGAGACGGGGGCGCCCGACGGGACGTGGGTGGAGGACAAGGGGCGCTCGCTGGCGGTGCACACCCGGCGCACGGACGCGCCCGAGGAGGCGCTGGAGCTGCTGCGCGGGCCGGTCGGCGAGCTCGCGGCGGGGCTCGGGCTGGTGGTGGAGCCCGGGCGGCTGGTGCTGGAGCTGCGGCCGCCCGGGGTCGACAAGGGGGCGGCGCTGACCGGCTTCCTGCGTGAGCGCGCGGCGCGGTCGGTGCTGTACGCGGGCGACGACCTCGGGGACGTGGCGGCCTTCGCGGCGGTGGAGGAGCTGCGCGGCGAGGGTCTGGCGGGCCTGCTGGTGTGCAGCGGCGCGGTGGGGGACGCACCGGTGCGCGAACTCGCCGACCGGGCGGACCTGGTGGTCCCGGGCCCGGCCGGCGTGGTGGAGCTGCTCGAAGGGTTGGCCCTGGCGCTCACGGCGCACTGAGCCGGTCGCTCACGGCGCGTCGAGCCGGTCGCTCACAGCGCGCTGAGCTGGTCCAGGAACCACTGCTGCGGGGGGAGTGCGGTGGCCGCCGCCGCGAGGCGCTTGGTGCGGTCGGCGCGCTCCTCCTCCGCCATGGTGAGGCCCGCGTGCAGGGCGTCCGCGGTGGCGATGACGTCGTAGGGGTTCACCGTCAGGGCGTCCTCGGCCAGCTCGGCGTGCGCGCCGGCCTCGCGGGAGAGCACCAGGGCGCAGCCGTGGTCGGAGACCACCGGGACCTCCTTGGCGACCAGGTTCATGCCGTCCCGGATCGGGTTGACCAGGGCGACGTCGGCGAGCCGGTAGGCGGCCAGGGAGCGCGGGAAGTCGTCGTCGACGTGCAGGATCAGCGGCTTCCAGGTGTCGGTGGCGAACTCGGCGTCGATCTCCCCGGCGAGCCGCCGGACCTCGGCGGTGTAGGCCCGGTACTCGGCGAGGTCGGTGCGGGACGGGTAGGCGAAGGCGATGTGCACCACCCGGTCGTGCCACTCGGGGCGGGTCCGCAGCAGGTGCCGGTAGGCCTGGAGGCCGCGGACGATGTTCTTGCTCAGCTCGGTGCGGTCGACCCGGACGATGGTGCGGCGCCCGCCGACGGCCTCCCGCAGGACGGCCAGGCGCTCGTCCACGTCGGGGCGGTGGGCGCGCTCGCGCAGGAAGTCGGCGTCGGCGCCCAGCGCGTGGACGCCGAGCCGGGTGGTGCGGGTCTCCCCGGCCGAGGGCCCGGTGAGGGTGACGGTGAGGGCCTCGCGGTCGACGACGGCGCCCAGCAGCTCCTCGCAGCAGTCGGCGAAGGCGAGCGCCCAGCGCCGGGTGAGGAAGCCGGCCCGGTCGGCGCCCAGGATGCCGGTCAGGACGGCCCGGGCGACGTCGTCGGGCAGCAGCCGGTAGTAGTCCGGCGGCGCCCAGGGGGTGTGCGAGAAGTGGCCGATCCGCAGGTCGGGGCGGGCGGCGCGGAGCAGGGCCGGGGTCAGCGACAGGTGGTAGTCCTGGACGAGGACGGCGGCGCCGGGGGCCGCCTCGGCGGCGAGGGCCTCGGCGAAGGCGGTGTTGTACGCCGTGTAGGCGGCCCACTCGGTGCGGAAGTCCGCGTCGAAGGAGGGGGCGGTCGGGGTCGCGTACAGCAGGTGGTGGACGAACCAGAGGGTGGAGTTGGCGACGCCGTTGTAGGCGCGGGCGAAGGTGTCCGGGTCGATGTCGAGCATCCGGACGGCCTGTCCGCCGACGTCGTGCCCGGCGCGGTCGAGGCGGCCGTCCGGGGCCTCGGCGGCTGCTCTGCGGTCGGCCGCGCCGAGGGCGGCGCAGACCCAGACGGCGTTCGGGTCGTCGATGGCGGAGAGGCCGGAGACCAGGCCCCCGCCACCGCGCCGGAGGGTCAGCGTGCCGTCGTCAGCGGTTCCGAACGACACCGGTCCCCGGTTGGAGGCCACCAGGACGGGGGCGGTGCCGGTCGCGCTCGAACGTTCGGTCGTGAGATCGCCCATGGTTGGTACGTTGCCGTGGCCCCGGGGCGGCAAACCCCTCAGTGCCGGGTCGCGTACTCGGGCACGGTGTGCATCGGGGGGCGCTCGACAGCCGTCACCGGGTGGGTGTGGGCGGTGAACTCCCGGGTCCGCGGGTCCCGGGTGAACTGGGTCAGCAGCGGGTGGACCAGGTCGGCGGAGGCCTTCAGCCGGTGGGTGCGGTCGAGCCGTTCCAGGGCGGTGCGGTAGATGGTGGCGGCCATCCGGCCCAGCGCCTGGCCGTCCTGGTGCCGGTGGTGCCGGACCCCGACGTCCACCTGGGCGAGGGCGTCCAGTCCGACCGCCTCCAGTGCGTCCACCAGGAGTCCGAGCTCGACGCCGTAGCCGGTCGGGAAGGGGAGCCGTTCGAGCAGCGAGCGGCGCGCGGCGTACTCGCCGCCCAGCGGCTGGACGAAACCGGCGAGTTCCGGCCAGTGCAGGTTCAGCAGCGGGCGGGCGACCAGTTCGGTGACCCGGCCGCCGCCGGACGGCACGACGGCGCCGCCGCCCGTGGCCGAGCCGTCGAGCGACACCTCCAGCGGGCGGTCGTACATGGCCTTGACCAGCTGGATGTCCGGTTCGGTGAGCAGCGGGCCGAGGATGCCGGAGACGAAGGCCGGGTCGAACTCGCGCAGGTCGGCGTCGACGAAGCAGACGATGTCGCCGCGGGTCACCAACAGTGAGCGCCAGAGCACCTCGCCCTTGCCGGGGACGGCCGGGATCCGCGGCAGGACGGCGTCGCGGTGCACCACCCGGGCGCCCGCCCCCGCCGCGACGGCGGCGGTGGCGTCGGTGGAGCCGGAGTCGACCACGACGAGCTCGTCGACCAGCGGGACGCGCTCCATCAGCTCGCGCCGGACGGTCCGGACGATGTCGCCGACGGTGGCCTCCTCGTCCAGGGCGGGGAGCACCACGCTGACCGTGTGACCGGTGCGGCGCTTGGCCTCCAGCAGGGTGCGCACCGGCCGGTCGGCCGCGCTCCACGAGCGGCGGCGCAGCCAGGACGCCGCCTGCGGGAGGAGCGCGGGGATCGGTTCGGCGGGCACGTGACTCTCCTCGGCGGGATCGGGTGGGACGCGTCATCTCGCGTGGCGGACGGTCCCGTTCGGCGTTGACGCCTTCGGATACAGTCTTCGTACAGCGGTCGGACCTTTGCACGCCGGGGTCACCGTTGAGCGCCACCACAATTTCACAAGCTCATCCAGAGGGACTGAGGGAACGGCCCGTTGACGTCCCGGCAACCTTCTCGCTCGGCTGTCGTCGTACAGGCCCCGGCGGGACAGGTGCCAATTCCGGCCTGTGGCGCGACCGCGCCACGGGGAAGATGAGGAGAGAGGCCTCGCCATCATGGCTATCGACACCGTCGCACCCGCATCCGTGGACCTCGGCCCCGCCGCCGCCCTGTCCTGTCGGGAGTGCGGCACCCGCTTCCCGCTCGGTCCGAGCTTCGCCTGCCTGGAGTGCTTCGGCCCGCTGGAGATCGCCTACGAGTTCGGCGGCGAGCGGGCCGAGGAGCTGCGCAAGCGGATCGAGGCCGGCCCCACCTCGATCTGGCGCTACGCCCCGCTGCTGCCGGTGCCGGCCGACGTCGCCTCGAAGCCCAACCTGAACCCCGGCTGGACCCCGCTGGTGAAGGCGGACAACCTGGGCCGCGAGCTCGGCTTCACCGCCCCGCTGCACGTCAAGGACGACTCGGGCAACCCCACCCACTCCTTCAAGGACCGGGTGGTGGCCTGCGCCATCGAGGCCGCCCGGGCCTTCGGCTACACCACGCTGTCCTGCTCGTCGACCGGCAACCTGGCCGGTGCGGTGGGTGCGGCGGCGGCCCGGGCCGGGTTCCGGTCCTGCGTGTTCATCCCGCACGACCTGGAGCAGGGCAAGGTCGTCATGGCCGGGGTGTACGGCGGCGAGCTGGTCGGCATCGAGGGCAACTACGACGACGTGAACCGCTTCTGCTCGGAGCTGATCGGCGACCCGGCCGGTGAGGGCTGGGGCTTCGTCAACGTCAACCTGCGCCCCTACTACGGGGAGGGTTCCAAGACGCTGGCGTACGAGATCTGCGAGCAGCTCGGCTGGCGGCTGCCGGAGCAGATCGTCATCCCGATCGCCTCGGGCTCCCAGCTGACCAAGATCGACAAGGGTCTGCAGGAGCTGATCAGGCTCGGCCTGGTCGAGGACCGGCCGTACAAGGTCTTCGGTGCCCAGGCGGCGGGCTGCTCGCCGGTGTCGGCCGCGTTCAAGGCCGGCCAGGACGTGATCCGGCCGGTCAAGCCGGACACCATCGCCAAGTCGCTGGCGATCGGCAACCCGGCGGACGGCCCGTACGTGCTGGACATCGCCCGGCGCACCGGCGGCGCCGTCGAGGACGTCACCGACGCCGAGGTGGTGGACGCCATCCGGCTGCTGGCCCGGACCGAGGGCATCTTCGCCGAGACCGCGGGCGGGGTCACCGTCGGCGTGCTGAAGAAGCTGGTGGAGACCGGCCAGCTCGACCCGGCCAAGGAGACCGTCGCGATCAACACCGGCGACGGCCTGAAGACCCTGGACGCCGTCGCCGGGGCCGGCATGACCGCCGTCATCCGCCCGACCCTGGCGTCCTTCCGCGACGCCGGCCTCGCGTCCGCCTGAACCACCCCCACCCGCTGGGCCGCACCCCCGCTAGGAGAGCCATGAGCGTCAACGTCCGCATCCCCACCATCCTGCGCACCTACACCGGCGGCGCCGCCGAGGTGAGCGCCGAGGGCGCCACCCTCGGCGAGGTCATCGCCGACCTGGAGAAGAACCACGCGGGCATCTCCGCCCGCATCCTGGACGACACCGGCAAGCTGCGCCGCTTCGTCAACGTCTACGTGAACGACGACGACGTGCGCTTCGCCGACGGCCTGGCGACGGAGGTCGCGGACGGGGCCGGCGTCTCGATCATCCCGGCGGTGGCCGGCGGCTGCTGAGCCGCACCCGCCCGGGCCGGCCGCCCGCGCGCACGGAATTCCGCTCTCCGTGCGCGTGGGCGGCCGTGCGCATTTCGGCGGGAATATATCCCGGTGGAGTCGGAGTAGAGTGTGGCTCGGCTGGGAAAAGGGATTCTCTTCATCCTCCCCCGCGATTCGCCGGACCGCCGTCCGGCCGTTGAGACCCGCTGGGCCCCGGCGCTGCGAAACATGTCAGGCCGATGTCAGAATTCGCGCGGTGATCTGTAGTAATTCGTCCGCTATGTCCGGCGTCAAATGCCGAGTTCATTCCGATTCCGCCCGCAGTGTCCCCTGGTGCGCACCCGGAATTCCCCGCAGTTGACCCTGTTGCAGAGGGCGTCGATCCGGATACATTCAGCGGCGGTCGACGTAGTCAGCCGCTCACAGGATGCCGTCAGGCGCCCCGGCGGAGGATTGCGGCGTGCACGGCTGCGCCCAGGGGGGGTTCCCCGGGCCGGCCTCCAAACCAGACCCGGGCCCGCGACCTGCGGGCGCGTGAAGGGCCAGCACAGCACTAGGGGAGTTCGGAATGGCTCAGGGCACCGTCAAGTGGTTCAACGCGGAGAAGGGCTACGGCTTCATCGCGGTCGACGGTGGTGCGGACGTCTTCGTCCACTACAGCGCGATCCAGATGGACGGCTACCGCACCCTCGAGGAGGGCCAGCGGGTCGAGTTCGAGATCTCCCAGGGACAGAAGGGCCCGCAGGCGGACATGGTCCGCTCGGTCTGACCTCTTCGGCTCCAGGAGCTCGGCGCGGCCCACGGCTGGTGACCACTCGCTTCTCGGCGGGCCCGTACGACACGCGTCGTGCGGGCCCGTCGGCGTTCCCGGGCGGGGAGTTGCGGGGGCCCCCGGGATCGCGCCGGACGGCTCGCGGGATCGCGATTGGGCTTGCACTCGACCACCCGGAGTGCTAATCATTGGCGTTAGCACTCACAGCGTGAGAGTGACAGCGGACCGGGTCGGTGAGGCCCCCGGGAGCGGTAGGGGAAAAGACCCCCGCACACCAGGGCCGTCCGTCGCGGGCACCCCTTGGTCCGAGCAGTCGACCGTGTCCCGGAGGACCACTTCTGATGGCCAAGATCATCGCCTTTGATGAGGAAGCTCGCCGCGGCCTTGAGCGTGGCATGAACCAGCTCGCCGACGCAGTGAAGGTCACGCTCGGCCCCAAGGGCCGCAACGTCGTGCTGGAGAAGAAGTGGGGCGCCCCCACGATCACCAACGACGGTGTCTCCATCGCCAAGGAGATCGAGCTCGAGGACCCGTACGAGAAGATCGGCGCGGAGCTCGTCAAGGAGGTCGCCAAGAAGACCGACGACGTCGCGGGTGACGGCACCACCACCGCCACCGTGCTCGCCCAGGCCCTGGTTCGCGAGGGTCTGCGCAACGTCGCCGCCGGCGCCAACCCGATGGCCCTGAAGCGCGGCATCGAGAAGGCCGTCGCCGCCGTCTCCGACCAGCTGCTGGCCCAGGCCAAGGACGTGGAGACCAAGGAGCAGATCGCCTCCACCGCCTCCATCTCGGCCGCCGACACCCAGATCGGCGAGCTGATCGCCGAGGCCATGGACAAGGTCGGCAAGGAAGGCGTCATCACCGTCGAGGAGAGCAACACCTTCGGTCTGGAGCTCGAGCTCACCGAGGGCATGCGCTTCGACAAGGGCTACATCTCCGCCTACTTCGCGACCGACCTGGAGCGCATGGAGGCGACCTTCGAGGACCCGTACATCCTCATCGCCAACTCCAAGATCGGCTCGGTCAAGGACCTGCTGCCGCTGCTGGAGAAGGTCATGCAGAGCGGCAAGCCGCTCGTCATCATCGCCGAGGACGTCGAGGGCGAGGCCCTGTCGACCCTGGTCGTGAACAAGATCCGCGGCACCTTCAAGTCCGTCGCCGTCAAGGCCCCGGGCTTCGGCGACCGCCGCAAGGCCATGCTCGGCGACATCGCCATCCTCACCGGTGGCACCGTGATCTCCGAGGAGGTCGGCCTCAAGCTGGAGAACGCCGGCATCGACCTGCTGGGCACCGCCCGCAAGGTGGTCATCACCAAGGACGAGACCACCATCGTCGACGGTGGCGGCGACAGCGAGCAGGTCGCGGGCCGCGTGAACCAGATCCGCGCCGAGATCGAGAACAGCGACTCGGACTACGACCGCGAGAAGCTCCAGGAGCGCCTCGCCAAGCTGGCCGGCGGCGTGGCCGTCATCAAGGCCGGCGCGGCCACCGAGGTGGAGCTCAAGGAGCGCAAGCACCGCATCGAGGACGCCGTCCGCAACGCCAAGGCCGCCGTCGAGGAGGGCATCGTCGCCGGTGGTGGCGTCGCGCTGCTGCAGGCCGGTGTCGCCTTCGACAAGCTGGAGCTGGACGGCGACGAGGCCACCGGTGCCAACATCGTCAAGGTCGCGCTCGAGGCCCCGATCAAGCAGATCGCGACCAACGCCGGCCTCGAGGGCGGCGTCGTGGTGGAGAAGGTGCGCAACCTCCCCGCCGGTCACGGCCTGAACGCCGCCACCAACGAGTACGTCGACCTGGTCGCCGCGGGCATCATCGACCCGGCCAAGGTCACCCGCTCCGCGCTGCAGAACGCCGCCTCCATCGCGGCGCTGTTCCTCACCACCGAGGCCGTCATCGCCGACAAGCCGGAGAAGGCCGCCGCGGCCGCCGGCGGCGGCATGCCGGGCGGTGACATGGACTTCTGATCCTGATCTCCTGAGATCGGATCGGTCGAATCCCGATCGTGTGGGCGGTCCCCTTCGGGGGGCCGCCCACACGGCGTTCCAGCGGCGCACTACCGGAGAATGGACAGATGGCTTCCGACGACATCGAGACCGCCCTGCACAACGCGCGGGCCCTGATCCTGGCCGACCTCACCGCGCGGGACGTGGCGGACGCCGCCGTCGTCTCCCTGGTGGAACAGGCCGTGACCCACCGCCGCTGGTGGCTCGAGCAGTGGCCGGACGGCACCGAGTACGTGCTCGGGCTGGTCGCCCAGGACGTCCAGGACGCGCTGCTGGAGGCCTACGGCCGCTGGCCGCTGTGCGCCGACTGCGCCGCCGACGGCGACCCGCACGCGCTCAGCGTGGAGCCCGAGCTGGGGCCGGAGCCGCACTGGGTGTGCGGCAAGCACGGTGCGGTGGTCGCGCCGGTCGGGGGACTCGCCTAGGGCGTGTCTTTCGGATCACGCCAGGCGGTCGCCGCCGGGGCACGCACTCCCCCAGCCTTCGGCCGGGGGTACCCCCACGCCGGCTTCTCGTCAGTCGCCGATGCTCCGCATGGACTCCCTCCTCGGCGCCGCCGATGCACGCACCCCAACGACGCCCGCTGATCCGACGTGATCCGAAAGACACGCCCTGGGGCGTGTCTTGTCGGACACGCCGTGGCCGGGTGCCGTTCTCAGGCCCCGCCGGACGCCAGCCGGTCCAGTTCGGCCGCCAGGTTGGCGCGGGCCGGGGCGTCGAAGCGGGCCAGGGCTGCCGGGGTGCGGTAGAGCGCGGGCAGCGCGAGGAGCCGGCGCAGGACGTCCGCCCGGCCGGCGCGGAAGTCGGGCTCCGGGACGAAGGCGTACTCCTCCCGGACGGCGGCCGCGTACGCGGCGTACGCCCCGGGGCTGCCGCCGAGCACGGCGAGGTCCGCGTCGCAGAGCACCTCGCCGTCGCGGTCGCCCGGCTCGGGGCGGTGCGTGACGGTGAGCAGGACCAGCCGTTCGACCTCGGCCACCCGCGCGGCGGGCAGGCCGGCGGCGGTGAGCGCGCGGACCGCCAGGGCGGCGCTGCGCTCCTCGTTCTCGGAGCGGTCGGGCCGGTAGACGGCGTCGTGGAACCAGGCCGCGAGCCGGACGGCGTCCGGGTCGGCGGCGTGCCCGGCGAGCTCGTCGACGTGCCGCAGCACGGCCCGCAGGTGCTCGGGGGTGTGGTAGCGGCGCTGCGGTTCGGCCCAGCGGCGCAGCAGCTCCCGCCCGTACGGCTCGGGGTCCTCGGTCGCGGCGCAGCGGTGCAGCAGCGCGGTCCAGTCGGCGAGCAGGGCGTCCGCGCGGTCGTCGGTGTGGTCCCCGGCGCGTTCCTCGGTGATGGGCATGGGGGCCATTCTCGCGGTGCCGTCGCACTGGACCGATAGGTAGATCGACGATATATGTAGTCACATGACTGAACGCTCGATGCAGGAGCCCACGCTGCTGCTGCTCACCGCACTCGCCGACGCCCCCAGACACGGCTACGCGCTCATCCAGGAGATCGCCGCCATCTCGGACGGACGGGTCACGATGCGCACCGGCACGCTCTACGGCGCGCTCGACCGCCTGCTGCAGCAGGGGCTCATCGAGGTCGCGGCCGAGGAGGTGGTGGACGGCCGGGCCCGGCGCAGCTACGCCCTGACCGCCGCCGGTCGGACCGCGCTCGCCACCGAGGCCGAGCGGCTGCGGGCGGTGGCCACCGAGGCGGAGCGCCGGCTCTCGGCGGTCCGCTCGATGCTGCAGGGGAAGCCGGCGGAGTCGCCGGGGAGGTCCACGAAGAGGGGGCGTTTCGCATGACCACACCGATCCTGGGGGCGCCCTCGGCGGCGCTGCGGGCCGCGCTGCAGCTCTACCCGGCGCACTACCGCCGGGAGCGCGGCGAGGAGATGGCCGCGGTCTTCGCCGACACCACGGCGGAGGCCGGCCGCTCCGCCGTCGCCCGCGAGGTGTTCGACCTCGCGCTGTACGGACTGCGGGTGCGGCTCGGGCTGACCGGCTCCTCGGTGCTGGGGCGGGTGCTCGCGCTGGCCGCGCCGATGGTCGCCGGCGCGCTGGCCGGGGCCGGGCTGGTGCCGTGGGTGCTCGACCCGGACCGGGCCGCCTGGAAGCTGACCTGGGACCACTCGTACGGCACCTACGCCCAGACGATCGCGCCGCCGGTGGTCGCGCTGCTGCTCGCGGTGGCGGCGCTGCTGGGGCGCTGGACGGCGGTGCGGGTCATCGCGGTGGTGCAGGCCGTCATGGGGCTGGGCGTCCTGGCGCAGGCGCTCGTCCGGCCGGCGTTCGACCTCTGGTGGGCCGGGTACGTCGGGATGGCGACCCTGCCGGCCGCGGTGGCCGCGGTGCTGCTGCTGGCGGCGCCGACCGCGCTGCTGCCCGCACCCGACTGGCGCACCCGGGGCGTGGTGCTGGCCTCGGTGGCCGGGGGAGGGCTGCTGGTCGCGCTGCAGCGCTGGGACGACACGAACTTCCCGCTGGACGTCCAGTGGTTCGTGCTGCTGCTGCTCGTGCCGCTGCTGCTGACGTTCACCGTGCTGCGCGGCCGGGTGGTGCCGGCCGCGATCGGGGTCGCGGTGCTGTCGCTGACCACCTTCGCGGGCCTGTTCAACATCTGGCGCGAGGGCCGCGGGATCTCGCAGGTGCTGCCGGTCGTGGCGCCGGCGGCGGGCCTGCTGGTGCTGGTGGCGGTGGCCGTGCGTGCGGCCGGCCGTGGTGGTGGCCGGGGCGCCGGCCCCGGTGACGGCGAGGGTGGCGGCGTGGGTGGTGGCGACGGGGTCGAGGAGCGGCCCGGCCTGGCGTGACCACCGGGGGCCGGGCGGCCCCTTGAGGGGGCGCCCCGGTCCCGTCGCAGGGAGGGCGCCCGGGTCTCGCCGGGGGCCGGGCGATGTGGCAGGCTGTCCGGCATGTCTAGACCAATTTTCGAAGTCATCGCGCTGACGCCCCAGGACGCCCAGGCCGCCGAGTCGGGCGGCGCCGACCGCCTCGAACTGGTCACCGACATGGCCGCGGACGGGCTCACCCCGTCCGTCGAGGACTTCGCCCGGATCCGGGCCGCGGTCGGCATCCCGCTGCGGGTCATGCTCCGGATCAGGGACGGCTTCGCCCCGGGCGACCTCGACGCGCTGGCCGCCCGGGCCGCCGCACTGCGCGCCGAGGGAGCCGAGGAGTTCGTCTTCGGTTTCCTCGACGCCGACGGCACCGTCGACCGGGCTGCCACCGAGGCCGTCGCGGAGGCCGTCGCCGGTTGCCGCTGGACCTTCCACCGGGCGATCGACCACAGCGCCGACCGGGCCGCCCTGCGGGCCGCCGTCGGCTCGCTGCCCGGACTGGACACCTTCCTGACCTCCGGCGCGGCCGCCGGGGTGGACGCCGGGCGGGAGGTGCTGCGGGCCGAAGCCGCCCGGGCCGGCGAGCCCGGGTACGGGCAGCGGATCCTGATCGGCGGCGGCCTGCGCGCCGAGCACCTCAAGGGCCTGCGGGCCGAGGGCTTCGACGCCTTCCACGTCGGCGGCGCGGTACGGGTCGCCGGCTGGGACACGCCGGTCGACGCCGCCAAGGTGGCCGAGTGGCGGGCGCTGATCGACGCCTGAGCGGGCACCGGGGTCGGCCCCGGCGGGGCCGGACCCACCCCGTCAGCGCAGCTGCTCGGGCAGCGGCTCGCTGTGCAGCACCGTCAGGCCGGAGACGGCACGGGTCAGCGCCACGTACAGCCGGCGCAGTCCGGTCCGCTCGTCCGGCTCGCCGGCGACCACCGCGGCCGGTTCGTCCAGCACCACGTAGTCGTACTCCAGACCCTTGGCGAGCGAGGCCGGCACGAGGGTCAGCCGGGCCTGCTCGCTGGTCTCCTCACCGGGGGAGAGGTACGGCAGCCCGGCCGCGGTCAGCGCCTCGGCCAGCCGCGGGATCCGGGCGTCGGCGGCGATCAGCCCGGTCGAGCCCTCGTGCTCCAGCGCCTCCCGGCAGGCCGCGAGCACGGCCTCCGTCGAGCCGTCCTCCTCGACGCGGCGCACCACGAGGGAGCCCGGAGCCTCGCGGACGGAGGACGCCGGGGCCAGCCCCGGGGCGATCGCCGGGAGCAGCCGCGAGGCGTACGCGATGACCTCCTCGGGCACCCGGAAGCCCTTGGTCAGCTCCTCGACGTGGGCGTCCGGCTTGCCCAGGTGGCGCAGCGCGTCCGGCCAGCTCGCCGTCGCCCACGGGGTGGTGCCCTGGGCGAGGTCGCCGAGGACGGTCGCCGAGCCGGTGGTGCAGCGGCGGCCGACCGCGCGGTACTGCATCGGGGAGAGGTCCTGCGCCTCGTCCAGCACCACGTGGCCGAGCGAGGGCGTGCGCTGCACCAGGTCCGTCGCCTCGTCGACCAGGACGGCGTCGGCCGGCGTCCAGCGGGCGGTCCGCACCGAGCGGCCCGGCTTGGGCCAGAGCACCGCCAGCTGCTCCTCGGGGGTCAGCAGGCCCTCCGCGCACTCGGCCAGGAACGCCGGCTCGGAGAGCAGCCGCAGCACCAGCTTGGCCGGGTCGACCGCCGGCCAGCACTCCTTCACCACCGCCTTGACCGCGACGTTGCGGGCCACCGCGTCCTGCACCCGGTCGTCCGGCGCCTCGCCGCCCTGCTCCATCTTCAGCAGCACCGCGTGCGCGATCCGCTGCGGCAGGGCGTCCCTGGCGGCGCCGTAGCGGATCTCGCGGCCCTTCAACTCCTCGATGATCTCCACGAGTTCGTACGCCGGGACGCGCCAGCGGCGGGAGCCGCGGACCACCACGCAGGGCTCGGTGGGCAGCGTGATCCCGGCCCGCACCGCCCGGCGCAGCACCTCGGCCAGCCGCGCGTCGCCCTTGAGCCGGGCCGCCTCCGGGGTGTCCTCGCCCCGGACCTCGACGTGCCCGACCAGCTGCTGCACGGTGGCCTGGGCGACGTCCAGCTCGCCCAGCGCCGGCAGCACCTGCTCGATGTAGGAGAGGAACGCGTTGTTCGGCCCGATCACCAGCGTGCCGGTGCGGGCCAGCCGCTCGCGGTGCGCGTACAGCAGGAACGCGACGCGGTGCAGGCCGACGGCCGTCTTCCCGGTGCCCGGGGCGCCCTGGACGCAGATGGTCCCCGTGACGTCCGAGCGGACGATCTCGTCCTGCTCCGGCTGGATGGTGGCCACGATGTCGCGCATCGGGCCCACGCGGGGCTTCTCGATCTCGGCCGCGAGCAGGGCGGAGGCCGTGTCCGTCTCGGCCGGGTCGCTCAGGTGCTCGTCCTCGTACGCGGTGAGCTCGCCGCCGGTGTAGCCGAAGCGGCGGCGGCGCTCGACGTCCAGGGGCTCCGTGCGGCTGGCCCGGTAGAACGGCTGGGAGACCGGCGCGCGCCAGTCGATCACCATCGGGTCGCCGTCGGCGTCGTGGACGTGCCGGCGGCCGATGTAGAAGCTCTCCCCGCCGCCGCCCTCGCTCAGCTCCTCGCTGATCGCGTGCAGGTAGTCCAGGCGGCCGAAGAACAGCGGGGTGTGCGCGAGGTCGGCCAGGGCGGCGATCCGGGCCTCGATCTGGTTCTGGAGGACGACGGCGGACACCCAGGTGCCGGTCACGTCGCGCAGGTCCAGTGCCTGGACGTCCTCGCGCATCGCGCGCAGCGCGGACCGGGACGCGGCCAGGTGGTCGCGTTCGCGCTGGAGGGGGTCGGTGGTGGGGGTGGCGGGCACGGCGAACCTTCCCGGCTGGCCCCGGACGGGCACAGCGGATCGATGGAGCTCACGGTGGGGACAGCCGACCGTCCCTCCTTGCCCGGCGACGGGCAAGGAGGGGCCCTTCGGACGGTCGGCGCCTCCCCCGGCTGCCTGCGCGACTTCAGCAGGTACCACGGTTCGGGAGGGGGCAGACGGACGATCTTAGACCCGCGCGCCCCGGGGTTCCAGCCCCGCAGGTTCCGGGGGTCCCAGGGGCCCCGGACCGGCGGTACCCGGGGGGCGACCCCGCCGGGTCTCAGGGGTCCGCCCCCGCAGGTCTCGGGGGCGGCCGTACACCCGCAGGACGACCCGTGACCCGGCGGATGCGGCCTTTGGAGTGATGACCTCGGCCGTTCGGGTGCCTACCGTGGAACACATGAGCACAGCGAACCGAACCCCCGCCTCCCCCGCCGGCGCGACCGCCGTCCCCGGCCGGCACCGCAACCCGCTGGCCACCGCCGTCCGCAACCTCGGCATCGCCCTGGACACCGCCGCGCGCGTGGTCTTCCTCGGGCGCGACGGTGTCCGTTACTGAGTCCCGCGGGCCCCGAGGGGCCCCGGCTACAGCACGTCGTCCGCGTCGATGATGCGGTACGCGTAGCCCTGCTCGGCCAGGAAGCGCTGCCGGTGGGCCGCGAAGTCCTGGTCCACGGTGTCCCGGGCGACCACCGAGTAGAAGTGCGCCGCGTGGCCGTCCGCCTTGGGGCGCAGCACCCGGCCCAGCCGCTGGGCCTCCTCCTGGCGGGAGCCGAACGTCCCGGAGACCTGGATGGCCACCGTGGCCTCCGGCAGGTCGATCGAGAAGTTGGCGACCTTGGAGACCACCAGCACGCCGATCTCCTTGTTGCGGAACGCGTCGAACAGCTTCTCGCGCTGGGCGTTGCTGGTCTCGCCCTTGATCACCGGCGCGTCCAGGACCTCGCCGAGCTCGTCCAGCTGGTCGATGTACTGGCCGATGATCAGCGTCTGGTCCTTCTCGTGCTTCTTCACCAGCGCCTCCACCACCCGGCGCTTGGTCGCCGTGGTGGCGCAGAAGCGGTACCGCTCCTCGGGCTCGGCGGTCGCGTAGGCCAGCCGCTCCGAGTCGGTCAGGGTGACCCGCACCTCGCAGCAGTCGGCGGGCGCGATGTAGCCCTGCGCCTCGATCTCCTTCCACGGCGCGTCGAAGCGCTTGGGGCCGATCAGGCTGAACACGTCGCCCTCGCGGCCGTCCTCGCGCACCAGCGTCGCGGTCAGGCCGAGCCTGCGGCGGGCCTGCAGGTCGGCGGTGAACTTGAACACCGGCGCCGGCAGCAGGTGCACCTCGTCGTAGACCACCAGGCCCCAGTTGCGGGCGTCGAACAGCTCCAGGTGCGCGTAGACGCCCTTCCGCTTGGTCGTCATCACCTGGTACGTGGCGATGGTGACCGGGCGGATCTCCTTCCGCGTGCCGCTGTACTCGCCGATCTCGTCCTCGGTGAGCGAGGTGCGCTTGACCAGCTCGTGCTTCCACTGCCGGGCCGACACCGTGTTGGTCACCAGGATCAGCGTGGTCGACTTGGCGTGCGCCATCGCGGCCGCGCCGACCAGCGTCTTGCCGGCGCCGCAGGGCAGCACCACGACGCCCGAACCGCCGTGCCAGAAGCCCTCGACGGCCTGCGCCTGGTACGGGCGCAGCTGCCAGCCGTCCTCGTCCAGGTCGATCGGGTGCGCCTCACCGTCCACGTAGCCGGCGAAGTCCTCGGCGGGCCAGCCGAGTTTGAGCAGCACCTGCTTGATCTGGCCGCGCTCGGACGGGTGCACCACCACGGTGTCCGGGTCCACCCGGGCCCCCACCAGCGGGGCGATCTTCTTCGAGCGCAGCACCTCCTCCAGCACCGGCCGGTCGGTGGTGGCGAGCACCAGCCCGTGCGTCGGGTGCTTGAGCAGCTGGAGCCGCCCGTACCGCCCCATCGTGTCGGCCACGTCCACCAGCAGCGCGTGCGGCACCGGGTAGCGCGAGTACGTCACCAGGGCGTCCACCACCTGCTCGGCGTCGTGCCCCGCCGCGCGGGCGTTCCACAGCCCGAGCGGCGTCACCCGGTAGGTGTGCACGTGCTCGGGCGCGCGCTCCAGCTCGGCGAACGGCGCGATCGCACGGCGGCAGTCGGCGGCCCTGGGGTGGTCGATCTCCAGGAGAAGAGTTTTGTCGCTCTGGACGATGAGCGGTCCGTCGTTCACGCGGGGGTGCCCTCCACTGGCTGACAGGCTGGACTGACGCAGACCCTCCAGTGTCGCGCATTCCGCGCGGAACGGGGACGGGCTACTTCCACTCGTACAGCACGGACCGGCCCGCGCCGGTGGGGTCGTTCTCGAACTCGAAGACGCCGACGAGGTCGTTGAGGCGCTGGAAGGTGTCGGCGCCGCTCTCGAAGTAGATGCTGCCGCGCCACCTGACGGCGCCGCCCTCGGTGAAGTGGCCGATGCCGTTGCCGTGCCAGCTGTAGGTCTCGCCCTTCTCGGTCATGCCGACGCCCTGGCCCTCGCCGAACAGCGAGCCGTCCGGCCGCAGTTCCGACTCGTAGGTGACGAACTCCCGGACCGGGACGCCCAGCAGCTGTCCCGTGCCGGTCATCGAGACCTCGACGGCGGGGCCGCCGACGGTCGCCAGGACGCGCCGGCCGGTCTCGGTGGTGGTCAACTCCGCTATCTGCTCGCCGAGCATGATGCCTCCTCTCGCCATCCCCCGGTTCCAGCCTGCGCCGGGTGTGCGCGGTGGGCAATCGCGCCGGGTGACCCGCCCGCGCATCGCTCGTTGAGCCGGTCATGAACAAGTCGAAGCGTGTCCTCACCGCCCTCGCCCTGATGGGCTCGGCCCTCGCGGCCACCGCCTCCTCCGCCGGCTCCGCGCACGCCCTCGCGGGGATCGGGGAGGGGCCCGGCGGGCCGTTGGCGGCGCCCGGCTTCCTGCTCGCGGACGTGGTCAGCGGCGGGGAGCTGCCGGTCGGGCAGGGGCAGATCGGCACCCTGGCGGACCAGGCCGTCAAGGAGAAGGTGAAGGAGGCGAAGGGGCACTAGGTGTTCTGTCCCGTGAGGTTGGGGATGCGGCTGGCGGGTGGCTTGCCTGCGAGTGCGGTGTGTCCGCGGTGGTGATTGTAGGTGTGGAGCCAGGTGGGGTAGGCGTCTCGGCGTTCCTGTTCGGTGCGGTAGGGCCTGGCGTAGGCCCATTCGTCGAGCAGGGTGCGGTTGAAGCGTTCGACCTTGCCGTTGGTCTGGGGTCGGTAGGGGCGGGTGCGTTTGTGTGCGATGCCCTCGGTGGCGAGGGCGTCGCGCCAGGCGTGTGACTTGTAGCAGGCGCCGTTGTCGGTCATGACGCGCTGGACGGTGATCCCGGCCCGGGCGAAGAACGCGTTCGCCCGGGCCCAGAACGCGGCGGCGGTCTCCTTGCGTTCGTCGGTCAGGATCTCGCTGTAGGCCAGGCGGGAGTGGTCGTCCACGGCGTTGTGCAGGTAGCTGTATCCGGCGCCGGAGCGGGTCCTGCGGCCGGCCTGGCGGCCCAGGCTCTTGTGGCCGCCGCCGTCGGGGATGTTGCCGAGCTTCTTGATGTCGACGTGGACCAGTTCGCCCGGTGCGGCGCGTTCGTAGCGCCGCACCGGGCGTCCGGTGGCGCGGTCGAGGTGCGCGAGTCGGGCGAGGCGGTAGCGGACCAGGACCCGGTGGACGGTGGCCGGGTTGAGTCGCAGCAGGTAGGCGATGCGGGCCGGTCCCCAGCGGCGCAGGACGCGGACCTTGACGATCCGCCGCTCGGTGCGGGACGGCAGCCGGCGCGGGCTGTGGTGCGGGCGGCTGGAGCGGTCGCTCATGCCGGCCTCGCCGAGCGCGCGGTAGCGGTCGGCCCAGCGCTTGGCCGTGGTCGGCGAGACCTGGAAGCGCTCGGCGGCCCGCCGCAGCGGCCAGCCGTCCTCGACCACGCAGCGGGCCAGACGCAGGCGTCCGGTCTCGGTCAGCGGTGCGTTACGGTGTGGCATGAGGGCCTTTCTGGGAGCCGGTGCAGATGTCGCAATCCACACCGAGCCAGAAGGCCCTCACTCATTTCAAGATCGCCAGGCCGTGAACCCCGTCACCAACCTCCGTGGTCAGAACAACTAGGGCGTGTCTTTCGGATCACGCCAGGCGATCGCCGCCGGGGCACGCACCTCGCCGGCTTCTCGTCAGTCGCCGATGCTCCGCATGGACTCCCTCCTCGGCGCCGCCGATGCACGCACCCCAACGACGCCCGCTGATCCGACGTGATCCGAAAGACACGCCCTAGCGTGGGGCGCCCGCCGGGCCTACTCGTCCAGCTCGGCGACGCCGGTGATGCGGTGGAGGGCGAAGGTGCGGAGCTCGTCGGCGTGGTGGTCGAAGGCGGTGACGAAGCCGCCCTCGACCTTGACCGGGTCGATGATGCGCTGGCTCGCGATGCCCTCGGCGTTGAGGTAGCCGATCCACATCCGCTCGCCGAGCAGGACGGCGGTCTGCAGGGCGGCCAGCGTCTCGGCGGCGGCGGTGCGCGGCAGCTGGCGCGGGTCGGGGGCGGGTTCGCGACGGTTGGCGGTGGCGGCCCGGTCGCCGGCCCGGACGGCCTTGATGGCGGCGGCGAGCAGCACGTCGTCCGGGGTGGGCGGGCCGTCCGGGACGGGGGTCGGGGCGGTGCGCGGCGGCGTGCGGTGGCTGTCCGGGCGGGTGATCAGGACGTCTCCCTCCGCGGACTCGGCGGCCGGGGCGTAGCCCATCGTCCGCAGTGCGGCGAGCAGGACGTCCGGGGCGGCCTGGGCGGCCAGGACGGTGGGCGCGAGCAGCCGCAGGCGCAGGTCGGCGGAGCGGCGGTCGGCGAGGACCTCGTTCAGCAGGGACGGGTCGTCGCAGCGCAGGTAGGACGAGGCGGCGCCGACGCGCAGGACGCCGTGCCGGCGGGCGACGTCGTCGATCAGGTAGCCGAGCGGCTGCGGGACGGGCGTGCGGCTGTGCTGCTCCAGGAAGGCCCGCAGGTCGGCGGCGGTGCGGCCGGCGTCCAGGGCGCGGCGCACCGAGACCGGGGTGAACCGGTAGACGGTGGCGCCGCCCTTGGACTCGATGTCGGCGCAGAGGGCGAGCGCCTGCGCGAGCGGGGTCAGCAGCGGGCCGGGGGCGATCGCGGTGAGGTCCGGCTGGAGGATCACGTGGTCGAGCGGGCGCGGCAGCAGCGGGGCGAGCACCTCGGCCGGGTCGGACTCGGCCGTGAGCAGCGCACGGGCCGGGGCGGCGAGCGCGCCGCGGCCGGTGATGCCGAGGAGTTCGGCCTCGGCGAGGGTCCAGGTGGTGAGGTCCTCGCGCAGCTCGTGGCCGTCCGGGCCGGTCGGTCCGCCGCGCAGCGGCCGCTGCCAGCGCAGGGTGGGCAGCAGGTCGGCCGCGGTGGCGGGGGTGCCGGGCGGGAGTTCGGCGAGCAGGGCGAGGGCGGCGCGGCGGACGGAGGGGGCGAGCGTGCGGTCGAGTTCGGGGCCGAGCGCGGCCCGGGGCTTGCCCTTGCCGTCGGGGGTGCCGGTCAGGGCGGGGACGCGGGTGGCGGCGAGCCAGGCTCCGGCGAGCAGGGACCAGCGCTCGGCGGTGTCCTGCTGGAGCCAGGTGTCGTAGGCCGGGGTCGGGGCCCAGCGTTCGTCGGCGTCGCCGTCGGGGGCCAGCAGCCCGGCGGTGTAGGCGAGTTCGAGCCAGAAGGCGGCCTGCTGCTCGGTGGTCTCCAGGGTCTGGGCGGTCCGCTTGAGGTCGCGGACGCCGAGGCCGCCGGCGCGCAGGGTGGGCGGCGGGGTGAGGCCCCAGCCGTCGAGCAGCTCCTCGACGGTTCTGACGGCGGTGTGGGCCTGGCCGGCGGCGGCGTTGTCCACAGCCTGTGGATCGCGCGCGGGGGCGGCCGGCGCGGGCTCGGGCTGGACCGGTTCGACGGTGCGGTGGGTGCGGCCGCCGCGCAGGTGCAGGGCCAGCTCGCGCGGCAGCACCACGCTGCCGGGGCCGCTGGGCAGCAGCAGGCCGCGGGCCAGCAGCCATTCGACCGGGCTCTGGGCGTCCGCCGCGGTGACCGGGCGGGTGGCGTCCGGGACGGTGCCGGTCGGCGGGCCCCAGACCAGCCGTTCCAGCAGCCGCAGTGCGGGTTCGGGGGCGGTCTCCAGCAGCGCCGAGCAGCGGGCCCGGTCGCTCAGCAGCGCGGTGAGCGCGGCGACGGCGGTGACCGGGTCCGGCGTGGCGGGCTGCCCGGCGGAGGCGAGCAACTGCTGCAGCCGGGCCGGGGACACGCCGATCGTGGCGTCGGCGAGGGTCGGGCCGAGGCCGGTGCGGCCGGGGTTGGCGGCGGTCGGGGCGAGCGCCTCGCGCACCGCGAGGACCAGCCGCAGGCCGTTGTCCGGGCCCCAGAGCAGGGCCCGGTCGCGCAGGGTGGCGACCGCCCGGGGCAGGGCGGCGGCCACCGCGGACCGGTCGGCGGGGGTCAGCGGGGTCGCGCCGGGGTGCGGCCGGACCTTCGCCGGGCCGGTCAGCAGGGTGCGCACGGCGGCCAGGCCGGTGCCGTCCGGTGCGGTGGCCAGGGCCTCGGCGACCTGCAGGGTGAAGCGGTCCAGGCGCTCCAGGGCGCGCAGGGCCGAGGCCCGGGAGGAGAGCCGGGCGGACAGCTGGGTGAGGTCGCCGGGGACGGGGTTGAGCAGGTCGGGGCGGGAGCGGAGCAGGGTGGCGAGCGCGTCGTCGGGGCGGGCGCGCAGCTCCTCGGCGAGGGTGCGGGGGCCGGCGGCGGACCGCCCCTGGCGTTGAGGTCCCTGCTGTGTGGTCATTCGACCTAGGTTAGTCGGGCGGGCGGGCGGCGGGGTGTCCGTCCGGCGGCCGCGGAACCGGGGTTGTTCGGTGGGTCAGGCCGGGGGCTGCCGGGCATCCGGCCGGGCGTTGCGGGCCGCCGGTCCGGTCGGGGGGTCGGCCGGGTGCTCCGGTCCGGGGTTCCGCTCGGGGGCTCGGGGCGGGGTTCCGGTCGCGGGGACTCGCGTGGTCGGGGGCGGGGTGGGTAGCGTCACGGCCGAGGGTGGTCCGGTGGGCCGGGGTTCGGGCGCGAGGCGGGGTGTCGGTGATGACGGACGGCGAGTGGTGGCGCAAGAGCGGGCCGTGGAGCGACCGTTCGGGGGGCGGGGCCGGGAGCGGCCCGGCCGTGCCCGGGCCGGCTGACGGCGCCGGTGCCGCCGGGGGAGCCGCCGCGGCGTCCGACGGGGACGGCGTCTACGACGTGCCGGCCACCGGGGGCGCGGGCGGCGCGACCCCGTCGGTGCCGCTGGACCCGCCGCGGACGGCCGCGAGCTCCCCGGTGTCGATGGACAAGCCCCGCTTCGAGGCGGCGGCCGAGCAGGACCCGGACGCCCTCCCGCCACCGCAGGTGTACAGCTCGGGGGCCAACGGCTGGGACCTGGTGCTGCTCAACTTCTCGGACGCGCCGCCGGCTCCGCCGAAGGCCGTCCCCGAGCAGCGGGCCGGCGCCGAGCCCGCGGCGGGGGCCGGGGCGGCCGCCGGGACGGCCGACGCGGCCGCGGGGAAGGGGCGGAAGCAGCGGAAGGCCCGGGCGAAGGCGGCCGCCGCGGAGCAGGCCAAGGCCAAGCCGGCCGCGGGCCCGGCACCCGCCGACCAGCCGGGTGCGGGCGCCGCGGCGGGGGTGCGCCGGCCGTCGCTGCTGATCCTGCTCTCCTGCGGGATGCTGGTCGGCGGTGCGGTGTCGAGCTTCTTCCCGGCCATGCTGGTGGGGTGGGCGCTGGGTTACCTGTCCAGGCAACTCTCGGATCTGATGCGCAAGTTCGCCATCCTCGGGGTGCCGCTGATCACCATGAGCGCGGCCACCCTGCACGCCATGCAGGCCAAGCAGGGCGCCCAGGGCGGTGCCGGTGTGCAGGCGGGCTCCCAGCTGACGCAGATCAGCTGGTCGGCGGCGCCGGGAGTGCTGCGGCTGGCGGCGGTGCTGTCGGCGGTGGTCCTGCTGCTGCTCAGCCTGCGGCGCCGGCCGCCGCAGCAGGGCTGACGGGCAGCCGTCCGCAGGCTGGCTCGTCAGCCGGGGGCCCGGCGGTCACCCGTCGGCCGTGCCGTCCTTCGGTACGAGGGCGGCGAAGCCGGTGCAGAGCTGGCGGATGCTCCGGGTGAACTTCTCGTCCTGGGTCAGCCGGGGCATCGCCCCGCCCATGATCAGCGGGAACCGCGCGCACAGGTCGGCGTAGCGCTCGGCGGTGACGGCGGGCGGCGAGGCCGGCTGGTTCTGCTCCTGGAGGACGAAGCCGGTCGCGTGGCTGAGCAGGGTGTCGGCGGCGATGCCGCAGTGGGCTTCGGGCAGGCCGGCGTCGAGGAGGGTGCGCAGCAGGCGCTCCATCAGGGACAGGCCGCCGGTGCTGAGGACGCCGGGGCTCTCGGCGAGCAGCAGCGCGCCGCCCGGGTGCCGGCGGATGGCGTGGCGCAGGGTGGTGGCCTGGGCCTCGATCCGGTCCTGCCAGGTGGCGGTGGGCGGGAGGGAGGTCAGGGCCTCGGTGCCGGCGTCGTAGGCCTGTCGGCAGACCCGGTCGGCCATCAGCGCGAGCAGTTCGTCCTTGCCGCGCACGTGGTAGTAGAGGCTTCCGGCGTGGGCGTCGAGGCGGTCGGCGACCTGACGCATGGACAGGTTGTGGTACCCGACCTCGGCGAAGACGGCCATGCCCGCGGCGACGATGCGCTCCTTGGTGAGCTTCATGGGGACCACCGTACAGCCTTTTCCAACACCGTTCGAAAACTGTGCTAGCTTTGCGCCAGCAGGTTTCGAACGGTGTTGGAAAACGCCGCAACCGGGGGGAGGGCCAGGACATGGAGGCGATCGTCTTCAACGTGACCACGGCCGCACTGATGGTCATGATGGTCAACTGCGGGCTCGGCGTCGTCGGCCGCGACACCCTGCGCGGGCGGCCCGTCCCCTGGGCGGCCGTCGCGCTGACGGCGATCGCCGTCGGCGGCGTCCTGCTCCAGCTGCTCTGGTCCGGTGCCATGGACGCGCTCGACGCGGACCCCGCCAAGTCCGGCTGGTGGCGCGAGTTCACCTCGGTGTTCATGCAGAACGGCGGCCTCGGCGGCGGCCTCTGGAACCTCGCCACCCTCGCCGCCGTCGCCGCGCTCGCCCAGTGGTACTGGGGCGGCCCGCTCACCCTCTCCTTCTTCCTCGCCGGCATCCTGCTGCCCGGCCGGATCGACGACCTGCTCGGCTTCGGCGACGGCCCCAGCACCGACCCGCGCAACTTCGCCGGCAGCTCCGGTGCCACCTACTTCCTCGGCGCCACCCTCGCCCTCGCGCTGCTCACCCGCACGGGCCTCGCCAAGGAGCGCGCCCTGGCGGTCGGCGTCCCGGTGCTCGGCCTGGCCATGTGGCTCGCCCAGGACAACGGCCACGGCCTGGTGGCGGTCTACGGCTTCGCGCTCGCCGCGGCGGTCCACGCCGCCCGCGGCCTGGTCACCCGCCCGAAGGCGGACCGGACGGCCGACCTGGCCGAGCACGACGCGGCCTGACAGAGCGCGCTGCGCCCCAGCGCGACGCGGCCCGACCGACCACGACCCGACCGGGCGCTACGCCGGCCCCGCCGCCCGCAGCGCCCGGTCCACCAGCGCGTGGTGGCGTTCCCACCAGTCCGCGATGCGGACGGCCGCCCGCATCGCGTAGGCCTCGACCAGGTCCTCGTCGTCCGCCGGCAGCGCGAGGTCGAGGTACTCCCAGCGCGGCCACCAGTCCCAGGGCGCCTCCCCCACGAGGGGCTCGCAGGCTTCGTCCAGGTGGTCGTAGACGGCCGGATCCGTCGCCCGGATCCCCAGGAACGGGCGCAACTGCCCCCGCTTCTCGAAGGGGTCGGGCTTGGCCCGGGAGCCGAGGCCGATGCCCGCGCGCGGCCTCCCGTCGGCGGTGCACCAGGTGGGTCTGGTCAGCAGGACGGCGCGTTCGGGGTAGGTCTCGGGCTCGCCGCCGGTCCTGGTGCGGCCCTCGGCCCGGTAGTCGAACGGGGCGACGACCCGCACCGGCCCGGCCAGGCCGAGCCCGCCGAGCGCGGTGCCGACGGCGGCGGGCAGCCGGGTGAGCACGTCGCGGGCCGCCGCCCGGGCGTCGAGCAGGTGCTCGCCGTGACCGAGCCAGAGCCGGGCTGCCGCCTGGTTCGCCGGAGTCATGCCGGTCATCCTCTCCAAGGTCTCCAGGAGGTCCGCGGCGGTCTCCCGGCCGCGGTGGGCGTGCGCGGGGCGCGGGGTGTCGGCGAGGGCGCGGCGGAGCACCCGCGCGAAGGTGCGCAGCGACACCGCGGTGAAGCGGCCGTCGGCGGGAGCGTCGCCGTCGAGCGTGAGGAACAGCAGGACGAGCGGCTGCGGTTGGGCGTGGTCGTCGGCGAGGCGTTCGGTCTGCCGGGGGCCCTCGGCGGCGTCCACCTTCAGCTCGATCACCAGCTTGAACGCGGGCGCGGTGACGACGATGTCCGCGCGCGACCGCGCCCGCACCACCTCCAGCTCGACCCGGGCCCGGTGGAGCCCGTCGGCGGCGGCGAGGTCCGCGCGTCCCGCGGTGGCGAGCAGCCCGGCGAGGACGGCGGTGCCGAGGCCGTGCGGGCGGCGGGGGTCGAGCAGCCAGCCGATCAGCAGCTGGTGCGAGCGTTCCCTGCGGTCGGTCCCCAGGACGTCCAGCACGGTGGTGGGGCCGGGCATCCAGAGCCCGGCGGTGTTCAGGCGGGTGATCTCCGCCTCGGCGGCCGACCACCGGTCGGCGTCCGCCGGCGTTCCGTTCGGTGCGGCCACCGTCCCCTCCCCGGTCGTGTTCCCGACCGATCCTCGCAGCCCGGGCGTGCGCCGGGCGGCCCGTCGGCGCTGCCGATGCGCAGTCGTGACGCGGGGCCGGCCGGGGTGTCGGCGGGCCGGTGTGTACTGGCTCCGCACCGGTGTCGGCACCCGCCCGTGCCGACGGTGGCCCGCACCGGTCCGAACCGCTCCCGTGCCGTGGAGGTGGCCGATGGCCCGACTGTCCGTCCGTTCCGGCCTGTACCCCGACGCACCGCTGGTGCCGGTGGCCGTGCTGCTCGTCGACCCGGAGGGCGGCCCCGGCGAGCGCGCCCTGAACCGGCTGGGGTCGTACTGCCACGAGGGCGACGGGGTGTTCCACCTGGTGCAGACCGACGGCTGGGCCGAGCACGCGTGGGCGGGGGGCCGGTTGGCCGTGGACGTCGCGGTGTACCCGTTCGCGCTGGAGCAGGTGGGTGTCGATCCGGCCGGCTTCCCCGTCCGGTCGGCCGTCGACCCGCGGGCCGTCGTGGTGCTGCGCGCCGAGGCGGCCGTCGGGCCGGAGCTCGCCGCCCGGCTCTGGGAGGGCACGCTGGTGGTCAGGGCCGCGGCCGGCACCCCGGTCGAGGAGGCGCTCGCCGCCGGGGACGACCGGCCGATCGTCCTCGCGCCGCCGCCGGAGGACGACGACGCGGAGGACGGTGACGAGGGCCCCGACGAGGAACCCGACGAGCGAGGCGGTGACGGTCCGGGGGAGGGCTGAGGCGGGGACGGCGCGGGGTCAGGCGGCCTGCCCGGCGGCCGAGGTGAGGATCCGGGAGACGACGAGCCCGGGCGCGTCGGTGGGGAGGGCGTGGCCGGCGCCGGGGACGATCTCGACCCGCGCGTGCGGGGCGAGCCGGGCGGCCGCCCGGTGGGCGTCGTGCAGGGCGCTGCGTTCGCCGAGCAGGACGAGGGTCGGGAGGCCGGCGAGCCGGGCGAGCTCCCGGTCGTCGAGGGTGGTGGCCGGGGGGAGTGCGCGGCGGAAGCCGAGGGAGGCGCGGACGAGGGTCATCAGCTCGGTCTCCAGGATGGTGCTGTTGTCGACGAGGCGGGCCAGTCGGGGGCGCAGGGGCCGCGGGGCGGTGGCGGCGAGGCCGCCGGCGATCAGCCAGGTGTAGAAGCGTCGGCCGGGGTCGGCGAGGCCGGCCGGGTCGACGAGGGTGAGGCCGGCGGTGCGGCCGGGGTGGTGGAGCCGGTGCTGGAGCGCCAGCCAGCCGCCGTAGGAGCAGCCGACCAGGTGGGGGTCGGACAGCCCCAGGGCGGTGAGGAGTTCGTCGAGCCAGGCGGCTCCGTCGCGGCCGTCGCGGACCGGGGCGGTCTGGATGCTGGCGCCGGGTTCGCCGACGGTGTCGACGGCGATGACGGGGTGGTGCTCGGCGAGCGGCGCGACGTAGCGGTGCCACATCAGGGCGTTGCCGCCGGAGCCGGGGAGCAGCACGAGCGGCCGTCCGCGGTCGGGGCCGGTGCGGTAGACGCGGGTGGTGCCGAAGGCGGTCGGCAGGTCGAGGGTCGTGCGGTGGCCCGGCCAGAGCTGGGCCAGGGCGCGTTCGTAGGCGGCGCGGAAGCGGTCTTCGGTCTTGGTGTTCCGGAACTCGCTGATTCGCATGGTACAGATGTATCACAGGCATGATACGGATGTACCAGGAGTCGGTGAGCGGAGGCCGCACCATGACCACGAAGCCCGACCACGAGGAGCGCCGGCGGCAGATCGCCGAGGCGCTGCTGCGGATCGCGGCCACCGACGGCCTGAAGTCGGCCAGCATGCGGGCCGTCGCGACGGAGGCCGGCGTCTCGCTGCGCCTCGTGCAGTACTACTTCACGACGAAGGAGGGGCTGCTGCTCGACGCCTTCGCCCGGCTCGGCACCCAGCTCCAGGCCCGCATGCAGCGGTGGATCGGCGACGCGCGCGCCCCGCGGGAGGTGGTGACGGCGATCCTGTCGAGCATCCTGCCGACGGACGAGGAGAGCCGCCGGATCACCCGGACCTACACCGCCTACTACGCGCTGGTGCTCGACGACCCCGAGGTGATGGGCCGTACCGGGGCCGGTCAGCCCGACCTGCTGGAGGGCTTCCTCGCCCGGCAGCTCCGGGCGGCGCAGGAGAGCGGCGGGATCGACCGGGAGCGGGACGCCGCGATGACGGCCGCCGGACTGCTGGCGATGGTCAACGGCCTGGGGTCGAGCGTGCTCGGCGGTCAGCGCGACGGCCGCGCCGCGCTGGCCGTCCTCACCCACCACCTGGACGAGCTCTTCCGCCCGTCCGCGCCCGGCGGCCGGCTCTAGCCCGGCCGTCCGGCTCCGGGCCGGACGCCCGCGCCCGGACCGTCCGATGCGCGCAGCGCCCCGCCCGGCGCGGGCCGGGGAGGCGCTGCGGGTCGTCCGTCGTGATCAGGCCGCGGCGGGGGCTGCGGCCGCCCGGGCCTGGGCCTCGGCCTCGGCCTGGGCCCGGCCGCGGGCGCCGGCCCGCTTGGCGTAGGCGATCGTGAAGTAGACCAGGCCGCCGAGCACCGCGTACGGGAGGATGCTGTTGACGGTCACCACGGTGCCGTGCGACATCGTGTAGACGAGCGCGATCCGCAGGACCGCCTCCAGGACGAAGGCGGTGCCCCACACGATGGTCAGGTTGCGCTGGACGCGGCGGAAGCCCGGGTACTGCCACATGCCGTTCCACCAGGAGACCATCTCCGGGGTGCCGTCGGTGGCGAACTTGCGGCCGAAGTAGAACATGATCGGCCGGGGCGCGGCGAGCGAGGCGAGGTAGAACACCCCGAGCAGGCCCGAGACGAACGAGTCCTTGGCCAGCAGCATCTTCGGGTCCTGCGGCCCGATCAGCGCGACGACGAGCGAGAGCCCGACGAAGACCAGCGAGACCACGGCGAACTCGTCGATCCGGCGGTGCCAGGCGAGGTAGATGACGGTGTCCAGCACCGGTCCGAGGCCCGAGAGCAGGATGGCGGCGGACTCGCTGTAGCCGTGGTCGTGCAGCTGGTTGTAGATGAGGATCGGCGCCGCGACGTTGAAGGTGAGGCTGACCAGCCAACCGAGCACGGCGGCCTTGCCCTTGCGCGCGGGAGCGGCCGGGGCGATGGAAGTTGACACTCTGTTGATTCCCCCGAGGTGGTGCGGATGGAGCGCGCCCATTGTGGCGGACCGGCCGGTCGGTCGCCTAGCCGGTAGTGCTCTGTGGATCACTGCCGTGGTCGCGATCCCGGGCCCGCACCGCGGAGGCCGGTGCCCGCCCCCGTGGGGCACCGGCCTCCGCAGCCTCCTCCGCCCGCCGCTCCGCCCGCCGCCGCGGCCCGGTCAGCGGTCGAAGCCCGCCAGCAGTCCGCGCGGGTCGAAGGTGACGCGGATCCGGGCGATCCGCCCGTTCTCCACGTGCGTCCAGTTCGCCGTCGTCGTCGGGTCCGCGACGGAGGTGTGCAGGTCGAACCAGGTGATCACGTCGTCGCCCTCCGCCACCCGGCCGTGCACCTCGATCCGCTCCAGCACCTGTCCGAGCCGCCGCAGCCCGTTCAGCGCCTCCTCCGCCCCGGAGGCGGTGCCCAGTGTCCCCACGAAGTCGACGTCCTCCGCCAGCAGCCCGCGCAGCGTCTCGAAGTCGCCCGCCTCCCAGGCCGCGAAGTAGGTCTCGGAAATCTCGCGTGCAGTCCTCGTCGTCATGGATCCATCCTCTGCCCGCCCGATCGATCCGTCCAACAGATGGATCAGATGCCGACTATCGTTCCTGATTATGGAGATGCATCAGCTGCGCTACTTCGCCGCCGTCGTCGACGAGGGATCGTTCACGGCCGCCGCGATGCGTCTGCACGTCAGCCAGTCCGGGGTCAGCACCCAGGTCGCCAAGCTCGAACGCGAGCTGGGCCAGCAGCTCGTCGACCGCTCCGGGCGGGGTCGCGTCCGTCTCACCCCGGCCGGGGAGGCGGTCCTCCCGCTGGCCAAGGACGCGCTCGCCACCCTGGACGCCATCCGGCACACCGCCGCCGAGTTCGCCGACGCCGTCCGCGGCCGGGTCCGGCTCGGGATGATCATGGGCTGCTCGATCCCGCCGTTCCTCGACGTCGTCGCCGACCTCGGCCGCACCCATCCCGGCATCGAACTGAGCCTGCACGAGGGCCACTCGGAGCGCCTCCAGGCGCAGGTGCTGGCCGGCGCCCTCGACCTGGCCCTGATCGGCTTCGCCGGCGACCCCGCCCCCGGCCTGGACGTCACCGTCGTCCTCGACGAGCCGGTCGCCGCCGTCGTCCCGGTCGGCCACCGCCTGGACCGGGACGGGCTGACGCTCGCCGACCTGCGCGACGAGAAGATCCTCTGCCTCTCCCCGGGCACCGGCATCCGCGCCGCCTACGAGCACTCCTGCGGACTGCTCGGCCTGGAGCCGCGGGTGGACATCGACGCCAGTTCCCCGGCCACCCTGCTCCTGCTCGCCCGGCGCGGCGCGGGCGTCGCCGTCCTGAGCCCGTCCTCCATGGACGGCGAGGGCCTGCGGGCAGTCCCCGTCGTCGACGCGGCGACGCGCTCCCGCCTCGGCCTGGCCGCCCGCCCCGACCAGCACTCGCCGGCCGTCCGGCTGCTGTACGCGAGGCTGCGCGCGGCGCTGGCCGGCCCCGCCGGGGAACCGCCGCGCTGAACGGCCGCACTCGACCGCGGCGCTGGACCGCCGCTCGCCGCCGCCCCGCGCCAGGGCGCGGCTCAGGCCCCCAGGAAGCGCTGCAGCTCGTCCAGCACGAAGTTGGCGCCGGTGTAGCCGATGCCCTGGAACCACAGCTGGTCGTCCACCGGGAAGGCCCGGTGCGCCCGCACCGCCCCGAGCGCCTGCCAGCCGGGGCTGGCCAGCGCCGCGGCGGTGCCCGCCCGCTCCGGGTCGCCGTACGTGGCGTAGAGCAGCAGGTCGCCGTCCGCCCGCCCGATCTGGTCCAGCGGGACCTCGACGTCGGACTGGTCGACGTTCTGGGCGTCCGGTCGCGCCACCTGGGCGTCGGCCAGCACCGTCCCGGGGAAGCTCTGCCTCCCGAACATCCGGATCCCGCCGCCCTCGACGAACCGCACCAGGCTCACCCGGCGGCCCGACAGCTTCGCCGCCGACAGCGACTGCGCCACCTGCCCGGCGTGCTTCTGGTAGGCGCCGGCGAAGGCCGCCGCCGCGTCCTCCCGGCTCAGCGCCTGGGCGTGCAGCTGGACGTTCGCCTTCCACGGCGCGCCGCTGGTCTGGGTGAGGACGGTCGGTGCGATCTCCCGCAGCCGGTCGTACCGGTCGCCGTCACGGGTCTGGTTGGACAGCAGGAGGTCCGGCCGCAGCGCCCGGACCGCGGTCAGGTCCGGCGCGCCGGCCGGGCCGATCAGGCGGATCCCGGCGACCCGGGAGTCCGGCCAGTACTCCGGGAACCGGGTGTCGGCGGCGGGGAGCGCGGCGCCGACGGGGGTGATGCCGAGGGTCAGCGCCGAGTCCAGTGCGTCCGTGTCCAGGACGACCACCCGCAGCGGAGCGCCCGGCACCACCACCGGGCCGGTGGCGGTGTCCACCGTGACGGGTGGCGGCGGGGTCGGGGAGGCGGAGGGGTCGGTGCCGACGCTGTCGGTGGTGGGCGGGGCCGGCCGGCCCGTCGTGCAGGCCGTCAGGCCGGTCGCGCCGACGGCGGCCCCGCCGAGGCCGGTGAGGAACGAACGGCGGGTGATCCGGTGCATCGGCGGTCCTCGGACGGTCGGACTTCGGGGGCGCGTCGATTATGTCCGGGTTGGTGGCTGGATTTCCGTTAAGTACCCGCGCCGTGCCGATGGCGTGCCCGCCGTCCCCCCGCCGTGTCCCCGCCACGAACGGGCCGCCCGACCGCCCCGGGCCCTGCGCCGGTCGGTCAGGCGTCCACCGTCGCCGCCCAGGGGGCGCCAGGGACGACCAGCGGCGTGCCCGTCACCGGATCCGGCACCACCACCGAGTCCAGCCCGAAGACCTCCCGCACCAGCCCGGCCGTCACCACCTCCCCGGGCGGGCCCTGCGCCACCACCCGGCCGTCCCGCATCGCCACCAGGTGGTCCGCGTACCGCGCGGCCTGGTTGAGGTCGTGCAGCACCGCCACCACCGTCCGGCCGCGTTCGACGTTCAGCCGGCGGACCAGGTCCAGCACCTCCACCTGGTGCGCGATGTCCAGGTAGGTGGTCGGCTCGTCGAGGAGCAGGATGTCGGTGCCCTGGGCCAGTGCCATCGCGATCCAGGCGCGCTGGCGCTGGCCGCCGGAGAGCTCGTCCATGCTGCGCGCGGCCAGGTCCGCCGTCGACGTCCGCTCCAGCGCCTCCGCGACGGCCGCCTCGTCCTCGGCCGACCACTGTCGCCACCAGCTCTGGTGCGGTTGCCGGCCGCGGGCGACCAGGTCCGCCACCGAGATGCCCTCCGGGGCGGTCGGCGACTGCGGCAGCAGGCCGAGCCGCTGGGCGATCCGCTTGGTCGAGATCCGCGCCAGCTCCTCGCCGTCCAGCAGCACCGCACCCCGGACCGGCTTGAGCAGCCGGCCCAGCGCGCGCAGCAGGGTCGACTTGCCGCAGGCGTTCGGGCCGACGATCACGGTCACCCGGCCGTCCGGGATCCTCACGTCCAGGCCGTCGACGACCGTGCGCGCCTCGTAGGCCAGGGTGAGGCCCCGGGCCTCCAGGCGGTGTGCGGTCATCAGGAACCTCCACGACGGGATCGGATCAGCAGCCACATCAGGTAGGGCGCGCCGACCAGCCCGGTCACCACGCCCACCGGCAGTTCGGTGGGTGCCAGCAGCCGCCGGGCGATCAGGTCGGCCAGCACCACCACCAGCGCGCCGGTCAGCGCCGAGCAGAACAGCGGGACCTGCGCGGACCGGGCCAGCCGCAGCGCGATCTGCGGCGCCATCAGGGCCACGAAGTCGACCGGGCCGGCGGCGCCCGCCGCGCAGGAGGCCAGCACGACGCCCAGCAGTGCCGTGCCGAGCCGGATCCGGTCCAGCCGCAGGCCCAGGCCGACAGCCGTCGCGTCGTCGAAGGAGATCGAGCGCTGGGCGCGCGCCGCCCACAGGGCGACCGGGACGGCCGCCAGCAGCACCCGCGCCAGCCAGCCGGCCTGGTCGTAGCCGGCGCCGTTCAGACTGCCCGTCATCCAGACCTTCGCGGCCTGTGCCTGGAAGGCGTCGCCCTTGGTCAGGAAGACCGAGGTGAGCGAGGAGAGCGCCACGCTGATCCCGATGCCGATCAGGACGAGCCGCTGCGCGTGCAGGCCGCGCCGCCAGGCCAGCGCGTAGACCAGGGAGCCGGCCGCCAGGCCGCCGGCCACCGCCGCGTACGGCGCCTGCCCGGTCGAGCCGACCACGCCGTAGGCCGTCAGGCCGACCACGGTGGCGGTCGCGCCCCAGGTCACGCCCACCACGTCGGGGCTGGCCAGCGGGTTCCGGGCGACGGTCTGGATCAGCGCCCCGGCCAGCCCGAACGCCGTGCCGACCAGCAGCCCGACCACCACCCGCGGCAGCCGGAACTCGCCCACCACCAGCTCGTGCGGACTCGGCCGGCCCAGCACCACCTTCACCACCTCGACCGGCGACACGGCGGACTCGCCGAGGCAGAGCGAGGCCACCGCGGCCGCCGCCAGGGCGACCAGCAGGCCCAGCGCCACCGCCGCCGAGCGGCGGTGCAGCAGGACGGAGGCCCGCCCGGCCCGCAGCGCGGTGTACCCCGGCAGGGAGACGGAGCTCATGCGGCGACCACCTTCCGCCGCCGGACCAGGGCCACCAGGACGGGTACGCCGACCAGCGCCGTCATCACGCCGGCCGGGACCTCGGACGGCGGGAAGAGCACCCGCCCGAGCGTGTCCGCGAGCAGCAGCAGGGCCGGGCCGAGCACGGCCGAGAAGGCGAGGACCCAGCGGTGGTCCGCCCCGGCGACGGCCCGGGCCGCGTGCGGGACGGCGAGGCCGACGAAGGCGATCGGCCCGGCCGCGGCGACGGCCGAGCCGGTCAGCACCGTCGCCCCGAGCGCGCCGACCGCCCGGACCAGGCCGGTCCTGGCGCCCAGCCCCTTGGCGGTGTCCTCGCCGAGCGCCAGCGCGTCCAGACCGCGCGCGACCGCGACCACCAGCACCGTGCCGACCGCCAGGAACGGCAGCAGCTGCCAGGCGACGTCCGAGGTCCGCCCGGAGAGCGAGCCGACGTGCCAGAAGCGGAACCGGTCCATGGTGGCGGCGTCGGTGGTCAGCACCAGGGTGTTGAGCGAGGCGATGAAGGCGGACGCCGCCGAGCCGGCCAGCGCCAGTTTGACCGGGGTGGCCCCGCCCCGGCCGCGCTCGGCCAGGCCGTACACCAGCACGGTGGCGACGACGGCCCCGGCGAAGCCGAACCACACGTACCCGGTCAGGGTGGAGACGCCGAACCCGGAGATGGCGACGACCACGCCGGCGGCCGCGCCCTGGGAGACCCCGAGGATGCCGGGGTCGGCGATCGGGTTGCGGGTGAGGCCCTGCATGACCGCGCCGGCGAGGCCGAGCGCGGCGCCGACGGCCAGTCCGACGACGGTGCGCGGCAGCCGCAGTTCGCGCACGACGACGGCGTCCGCCGTGCCGCCGCCGTGCAGCAGGGCGTCGACGGTGTCACCGAGCGGGACGGTGCGGCTGCCGACCGCCAGGCTCAGCAGCACCGCGACGGCCAGCAGCGCCAGTGCGGCGGCGAGCCACGGTATTCGCCGGGGCGGCGTCCGTCCTGCGCCGGGCGGCGCGGTGGTGTCGGTGGTGTCGGTCATGAGGCCTCTCCGCAGACAACTCAGGCAAACCTAAGTTCCGTCGCGAAGCGCGGGCAAATCCCCTCGTCGGGGGCGCCGGCGGTTGGATAGCCTGGCGGCATGCCCGAGACCTCCGCCGCCCCGCTCACCGTCGGTTTCGACCTCGACATGACGCTGCTGGACACCCGGCCGGGTATCCACGCGACCTATCTGGCGCTCTCGGCCGAGACCGGCACCCCCATCGACGCCGACCTCGTGGTCACCCGGCTCGGCCCGCCGCTGCTGGACGAGATCCGCAACTGGTTCCCGGAGGAGGAGGTGGAGCGCGCCGCCGCCCGCTACCGCGAGCTCTACCGCGACCACGCCTTCGCCCCGACCGTCGCCCTGCCCGGCGCGCACGCCGCCGTCGAGGCGGTCCGCAGCCACGGCGGCCGGATCGCGGTGATCACCGGCAAGTACGAGCCGAACGCCCGGCTCCACCTGGAGCACGCCGGCCTGCACGCGGACGCGCTGGTCGGCGACCTGTGGGCGGAGACCAAGGGCGACGCGCTGCGCGAGCACGGCGCGAGCGTCTACGTCGGAGACCACCTCGGCGACATCCGGGGCGCCCGGCACGCGGACGCCGTCGCGGTCGGCGTGGCCACCGGCCCCTACGGCGCGGACGAGCTGCGCGCGGCGGGCGCGGACGTGGTCCTGGCGGACCTCACCGGGTTCCCGGCCTGGCTCGCCGCCCACCTCGCGGGAACGCGCTAGGCGGCGGACTCCGCCCGCCGGCGCTGGGCCCGCGCGTTGCGCAGCAGCCCGACCAGCGCGGACAGGAACCCGGCCGGCATCAGCATGCTCAGCCAGTACGCGGCCGTCGGCAGCGGCGTCAGGTGCAGGAACAGCGGGACGAAGGTGACCAGGGTGGCGAGCGCGCCCAGGCCGAACACCACGGTGCCGGCCTTGACGTACACGTCGCCGGGGTCGGCGCTCTGGCTGCTCACGTCTGCTCGCTCCTCGGGGCTGGCGGGCGCGGTGCCCGGCGGGGCGTCCAGTCTGGCAGAGCGGCGGCCGGGCCCGCCCACCGGAGCGGTCCGGTCACGTTGCGCAGTTTCTCGGAAGCTGAACGTTTTGATCCCTGCTGAGCGGGGGTATGCAGGGGGTGCCGAGGGGTGCGACAGGTGCGCCCCGTGTCCTCAGACCCGGGGGTGTGAGCCGATGGACCGCGCCGAGTCGCGCCGCGGCCGTGCCAGGGCCGGGTCGCCCGCGACAGCGAGATCGCCGCGTCCGCACCGCCCGCTCCGGGCCCCGGTCGCGGATCTTCCGCGGAACGCGGATGAGGCAGTGACGGACCGTTAGTCTGCTCCTGACAGCGTGCCGACCGTGAGCGCCCGCGGGCGCCGAGCCGAGGTCGTCCGCCTTTCCCACCACCCAGTGATCCCCGGCCAGGGCCGGGATCCCTCACACCCATTCGAGGACTGTTCGAGATGCCCACCGGCCAGGTCAAGTGGTTCAACGAGACGAAGGGCTTCGGCTTCCTGTCGCGCGACGACGGCGGCGACGTCTTCGTCCACACCAAGGCGCTGCCCGCCGGTGTCACCGTGCTCAAGCCCGGCCAGCGGGTCGAGTTCGGTGTGGTCGCCGGCCACCGCGGCGACCAGGCGATGGCCGTGCAGCTGCTGGAGGCGCTGCCGTCGGTGGCCGCCGCCCAGCGCAAGAGCGCCGACGACATGGCGCCGATCGTCCAGGACCTGATCACCACGCTGGACGCGGTGCTGCCGGGCCTGCAGCACGGCCGCTACCCGGCCAAGCCGACGGGCCAGAAGCTGGCCGGCCTGCTGCGCGCGGTGGCCGACCAGTTCGACGTCTGAGGCCCGCGGGCCCCGGCCGTGGCGGCCGGGTTCAGAACGCCAGCGCACCCGGGTCGAGCGGGGGCACCAGCCCCTCCGCGGCGGCCCGGGTGAGCAGCGCGCGCACGGCCGCGTACCCCTCCTCGCCGAGGTCCGCGGTGAACTCGTTCACGTAGAGGCCGATGTGCTGGTCCGCGACGGCCGGGTCCATCTCCTGGGCGTGCGCCAGCACGTACCCGCGGCTGGCCGCCGGGTCGTCCCAGGCCTGCCGGACGGAGGCGCGGATCGTCCCGGCCAGCTCGCGCAGCCGTTCGGCGCCCAGCGAGCGCCGCGCGACGATCGCGCCGAGCGGGATCGGCAGCCCGGTCTCCCGCTCCCAGGCCTCGCCCATGTCGGCCAGGCTGTGCAGCCCGTACTGCCGGTAGGTGAAGCGGGCCTCGTGGATCACCAGGCCGGCGTCCACCCGGCCGTCCCGGACGGCGGGCATGATCTCGTGGAACGGCAGGACGACGATCTCGCCGAACCCGCCGGGCACCGCCCCGGCCGCCCAGAGCCGGAACAGCAGGTAGGCGGTGGACCGCTCGGACGGCACCGCCACGGTCCTCCCGGTGAGGTCCGCCGGCGCGGCGGTCCCGGGCCGGGTGAGCACCAGCGGGCCGCAGCCGCGCCCCAGCGCGCCGCCGCAGGGCAGCAGGGCGTACTCGTCGAGGACCCAGGGCAGCGCGCCGTAGCTGATCTTCAGCACGTCCAGTTCGCCGCGTTCGGCCAGGCCGTTGGTGACGTCGATGTCCGCGAAGGTCACCTCGGGGGCGTCCGCGCCGGCCACCAGGCCGTGCGCCCACGCGTGGAAGACGAAGGTGTCGTTCGGGCAGGGCGAGTACGCGATGCTCAGCCGTTCAGCCACGGCCGGCCTCCTCGATCAGTTCGGTGACGGGCAGCGCGGCGAAGGCCGCCTCCAGGGCGCCCAGGGCCTGGCCGATCCGCCAGGCGGCCCGGTCGCGCGGGCCCACCGGGTTGGAGACGGTCCGCAGCTCCAGCACCGGCACGCCGTGCCGGGCGGCGGCCTCGGCCACGCCGAAGCCCTCCATCGCCTCGGCGAGGGCGCCCGGGTGGCGGGCGGCCAGTTCGGCGGCCCGCCGCGCGCTGCCGGTGACGGTGGAGACGGTCAGCACCGGGCCGGTGAGGGCGCCCAGCGCCCCGGCGGCGCGGGCGACGGCCGCCGCGGGAGGGGTGTGCCGGACGGTGCCGAAGCCGAGCTCGGTGACGTCGGCGAAGCCGTCCCCGGTCTCGGCTCCGAGGTCGGCGGCGACGATCGCCGAAGCCAGCACGGTGGCGCCGACCGGGGCGTGCGGGGCGAAGCCGCCGGCGATGCCGGCGGAGACGACCAGGGCGTAGTCGTGCGCCCCCAGCGCGGCGGCGGTGGCGGCCGCGGAGGCCGCCGGGCCGACCCCGCCGGCCAGCACGTCGACCGGGGCGTCCTGGGCGCGGTGCAGGCCCCCGCCGGGCAGCGGCAGCGCGGCGGCCGTGCCGCCCAGCCCGCGCAGGACGGCCTCGGCCTCGGCGGGCACCGCGACGACGACGAGCAGCCGGGCCCGCCCGGGGCCCGACTGCTCGTTCCGCCCGTCGGCGGGCGCGTGCGCGGTCATCGCAGGACCGTCAGTTGTCCTGGGTGTTCAGCTGGAAGTACCAGACGGCGACCGGGTTGTCCGAGTTCTTGTCGCCCTCGACGACGGTGACCAGGGTCTTGCCGGAGGCGTTCAGCAGCTTGGCGGCCTGCTGGGAGCCGGAGTAGGTCGCGCCCTTGGCGTACGAGAACAGGCTGTAGCGCCCGCCCTGGCCCTGCGAGCCGCCGTTGGTGAAGGCCCACCAGCCGCGGTCGGCCACGTTCGGGGAGACGCCGACGCCCACGTTGTCGCTGACCACGACGTCGGAGGTCGGCAGGGTGCCGTCCTTGAGGGCCTGGGTGGCCTTGTCCTGGCACTCCTGCTGCAGGTCCTCGGTGATCGGGCTGCCGCCGTTGAAGCAGAGCGGGTCCGCGGCGATCGAGGAGTTGCCGACCGTGATGGTCGCGCGGTGGGAGCTGTGCTCGGTCTGGTCGCTCGCGATGGCGACGGAGGTGCCGACCGTGGCGACACCGACCACGACGACGGCGCCGAGGGCGGCGATGACACGGGTATTGAGGCTCATGCGTCAGAATCTACCGGGCTTCGCCGATCACGCTACGCGGGGGTCGGCCACCGCGTGTTGCCCGGAGCCCGGTCACGCCACCCGGGGTGCCGCCGGGCGCCGGCGCAGGCCCACCCGGAAGAGCGAGTGGACCGTCCACAGCAGCATCAGGCCGACCACCCCGGCGGCCACCGACAGCCCCAGCGTCCCGTTCAGCGGCAGCACGATGCCGACCGCGCCGCCCGCCACCCAGGACAGCTGCAGGACCGTCTCCGAACGGGCGAAGGCCGAGGTCCGCACCGCCTCCGGGACGTCCCGCTGGATCAGCGCGTCCAGCGCCAGCTTGCCCAGCGAGGCCGCCACCCCGGCGACGCCGGCGACCAGGATCACCGTCACCGCGCCGTACCAGAGCGCGGCCGCCGCGGTGGCGCAGGTCGCCAGCAGCAGCATCGCGGTGACCGTCGCCTCCGGGCCGCGGGTGCGCAGCCAGGAGCCCAGCACCGAGCCCAGCGCGTTGCCCGTCCCCGCGGCGAGCGCCACCAGGCCGAGCGCCAGCGTCGGCTGCAGGCCGCCGATCGGCTCGTCCCGCAGCAGGAACGCCAGGAACATCACCAGGAAGCCGACCAGCCAGCGCAGCGCCGACATCGCCCGCAGCGCCAGGATCACCGACGGGCCGACCGTGCGCAGCGAGGCCTTCGGGGCCTTGGCTCCCGGCCGGGCGTGCTCGCCGTGGACCTCGGCGTGCAGGACGGCCCGCTGCTCGCCCTTCGCCGAGTCCACCTCGTGCGGCAGGTGGAAGGCCATCAGGGTGCCGATCACGAAGACCAGGAAGGCCCCGCGCAGCGGCCAGCCCGGCCCGATCAGGTGCAGCAGGCCGCCCACTCCGGCGGCCACCCCGGTGGCCAGCAGCCCGGCCAGGGTGACCCGGGAGTTCGCCTTCACGAGCGACAGCTGCTTCGGCAGCAGCCGGGGCACCACGACGCTGCGCACCACCCCGTAGGCCTTGGACGCCACCAGCACGCCCAGGGCCTCCGGGTACAGCGCCAGGCCGCCGCCCGCGATCACCCCCGCCATCGTCCAGGCCAGCACCGCCCGGGCCAGCATCGACATCGCCATCGCCGCCCGGCGGCCGTGCGGCAGCCGGTCCAGCAGCGGGCCGATCACCGGGGCGAGGATTGCGAACGGGGCCATCGTGATCAGCAGGTAGAGCGCGACCCGGCCGCGGGCCTCGCCGGTCGGCACGGAGAAGAAGATGGTCGAGGCCAGCGCGATGGTGATCAGCATGTCGCCGAAGGAGTTCAGCGCGTGCAGCTCGATCAGCTTCGCCAGGCCGGACTCGCCGGCGCCCTCGGCGGAGGTCGCCTTGCGGATCCGGCGGCCGGTGCCGTGCACCACCCGGCCGGTGCGCGCGCCGGCCGCGGAGGCGGTGCGGACCAGCAGGTTGCGGTGCGGCTCGGCGGCCTCCTCGGCGAGGTCCTCGTCGAGGGCGGTGAGGTGCCGGGTGTGCACCGCCGTGTCGTCCGCGTCGTCCGCGGGGTGTCCGGCGGGCCCGTCGCCCCGGCCGGGGCCGGGGTCGGGAGCGGTCTTCAGGAGGCTCACGACGGCGGTGGGCGGCGCGGGACGGCCCCCCGGCTGCGGTTCGCCCGCAGCGAGGACCTGGGGCTGCTGTCGCGGCACGGCGGTCGCCTCGTCGGGGCTGCCGGCCTGCGAGGCGCGCAGTGGGTGCTGCGACGGGTTCTCGTCCGCCACATTGCCCATCCTGCCCCAGAATCGCCGTGGTGACGCGGGATTCGACCCCGTTCGGCGCGGCCCGGCACGCTCTCCGGAACGGCCGGTACCGCCCCGGACTGTGCCGCGGCACCGACCGACGGGTAGCCTGCCCAGGGTCCGGTCATCGGGCGCCAGGGCCCCTGCAGGCCCGGACGGGCGGCGCGGCCGGTACCCGCGGCGGCCTCCGGTCGCGCAGAATGGACGAGGGACTACCGAGCCGCGACGGGACAGGCAACACGCCGTGGGCGACAGAAGAACTGGGAGAGAATCGACGCCGTGAGTGCTGCGATGCGAAGCCGTACCCCCGACCGGCTCTGTGCCGACGCCGTCGAACTCGCCCGTCAGGCAGCCGAGGAGGCCGTCGGACCGGAGACCGTCGGGCCGCACCTCGGTGCCCAGGCGGACGCCGAGCGCGTCGTCACCCACACCTTCGAGTGCCTCGACGCGGCCTACCGCGGCTGGCACTGGGCGGTGACCGTCGCCCGCGCCCCGCGCGCCAAGAACGTCACGCTCGACGAGGTCGTGCTGCTGCCCGGCCCCGATGCCGTCCTCGCCCCCGAGTGGGTGCCGTGGAGCGAGCGGCTGCGCCCCGGCGACATGGGCCCCGGCGACCTGCTGCCGACCGGCGCCGACGACGCCCGTCTGGAGCCCGGCTGGAGCGGCGAGGACGAGCCCGCGCCGAACTCCGCGGTCGTCCTGGCGGCCGAGGAGGACCTGGTCGTCACCGACCCGGGCATCCAGCCCGCGCCGGCCCGCGCGCAGATCAACTCCGTCGCCGAGGAGCTCGGCATGGGCCGCAGCCGGGTGCTCTCCCGGCTCGGGCTGCACCTGGCCGCCGACCGCTGGGAGAAGGCCCACGGCCCGCAGACCCCGATGGCGCAGGCCGCGCCCGCCGCGTGCGGCAGCTGCGGCTTCCTGATCCCGATCGGCGGCTCGCTCGGTCAGGCCTTCGGCGTGTGCGGCAACGAGTTCGGCCCGGCCGACGGCCAGATCGTCTCCTTCGCCTACGGCTGCGGCGGGCACTCCGAGGCGGCCGTCATCCCGGCCCCGCCGGCGCCGTCCGAGCTGATCCTGGACGAGCTGGTGGTCGAGCCGCTGCAGCTGCACCCGGACCGGGCCTCCGGCTCGGTCGAGCCGGACGCCCCGGCGGAGGAGCTCGGGCACTCCTGAGCACGCGGTCCGCGGCCCGCCCCACCGAACCGGTGGGGCGGGCCGCTCCGTTTCCGGAGGTGGGAGGCCCGCGGGCCGGACCGGGCGGCGCGGGCGGGGGCGCGGTCCGGAGCAGGGGGCGCGGCGGGGGAGAATGCCCCCCGTACGAAGTACAGGGCGGCGGAAGGCGGCGGGTCCAGTGGAACCTCGGATCATCGGCAGCGGCACGGACGAGCACCTCGCGGACCCCTTCGGGAGCGCCGCGCTGCGCCGACGGGTGCTGGACGCCTGGGCCGCCTCGCCGGCCCGGTTCCGGGAGGACGCCAACGCCGAGGAGGAGCTCGCCCTCGGCGGCTACCGCGACCGCCTGGTCGTCGAGTTGGCGCAGAACGCCGCCGACGCGGCGGTCCGGGCCGGGCGCGGTCCCGGCCGGCTGCGGCTCACCCTCGCGGACGGCGTGCTGGCCGCCGCGAACACCGGGGCCCCGCTGGACGCGGCCGCCGTCGAGTCGCTGTCCACCCTGCGCGCCTCCTCCAAGCGCGGCGAGGCACCCGCCGTCGGCCGGTTCGGCGTCGGCTTCGCCGCCGTCCTCGCCGTCACCGACGAGCCGGCCGTGCTCGGTGCCGCCGGCGGGGTGCGCTGGTCGCTCGGCGAGGCCCGCTCGCTGGCCGACGCGCAGCCCGCGCTGGCCGACGAACTGCGCCGCCGGGACGGCCACGTCCCGCTGCTGCGGCTGCCGTTCGCGGCCGAGGGCCCGGCCCCGGACGGCTACGACACGGTGGTGGTCCTGCCGCTGCGCGACGCCGCCGCCGAGGACCTGACCCGCCGTCTGCTGGCCGGCGTCGACGACGCCCTGCTGCTGACCCTGCCCGGCCTCGCCGAGGTCGTCGTGGAGACCCCGGAGGGCACCCGGACGCTCACCCGGGCCGCCGCCGAGCCGCGCCCCGACGGCGTCACCGAGGTCACCGTCACCGACGACGCGGGCGGCCGGCTGCGGCAGACCGTCTGGCAGACCGCCGGCGCCACCGGGACCCTGGCCCCCGAACTGCTCGCCGACCGCCCGACGGAGGAGCGCGCCCGCCCGTACTGGACGGTCACCTGGGCCGTGCCGGTCGCCGCGGACGGCACCCCGCAGCCGCCCGGCATCGCCGCGGTGCTGCACGCCCCGACCCCCAGCGACGAGCCGATCGGCCTGCCCGCGCTGCTCATCGCCTCCTACCCGCTGGACTCCACCCGCCGGCACGTGGCCGCCGGCCCGCTCGCCGACTTCCTCACCGAGCGCGCCGCCGACAGCTACGCCGACCTGCTGCGGGCCCGCGGCGCCGACCTCGGCTCGCTGGGACTCGTCCCCGGGCCGCTCGGCCGGGGCGCGCTCGACAGCGCGCTGCGGGCGGCCGTCCTCGCCCGGCTGCCCGGCACCCCGTTCCTGCCCCACCCGGCCCCGGTGGAGGAGGGCACGCCCGCGCTGCGGCCGCGGGACGCCACCCTGCTGGAGGGCGCCGACGGCTCGGTGGTCGAGGCGCTCGCGCCGATCTTCCCCGGGCTGCTGCCGGCCGGCCTGGAGCGCCGCACCGAGCTGCGGGTGCTGAACGTGCGCCGGGTGCCGCTCGCCGACGTGGTCGACCAGCTCGGCGGCCTCGACCGCGAGCCCGCCTGGTGGCGCAACCTGTACGCGGCGCTGGGCGCGGCCGACCCGGAGGCGCTCGGCGCGCTGCCCGTGCCGCTCGCCGACGGCCGCACCGTCACCGGCCCCCGGAGGGTCCTGCTGCCCTCGGAGGACGCGGACTGGGCGGCCTTCCCCGGCTACCCCGAGTCGCTGGCCGGCGCGCTCGCCGCCCTCGACCTGCGGCTGGCCCACCCGGAGGCCGCCCACCCGCTGCTGGCCCGGCTCGGCGCCGGCACCGCCACCCCGGCCGGTGTCCTCGACACCCCCGAGGTGCGCGCCGCCGTCGCCCGCTCGCACGACCTGGCCGAGGACGACCCGGACGCCGCCGCGGACCTCGCCGACGCCGTCCTGGCGCTGGTCAGGGCCGCCGCCCCGGCCCCCGGCGAGCACCCCTGGCTGGCCCGGCTGGCCCTGCTCGACGACGAGGGCGAGCCCGCCCGGGCCGGTGAACTCGTCCTGCCCGGAAGCCCGTTCGCCGCCCTCGCCCGGGAGGAGGACGCCGGCTGGGTGGACGACGAGCTGCTGGACCGGTGGGGCCCGGAGGTGCTGACCGCCGTCGGCGTGCTGGCCGACTTCGTGCTGGTCCGCGCCGAGGACGTGGTGCTCGACCCGGACGACCTGGAGCGCCTCGACCCCACCGCCCCCGCCGACCGCGCGGCCGGCGGCCACCCCACCGGACTGCTCGACGAGGCGCCCGACGGCCTGGCCGAGTGGGCCGAGGAGGTGCTGGAGACCCTGCACGCCGACGACGCGGTGGGCGTGCCGCCGGTGGCCGCCGAACTGCTGGCCGTGCGCGACCTCGACCTGGTCGACGACGACGCGTGGCCCGAGGCGCTCGCCGCCCTCGCCCGCCCGCCGTACCGGGACGCCGTGGTCAACCCCGTCCGCACCCTGCTGCCCGACGGCTCCTACGCCGACCTGCCGCCCTACACCGCCTGGTGGCTGCGCGACCACCCGGTGCTCGACGGACGCGAGCCCGCCGGGCTGCGCGCCGCGGGGGCCGACCCGCTGCTGCGCGGCCTCTACGACGAGGCCCGCACCACGCTGGACGAGCAGTTCCTGCACGCGCTGGGCGTGCGCACCACGCTGGCGGCGCTGCTGGCCGAGCCGCACGGCCCCGACGAGGTGCTGGACCGGCTCACCGACCCGGCGTCCGAGATCGGGCACCGCCAACTGCACGGCGTGCACAGTGCGCTGGCCCGGGTCGACGCGGAGCGGATCGAACCGCTGGACGTGGTGCGGGCGCTGCCACCGCTGGACCGGGACACCGGCCGCCGCCCGGCCCACACGGTGATCGTCGACGCCACCGAGGCGGTCGTCGCGGACGCCCCCGACCTGGTCCAGCTGCTGCACGGCTACCCGCTGCTGCCGGTCGCCCCGGCGCTCGCCGCCGACCTGGCCGAGCGGCTGCACGTCTCGCTCGCCAGCGAGGTGGCCGGCGGGCGGGTGCTCTCGGAGGGGACGCTGCACCGGGTGCCCGCGGTGGTGCGGGAGCTGCTCCCCGGCTGCCCGGTCGCCTACGAGGAGCACGAGGAGCTGCTGGTGGTCGGGCCGGACGGCGCCGAGGCCGCGGTGGACTGGCGCTGGGACACCGGGGCGGACGCGCCGGAGGCGCCGTACGACCCGGACACGGCCGAGGCCGCCGACGAGGACGACGAGTTCGAGCTCCCGCCGGTGCCCGGACTGCTGCACGCGGCCACCCCGGAGGGCCTGGCGGCCGGGCTGGCCTGGTCGGTCGGGCAGTGGCACCGCCGCTTCGAGGTGCTGGCCGCGCTCAGCGAGCCGGACCGGGCCTACGAGCTGTCGGCGGCGCGGGACTTCGAGGGCTGACCGGGCCGAACGGGCTGACCGGACTGACCGGGCGGGGCCGGCTGAGCAGGCGGGGCGGCCGCCCGGTCCGGTCCGGTCCCGGTCGTGGGGCGGGCCGGTCCGGCCCCGCGCCGGTCAGTCGTCCGCCCGGCGCTGCACGAAGTGCCAGGTGATCTCCAGGAGCACCCCGCAGACCAGGGCGACGCCGACGCCGATCCACGGGTCCCGGGTGCCGACCAGGGAGAGCTGGAAGAAGTCCGACAGCCAGGGCACCAGCAGGACCAGGGCGAAGGCGCCGCCCATGCAGCCGATCAGCAGCAGCCGCCACCAGTTGTACGGGCGGGCGACGATGGCGAGCACCCAGAGGGCGATCAGGAAGAGCGTCAGGGTGGCCACGCTGGTGTCGGCCTTGAGGTCGGTGGCGTGGTCGGCACGGGCCAGCGAGTAGGCGACGAAGGTGCCCGTCCCGGCGATGACGCCGCCGGGGACGGCGAGCCTGAGCACGCGCCGGACGAAGCCGGTGCGGGCCCGTTCGTTGTTGGGTGCGAGGGCGAGGAAGAAGGCCGGCACACCGATGGTGAGCGTGGAGAGCACGGTGGAGTGCCGGGGCAGGAACGGGTACGGCGAGTGGGTGAAGATCACCAGCAGCGCCAGCAGCACCGAGTAGACCGTCTTGACCAGGAACAGGCCGGCGACCCGCTCGATGTTGCCGATCACCCGGCGGCCCTCGGCGACCACCGAGGGCAGGGTGGCGAAGGAGTCGTTCAGCAGCACGATCTGGGCGACGGCCCGGGTGGCGTCGCTGCCGGTGCCCATGGCCACGCCGATGTCGGCGTCCTTGAGCGCGAGCACGTCGTTGACGCCGTCGCCGGTCATCGCCACGGTGTGGCCGCGGGACTGCAGGGCGCCGACCAGCTGGCGCTTCTGCTGCGGGGTGACCCGGCCGAAGACGGTGGTCCGCTCGGCGGTGTCCGCGAGGGCCTCCGGCTCGGTGGGCAGGGTCCGGGCGTCCAGCGGGTGGTCGGCGCCGGGCAGGCCGAGGTGGGCGGCGACCGCGCCGACCGCGACGGCCGCGTCGCCGGAGATGACCTTGGCCTGGACCCGCTGGCCCTCGAAGTAGCGCAGGGTGTCGGCCGCGTCGTGGCGCAGCCGCTGCTGGAGCACCACCAGGGCGAGCGGGACGAGCCCGGCCGCCGGGTCCGGGGAGTCGAGCGGGGCCGGTGAGCGGCCGAGCAGCAGCACCCGCAGGCCCCTGGCCCCGAGCTCGTCGACCTCGGCGAGCGCGGGGTGCCCGGCGGGCAGCAGGACGTCCGGGGCGCCGAGCAGCCAGCTGGCCTCGCCGCCGTGCGGTTCCAGCAGCTGCACGCCGCTCCACTTGCGGGCGGAGGAGAACGGCATCGCCTCGATCACCCGCCAGCCGTCCCCCCGGCCGTCGTCGCCGCGCCCGTAGGCGTCGATGACGGCCTGCATGGAGGGGTTGGGGCGGGCGTCGGCGCCGGCCATCACGCCGAGCGCGTGCTCGACGGCGGCCGGGGCGGGCGTTCCGGGAGCGCCGTCGGAGAGGATCCGCAGGTCGACGACGTCCATGCCGCCCTCGGTGAGGGTGCCGGTCTTGTCGAGGCAGACGGTGTCCACCCGGGCCAGGCCCTCGATCGCGGGGAGCTCCTGGACCAGGCACTGCTTGCGGCCGAGCCGGACCACGCCGATCGCGAAGGCGACCGAGGTCAGCAGGACGAGGCCCTCGGGGACCATCGGGACGATGCCGGCCACCATCCGGCGCACCGCCTCGCGCCAGTCGCGGCCCTCGACGGCCAGCTGGCTGATGATCAGACCGATGGCGGTGGGGATCAGCAGGTAGGTGATGAACCGCAGGATGCTGTCGATGCCGCTGCGCAGCTCCGACTTGACCAGGGTGAACCGGCTGGCCTCCTCGGCGAGCTGTGCGGCGTACGCCTCGCGGCCGACCTTGGTGGCGGTGAACGCGCCCGCCCCGGCCACCACGAAGCTGCCGGACATCACCTGGTCGCCGGGCTGCTTGAGGACCGGGTCGGGCTCGCCGGTGAGCAGCGACTCGTCGATCTCCAGGCCGTCCGCCTCGGTGACCTCGCCGTCGACGATGACCTTGTCGCCGATGCCCAGCAGCACGGTGTCGTCGAGCACGATCCCGCCGACGGCGATCTGCTCGACGGCGCCGTCGCGGCGCACCTGGGGGCGGGCCTCGCCGATCAGGGCCAGGCTGTCCAGGGTCTTCTTCGCGCGCAGCTCCTGGACGATGCCGATCGCCGTGTTGGCGACGATGACCAGGCCGAACAGACCGTCCTGGATCGGACCGACGACCAGGATGATCCCGAACATCACGCCGATGATCGCGTTGAAGCGGGTGAAGACGTTCGCCCGGACGATCTCCTTGGTGGAGCGGCTGGACCGGACGGGAACGTCGTTGACCTGGCCCCGCGCGACGCGCTCGGCGACCTCGGCGGCGGTCAGGCCGCCGCGTCGGCCGGGCAGCAGGCCGAGCGGGTGCGCACCGTCGGGGCGGGCGCCGTCCGCGGGCTGCTCTTCCGAGGAGTGGGCAGGCTGCGTCATGGCACCGACTCTACGGGTGCCTTATGTCCGATGCGTGCTACTAAAGGACTATTCAGTCCGACTGGGTGGCCGGGTCCTGGCCGCCGTCCCCGCCCGCCCCCGCGGCGGCCGCGGCGGCGCGGTCGCGGGCGATCGCGTCCCGGCGGGCGCGGCAGTACCAGAGGCCGATCAGGCCGAGCAGGCCCCCGGACAGGCAGATCCACGGCCAGGTGCCGTGGCCGTGGTCGGAGAGGGTGCCCTGGAAGGGGACGAGGGCCAGGAAGGCGACGAACCACAGCACCGTGCCACCGCCGACGATGGCGACGTCGTTGGCCTCCAGCGGAGGGGGCGAGGGGTGCAGCGGCGTCTTGGGCATGGGGCCTAGCGTACGGTGCGGCGGGTGGTCGGCCGCCCCGGGACGGGGAGCCGCTCGCCGGGCGGTCGGCGGATCCGTGCCCGGCACCCGCCGGATCCGTGCCGGGCGCTCGCCGGATCCGTGCCGCGCGCACCGGATTCCCGGCGGCCGGCGCGCCGGATCTCCGCGGATTCCTGCCCCAAGTGTCGTTCTACGCGCGAAGATAGCGCGTGTGCGATCGGGAAACCATACTTGAAGTTCCGCGCCCGGCCACCGTCGCCACGGGCGTTCTCCCCCTCCTCAGCTCCCCCACAGAGGACGCACGCATGCCTGTGGTCCAGCCGGCCACCGAGTCGCCCGACCCCTCCTCCAGCAAGCCGAATCCCCCCACCGGCGTCCTGGACCGCTTCTTCCGGATCAGCGAGCGCGGCTCCACCCTGCCGCGGGAGATCCGCGGCGGCGTGGCCACCTTCTTCACCATGGCCTACATCCTGGTGCTCAACCCGATCATCCTGGCCAGCGCCACGGACATGACCGGGGCCCACCTGGACAGCGCCCAGCTGGTCACCGCCACCGCCCTCACCGCCGCCCTCACCACCCTGCTGATGGGCGTGATCGGCAACGTCCCGATCGGACTGGCCGCCGGCCTCGGCGTCAACACCATCGTGGCGCTCCAGCTCGCCCCCAGGATGACCTGGCCGGACGCCATGGGCATGGTCGTGCTGGCCGGCTTCGCGATCATGCTGCTGGTCGCCACCGGTCTGCGCGAGCGGGTCATGAACGCGGTGCCGCTCGGCCTGCGCAAGGCCATCGCGATCGGCATCGGCCTGTTCATCACCCTCGTCGGGCTGGTCGACTCCGGCTTCGTCAGCCGCATCCCGGACGCCGCGCACACCACCGTCCCGCTGCAGCTCGGCGCCACCGGCCACCTGCTCGGCTGGCCGGTGCTGGTCTTCGTGTTCGGCCTGGTGCTCACCCTGGTGCTGGTCGTCCGCAAGGTGCCCGGCGCGATCCTGATCAGCATCGTCGCGAGCACCGTGCTCGCCGTGGTGATCGACAAGTTCGCGGACGTCCCGGCGCTCAGCTGGGGCCTGACCGTCCCGGCCTGGCCCGGCAACCCGGTCGCCGCCCCGGACTTCGGCCTGGTCGGCCAGGTCAGCCTGTTCGGAGGCTTCGGCAAGGTCGGCGTGCTGACCGGCGTGCTGTTCGTCTTCACCGTGCTGATGTCCTGCTTCTTCGACGCGATGGGCACCATCCTCGGCGTCGCCGACGAGGCGCACCTGCTCGACGAGAAGGGCGACCTGCCGGGCATCAACCGGATCCTGATGGTCGACGGCATCGCCACCGCGGCCGGCGGCGCCACCTCCTCCTCCGCCAACACCTGCTTCGTCGAGTCCACCGCCGGAGTCGGCGAGGGCGCCCGCACCGGCTTCGCCTCGATCGTCACCGGCCTGCTGTTCGCGGTGGCGCTCTTCCTCACCCCGCTCGCCACCATGGTCCCGGCCCAGGCCGCCACCCCGGCCCTGGTCACCGTCGGCTTCCTGATCCTGGCGAACTCCGTCCAGGAGATCGACTGGGCGGACTACACCATCGCGATCCCGGCCTTCCTGACCATCGTGATGATGCCCTTCACCTACTCGATCACCAACGGCATCGGCTTCGGGTTCATCGCCTTCTGCATCCTGCGGCTGGCGGCCGGCCGGGGCCGCAGCGTGCCCGTCCCGATGTACGCGGTCGCGGCGGTGTTCGCCTTCTACTACCTGATGCCGGCGCTCGGCCTGCTCTGACGGCTCCGGTACGCCCGCGGCCCCGTGCTCCCCGTGGAGCGCGGGGCCGTTCGATATCGCGAAGGCGCCGCGGCTGATATCGTTTTTCTGTTGTCGCCCCAGGGAGGAACGGCCATGACGCGTACGGTGATCGACCTCGACGACGACCTCCTGGCCGAGGCGCAGCGCCTGTTCGGCACGACCACCAAGGTCGCCACGGTCAATGCGGCGCTGCTGGAGGCCGTGAAGCTGGCCCGCCGGATAGAGCTCGCCGACGCCATCGCCAGTGGGGAGTTCGACCTCCTCGCCGAGCCGGGCGAGTCGGCTGCGGCGTGACCCGGGAGCGCTACCTGATCGACAAGTCGGCCCTGGCACGCTGGGGGAAGCCGACGGTGCGGCCGGTTCTCGACGACCTCTCGCAGCGCGCGCTCCTGGCGGTCAGCGCGGCGGTCGAGATGGAGGTGCTGCACAGCGCCCGGAGCGCGGCGGAGGCGGACCGGCTGAGCCACCTGCTCAGGGGTTTCGACTACCTGCCGTGCACCGACGAGGTCTGGGACCGGGCGAAGGACGTCCAGCGTCGTGCGCTGTTCCGGGGCCACCACCGCGCCCTGTCGATGGCCGACATGCTGATCGCCGCCACGGCCGAGCGGCACGGGGTCACGGTGCTGCACTACGACGGCGACTACGACATGATCGCGTCGATCACCGGGCAGCCCGCTCGCTGGGTCGTGCCGGCCGGATCCGCCGACTGACTTCCCGCCGGGGCGGGTGGCCGGGTCAGTGCACGCAGAACTCGTTGCCCTCGATGTCGGCCATGACCGTCCAGGCGCCGCCCGGTTCCTCGACGTCGCGCAGGACGGTGGCGCCGAGCGCGCTCAGACGGGCGACGGTGGACGCGCGCTCGCCCTGGCCCGGGTGGACGTCGAGGTGGAGGCGGTTCTTGCCCTGCTTGGGCTCGGGGACGGCCTGGAAGAGCACGCGGCGGCCGAGACCGGTGCCGGTCGCGGGGTCGTACGGGTCGTCGGGGTGGCGGACGGCGGCGAGGGAGCGCCAGGCGGGGTGGCCGTCGACCTCGGTGACGGCGTCCGGGGCGACGGCCCCGGCGTCGAGCAGCCGGGTGATCAGGGCGGTGTGCTCCTCGAGGGCGTAGTCGAGGGCGGCGGCCCAGAAGGCGGCGAGCCGGTTCGGGTCGGCGCAGTCGATGACGAGCTTCCAGTGCAGCGGCATGTAACCGGTTCTACCGGTGTCGCGGGGTGCGGGCAACGACCGGCTCGCACAATGTCAAAAAGGCGACTGTTGAGGGCAGTTGGCGGTGGGAATACTGCCTGGACGGACACGGGGAGGGGACGCGACCGATGGTGCAACAGGATCCGCCCGGGGGGGACGAGGCGAAGCTGCTGCCGGACCTGTTCTGGACGGCGGACAAGGCTTCGCTGGACGGCCAGCGCGAGACGCTGCGCTGGTACCGCGGACTGATCGCGATGCTGGTGATCGCGGCCGTGATCGGCTCGTTCCCCGGCCCGGACCACAAGGGCGACAGCGACATCACGCCACTGTTCTCGGTGGCCGCCTTCCTGATCGCCGGCTACTTCTGGTCGCGGCTGCGCCGCGGCAACCCGCAGGGGCGGTGGTACGAGGCCAGGGCGGCGGCCGAGTCGGTCAAGACGCTGGCCTGGAAGTACACCGTCCGGGCCCGGCCGTTCGACGGCGGGGCGGACTCCGCGGACGTCGACCGCGGCTACCTGCTCCAGCTCGAGGACGTGCTGCGGGCCTTCGAGGACCCGGAGATCGTGCCGCCCGGCACCGTCCCGGAGATCACCGAGGAGATGCGGCGGGTGCGGGCCGGGAGCCTGACCGCCCGCCGCACGCTCTACCTGCGCACCCGGGTGGAGGGGCAGCGCACCTGGTACCGCGCCCGGGCCGAGGCGTGCGAGACGCAGGCGGTGTCCTGGGGGCTGGGCATCGCCGCGCTGATCATCATCGGTGCGGCGGCGGCCATCGCCCAGGCGACCGGAGCCCTCCAGGTGCACGTGTTCGGGGCCAGTTCGGCCGCGGCGGCCGCCGTCATCGCCTGGACGCAGCTCAAGCAGCTGCGCCCGCTGGCCGCCGCCTACCAGCTGGCCGCGCGCGAGCTGGAGAACGTCGGCAACCAGCTCTCCGACCTCGACCTGCGGGCGCCGGACGCCGAGGCGCGCTGGGCCCGGCTGGCCGCCGAGGCGGAGGACGCGGTGTCCCGCGAGCACACCACCTGGCGGGCCCGCCGGGCGTTCCCGAGGTAGCCGGGAGGCTTCAACTCGGGGGAGGGGCTGGGGAGATCCGGCGAAGCAGGGACCATCCCGGGGGCACAGGTGTGCGGGGTGCGTGAGGGTCGGGCGGGGAGCCGCGGAACGTAATCATTACGTGTCCATGCCCTGGTTTCATCGCCTCCGCGCGACCCCCAGTCCTGCCCGGAGGCCCTTCTTGCGCATTCTCCTGATCACCAGCGCGTTCAACAGCCTGACCCAGCGCGTCCACACCGAGCTGCGCGAGCGCGGCCACCGGGTGGCCGTCCGACTCGCCCTCGACGAGGAGCGGATGCGGGCGGCGGTGGCCGACACCGACCCCGAGCTCATCGTCTGCCCGATGCTCACCAAGGCCGTGCCGGAGGACATCTGGTCCACCCGGACCGTCCTGATCGTGCACCCCGGCCCGCAGGGCGACCGCGGCCCCTCCTCGCTCGACTGGGCGATCACCGAGGGGGCGGAGCGCTGGGGCGTGACCGTCCTGCAGGCCGTCGAGGAGATGGACGCCGGTGACGTCTGGGCGTCCGTCGAGTTCCCCGTCACCGCCTGCGGCAAGAGCGAGCTGTACCGCGGCGAGGTCGCCGACGCCGCCGTCGAGGCCGTCCTGCTCGCCGTCCAGCGCTTCCAGGGCGGGCTGTTCACCCCCGAACCGCTCGACTACGGCCGGCCGGACGTCCACGGGAGGCTGCGGCCGCCGCTCCGGCAGGGGGACCGGCGGATCGACTGGGCCGCGGACGACACCGCGACGGTGCTGCGCAAGCTGCGGGCCGCCGACTCCCAGCCCGGTGTGCTCGACGAGCTGTACGGCCGCGAGTACTTCCTGCACGGCGGCCACCCCGAGGACGAGCTGCGCGGCCCGGTGCCCGGCGCCGTGCTCGCCACCCGCGACGGCGCGATCTGCCGGGCCACCACGGACGGCGCGGTGTGGATCCCGCAGCTGCGCCCGCGCCGCACCCCCGGCGGCCCGGCCACCTTCAAGCTGCCGGCCGCGACGGTGCTCGCCGACCGGCTGCACCGGGTCCGCGAGGTGCCGGTGAGCCCGTCGTCGGCGGCCCGCCGGGACACCTGGTCGGAGCTGCGCTACCGCGAGGAGGGCGACGTCGGCTTCCTGGAGTTCGCCCACGCCGGCGGTGCGATGGACACCGGGCAGTGCCGCCGGCTGCTCGCCGCCTACGTGGAGGCGGCCGACCGGCCCACCTCGGTGCTGGTGCTCGGCGCGCCCCGGGACTTCTACTCCAACGGGATCCACCTCAACGTCATCGAGGGCGCGTCCTTCCCGGCGCTGGAGTCCTGGGAGAACATCAACGCGATGGACGACCTCGTCCACGCGGTCCTCACCACCACCGACAAGCTCACCGTCGCCGCACTGGCCGGGAACGCGGCGGCCGGCGGCCTGATGCTGGCGCTCGCCGCGGACGAGGTGTGGTGCCGGGAGTCGGCGGTGCTCAACCCGCACTACCGGCTGATGGGCCTGTACGGCTCCGAGTACTGGACGTACACCCTGCCCGCCCGGGTCGGCGCCGAGCGGGCCGAGCGGCTCACCACGGAGGCGCTGCCGGTCGGCGCCGAACAGGCCCGCCGGATCGGGCTGGTGGACCGCACCCGCGGCGGGGACGCCGCGGCCTTCCGTCGCTGGGTGGCCCGCGAGGCCGCCCGGCTCGGCGGCTCGCCCGAGCTCGCCGGGCGACTGGTGGAGAAGAAGCGCCGCCGGGCCGCCGACGAGGAGGCGAAGCCGCTGGCCGAGTACCGGGCGGAGGAACTGCGGCGGATGCACGCCAACTTCTACCGGGCCGGCGAGCCGTACCACGCGCTGCGGCGGGACTTCGTGCACAAGGTCTGCCCGGTGGCCACGCCGGCGCACCTGACCGGACTGCTCGGCCGTCCGGAGTAGCCGGGGTCATCGCGCGGCGGCGCCCGGCCGGGGTGGGGGACCCGGCCGGGCGCCGCCGCGCCGGGGGTTCAGCGCTGGGCGCCGACCCGGTTCAGCGGCCGCCGCTGCCGCGGCACCAGCGGGGCCGCCGGTCCGGCCAGCAGGGGCTGCGAGGAGGCGCGGCTGGGGGAGACCGCGAAGGCCAGCGAGCCGAAGAAGACGTAGCAGCCGAGCCCGACGCCCAGCGGGAAGATGAACTGGAGCGCCATCACCCCGCTCTGGACGGACTGCGCCGGGTCCAGTCGCACCGAGAGCGCCGCCATGCCGGTGTAGTGCATCGCGCAGACCGCCACGCCCATCACCGGCGCGGCCGCCAGGACGGCGAGCGTGCCGCGGATGTTCAGGGCGGCCCAGAGCGCCGCCGTCGCGGCGAACACCGCGATCCCGACGGAGAGTCCGACGGTGACGTGGTCGTAGCCGAGGTGGCCGGGCAGGACCATCGCCGCCATGCCCAGGTAGTGCATGGCGGCGACGCCGAGCCCGGTGGTCAGGCCGCCGGCCAGCAGCGACAGGACGGGCCTGCGGCTGTACCCGACGGTGAACAGCCCGACGCCGACGACGGCGACGGCGACCACGAGGCTGAGCACGGTGAGCCCGGGCCGGTAGCGGATCTCGACCCCGCTGACGGAGAAACCGAGCATCGCGATGAAGTGCATGGACCAGATGCCGGCCCCGAGCGAGCTGGAGGCGAAGAGCAGCCAGACCGCGCGGGTGCGGCCCTGCGAGACGAGGGCCCAACGGGCGCTGCGCAGCGCGACGAAGGCGCCCACGCAGGCGATGAAGTACGAGACCGCCGGTGTCACCCAGCCGTGGTCGGCATGGTGGATCTCACCCAAGAGAGCTCCCTGGAGGGATGAGGGGATGCGGGCGCCAGGGCTCGGGCGGAGGCGGTGGGCCGGAACGGGTCGGCCGGTGGAACGCGCGGGTGGGCGCGGGAGGACGAGGGCTCCGCCGTGGGGAGACCTGGGCGTGTGGTGCCCCTGACAACGGGGACAGTAGCCACTGCCCGGCGGCGGCACAATGTTCGGGGTTTTCGTGAAATCGCAGGTCAGGATGGGCCTTTACGCGGTCTGCATGATCTTGGCACCAAGCCCTGACACCGCCTGCGCACGGCCCCCGGGCCGGTTGGTGCGTTACTCCAGGGGGGCTAGCCCGAACGGGTGGCCGGCCGGGTCGATCAGCACCTTGAGCGTCCGGCCGTGCTGGTACGTCGGCTCGGTCGCGCCGAGCTCCAGCGCCTTCGCGGTGGCCTCGTCGAGGTCGTCCACGTAGAAGTCGAGGTGGAAGTGCTTGCTGCCGTCCGGCTCCGTCCACGGCTCCGGGCGGTAGTCGGTGACCCGGCCGAAGCCGAGCGGGCTGCCGCCCTCGGGGTTGTCCAGGATCGCGAAGTGCTCGTCCGAGTGCCGGGTCTCCCAGCCGAGCAGCTCGCCGTAGAACGCGGCCAGCGCGACCGGGTCGGCGCAGTCGATGGTGACCATGGCGAGCCGGGCGAAGCCGGTGTCGTTCTGCTCGGTGACGAGGTCGGACATGTGTGGTCGGCCCTTCTGGGAGTGGTGTCGGCCCTTGCGGAAGGGGGAGCGGGCACCCGGCGGCGCGTCGGATCGTGGCCTACGACCAGCATCGCACCGGGGCGATCTTCCGGCGCGGCGGTGCGTGCGGGAGAGGGCGGCGCGGGGCCGCCGGGTGGGGGGTGCCGCGGTGCGTGCGGCGGTGTCGGGAACCGGGGCCGCCGGGGCGGGCGGGGCGGGCGGGGCGGGCGGGAACCAATTTTCCTTAGCGAGAGTAATGAGATAGGCTAAGGACATGCCCGAGATGTCCGAGCAGGACCTCGCAGCGGTCAACCAGCTGCGGTCGTCCACGATGCGCCTCTCCCGTCGACTCAAACACCAGAGGGTGGAGGAGTCGCTGAGCCCCACCGAGATGGGGGTGCTGGGCACCCTCGCCCGGTGCGGGAAGGCCACACCGGGTGAGCTCGCCCGGAAGGAGCACGTGCAGCCCCCGTCGATGACCAGGATCGTCGCGATGCTGGAGGAGAAGGGGCTGGTGCGGCGCGAGCCGCACCCCGAGGACCGCCGCCAGGTGGTCGTCAGCAGCACCGAGCAGGCGGAGGCGATCCTCGCGGAGAGCCGCCGCCGGCGCAACGTCTGGCTCGCCGAGCTCGCCGAAGGGCTCGACGAGGAGGAATGGGCCGTCCTCCGCGAGGCCGCGCCCGTGCTCTACAAGCTCGCACACCTCTAGGCACACCCACTCCGGCGAGCCGGCCGGAAGAAGAAGGAGCACCGCATCACCGCAGGACCGACCACCGAAACCAGGAGCGCGACGGCCTTCGCCAGGGCCGCCGCGCCGCGAGGGGAGACCACCTTGACACCGCCGGCCGCAGCCAGCGCCGCCGCCGTCCGCACCGACGACGTGACCACCGACCCCACCGCGGCCGGTGCCGCGGCCGCCGACCTCCAGGCACCCGCCCCCACGGGGCTGCCCGGCAGCGGCGACGACGACCCCGACGAACGCACCGCGGCGGACGACCCCGCCGCTCCCGGCCGCAGCCACGCGGCCACGTCCCCCACCGGAGCCCGCTTCACCCGGCCCGGGGGGATGTTCTCCTCCCTGCGCGTCCGCAACTACCGCTACTACTTCGCCGGCCAGGTGGTGTCCAACACCGGCACCTGGATGCAGCGGATCGCCCAGGACTGGCTGGTGCTCAGCCTCACCGGCAGCCCGCTCGCCGTCGGCATCACCACCGCCATGCAGTTCCTGCCGATGCTGCTGCTCGGCCTGTTCGGCGGCGTGCTCGCCGACCGGATGCCCAAGCGCCGGCTGCTGGTCTACACCCAGGGCGCGATGGGCCTGCTCGCCGCCGGCCTGGCCGTCCTGACCATCGGCGGCGTCGTGACGCCGTACTACGTGTACGCCTTCGCGCTGCTGCTCGGCCTGGTCACGGTGGTCGACAACCCCACCCGGCAGGCCTTCGTCTCCGAGATGGTCGGCCCCAAGGACCTCTCCAACGCGGTCAGCCTGAACGCCGCCAACTTCCAGACCGCGCGCCTGGTCGGCCCCGCCGTGGCGGGCCTGCTGATCGCCGCGGTCGGCAGCGGCTGGGCGTTCGCCGTCAACGCGCTGTCCTTCGCCGCCGTGATCGGCGGGCTGCTCGCCATGCGCGAGTCCGAACTGCGCCCGACCGCGCCGATCGCGCGTGAGAAGGGGCAGTTGAAGGAGGGGCTGCGGTACGTGAAGGAGCGGCCAGAGCTGCTCTGGCCGATGGTCCTGGCCGGCTTCATCGGCACCTTCGGCTTCAACTTCCCGACGCTGCTCTCCGGTTTCGCCCACGACACCTTCAAGGTGGGCGCCGGGCAGTACGGCCTGCTGAACACCGCGATGGCGGTCGGTTCGCTGGCCGGCGCGCTGCTCGCGGCCCGCCGCGGCGCACCCCGGCTGCGCCGGCTGGTGGGGGCCGCGCTGGCCTTCGGCACGCTGGAGGTGGTCGCCGCGTTCGCGCCCGACTACTGGACCTTCGCGGTGCTGCTCACCCTGATCGGGGTGTTCGGGCTCAGCTTCAACACCTCCGTCAACTCCGCGCTGCAGCTGGGCACCGACCCGGCGATGCGCGGCCGGGTGATGGGGCTGCTGGTGCTGGTCTTCACCGGTGGCACGCCGATCGGCGCCCCGGTCGTCGGCTGGGTGACCGCCTCGTACGGGCCCCGGCTGGGCCTGCTGGCCTGCGGACTGGTGTCCGCGCTGGCCGCCGGCGTGGTCGGACTGGTGCTCGCCCGCAGCGCCGACCTGCGGCTGCGCCTCGACCTGCACCCGGGCCGCGGCGGGCGGGTGGTGGCCTTCGTGCCGCGCACCGGCACCACCAGCAAGTCCCAGCTGGCCGCCGCCTGCTGACGGGCCGCCGGGCCCCGGGGGAGTGCCCCCGGGGCCCCGCGGTCACAGCCGGATGGCGAGGACCTGGCCGGGCCAGACGCCGTCCCCCTGCGCGACCTCGAAGCCCTCGGTCTCGGTGAAGCCGAGCGCGCGGTAGCGGCCGACCAGCTTGCGGTCCGCGCCCGCGTAGCAGTCCACCCGCAGCAGGCCGAGGCCGCGCCGGCGGGCCTGCGCCACGGCGTCGGCGATCAGCGCGGCGCCGATCCCCGAGCCCTTGCGGCTGCGGTCGGTGACCAGGTTGCGGATGAACAGCTCGGGCTCGTCCGCCGGCGGGACGTGCGGCCCGCGCTCCTCGGAGAGCACGCAGGAGCCGACCGTGCGGCCCTCGCCGTCCACGGCGAGCCGGATCAGGAACGGCTCCGCGCCGTACCGGGCGACGTGCCCGGCCCGGGCCGGGACGGTGCTGAAGGGCTGGTCGCCCCACTGGCCGGTGCGGCCCTGGCCGGCCAGCCAGGCGACGGCGCCGTCGAGCAGGGCGAGCACGTCCGGGATGTCGTCGGGGCCGCCGGTGCGGATCGTCACGCCAAGGGAATCGGTCATGGGACGTTCTAACCCGGACGGCCTCCCGCGGGAAAGCGGGGGCGCGGCGGCGCGGGGGAGGATGGCGGCATGAGGCTGTTCGTGGCGGTGCACCCGCCGGACCGGGCGCTGCGGGGGCTCGCCGCCGCGGTCGAGCCGCTGCGAGGGCTGCCGGGGGCGGACCGGCTGCGCTGGACCGCCGTCGACGGGTGGCACCTGACCCTGGCGTTCCTCGGCGAGGTGGCGCCCGAGCGGGTGCCGGAGCTGGAGGCCGGCCTGGCCGGGGTCGCCGAGGTCCACCCGGTGCACCGGCTGCGGCTGTCCGGGGCGGGTCGGTTCGGCGACCGGGTGCTCTGGGTCGGGGTGGAGGGGCAGGCCAGGGCGCTGGGCCGGCTCGCGGAGGCCGTCTCCGGGGCTGTCGCCGAGGTGGCCGGGGCGGCCGGTGCCGAGGCCTTCCACCCGCACCTGACCCTGGCCCGGGCGGGCTCCTCGCGCGGCCACCGGCGGGCCGTCCAGCGGGTCACGGCGGCCGAGCTGGACGCCCTGGCGGCCGTGCTGGCCGACTACCGGGGGCCGGAGTGGGAGGCCGCCGAACTGCACCTGGTGCGCAGCGACCCGGACGGCGGCGGGGCGCGCTACACCACGCTGCGCTCCTGGCCGCTGGCGGACTGGTGCTGAACCGCCCCGCGGGCGGGCCCGGCGGCGCTCCGCGGGCCCGGCGGCGGGGGAGCGGACCGGCCTCGGCGTCCGGACGGGTGTGGGCCGGAGGTACCCTCGTTGACCGTGGATCCCAAGACTCGTATGCGTATCGTGACCGGCACCCTGGTGCTGCTGCTGGTCGTCGTGCTGATCAGCTCGCTGTCCGGCCGCTAGGGCGCCCCCGGACGCCCCCGGGGCCGCCCGGGGACGGCTGAGGGCCACCGCCCGCCGGGCGGTGGCCCTCAGCCGTGCGTGGAGCCCGTCAGAGCTGCTCGACCACGTGGTCGATGCAGGCGGTGAGCGCCTCGACGTCGGCCGGGTCGATGGCCGGGAACATCGCGATGCGCAGCTGGTTGCGGCCGAGCTTGCGGTACGGCTCGGTGTCCACGATGCCGTTGGCACGCAGTGCCTTGGCGACCGCGGCGGCGTCCACCGACTCGTCGAAGTCGATGGTGCCGACCACCTGGGAGCGCTCGGCCGGGTTGGCCACGAACGGGGTGGCGTAGGAGGACTTCTCGGCCCACGAGTACAGCCGGGACGAGGAGTCGGCCGTCCGGGCGACGGCCCAGTCCAGCCCGCCGTTGCCGTTCAGCCACTCCAGCTGGTCGGCCAGCAGGAACAGGGTGGCGATCGCCGGGGTGTTGTACGTCTGGTCCTTCGACGAGTTGTCGATGGCCGTCGGCAGGTCGAAGAACGGCGGGATGTAGCGGCCGGAGCCGGCGATCTCGGCGGCGCGCTCCAGGGCGGCCGGGGAGAACGCGGCCAGCCAGAGGCCGCCCTCGGAGGCGAAGGACTTCTGCGGCGCGAAGTAGTAGACGTCGGTCTCGGTGATGTCCACCGGCAGGCCGCCGGCGCCCGAGGTGGCGTCCACCAGGACGAGCGAGCCCTCGTCGGTGCCCACCGGGCGCTTGATCGGCATCGCGACGCCGGTCGAGGTCTCGTTGTGGGTGAGGCCGTAGACGTCCACGCCGGCCTCGGCGACCGGCAGCGGGTGGGTGCCCGGGGCGGTCTTGATCACGGTCGGCTCGGCGAGCCAGGGCGCGGCCTTCACCGAGGAGGCGAACTTGGAGGAGAACTCGCCGAAGTCCAGGTGCTGGGACTTCTCCCGCACCAGGCCGAAGGCGGCGATGTCCCAGAAGGCGGTGGAGCCGCCGTTGCCGAGGACGACCTGGTAGTCCTCGGGGAGCGAGAAGAGGCTGCTCACGCCCTCGCGCACGCGCTTGACCAGGTTCTTGACCGGGGCCTGGCGGTGGGAGGTGCCGAGCAGCGAGGTCTGGGTGGCGGCGAGGGCACTCAGGGCCTCGGGGCGCACCTTGGACGGTCCGCAGCCGAAACGGCCGTCTGCGGGCTTGATGTCAGCGGGGATCTGGATCTGAGCCACGCGCGCAGCCTACCGGCCGGGAACCGGCCCGGGGTACGGTCGTCCGCCTCCTGAGATTGTGATCTTCGCTGCCCCCCGACGTGCGGACAGCGGGCCCGGCGGAGGCCGGACCCGCTGTTCAGAGGCGGTGCGCAGGCGGTCGACCGGTGTGCGGCCGGTCGACTCAGTGGGCGATGGCGCCCCAGCCCTCGATCTCCTCGGGGCGGCGCGGGCCGGGGCCGATGTAGCGCGCGGCGGGGCGCACGAGCCGGCCCGTGCGCTTCTGCTCCAGGATGTGCGCCGACCAGCCGGCGGTGCGCGCGCAGGTGAACATCGAGGTGAACATGTGCGCCGGGACCTCGGCGAAGTCCAGCATGATGGCGGCCCAGAACTCGACGTTGGTGGCCAGCACGCGGTCCGGGCGGCGGTTGTGCAGCTCCTCCAGCGCGGCCTTCTCCAGCGCCTCGGCGACCTCGAAGCGCGGCGCGCCGAGCTCCTTGGCGGTGCGGCGCAGCACGCGGGCGCGCGGGTCCTCGGCGCGGTAGACGCGGTGGCCGAAGCCCATCAGGCGCTCGCCGCGGTCCAGCGCGTTCTTGACCCAGGCGGTGGCGTCGCCGGTGCGCTCGATCTCCTCGATCATGCCGAGCACGCGGGACGGCGCACCGCCGTGCAGCGGGCCGGACATCGCGCCGACCGCACCGGACAGGGCGGCCGCGACGTCGGCGCCGGTGGAGGCGATGACGCGGGCGGTGAAGGTGGAGGCGTTCATGCCGTGCTCGGCGGCGGACGTCCAGTAGGCGTCGATGGCCTTGACGTGCTTCGGGTCCGGCTCGCCCCGCCAGCGGATCATGAAGCGCTCGACGACCGTCTCGGCCTTGTCGATCTCGCTCTGCGGGACCATCGGCAGGCCCTGGCCGCGGGCCGACTGGGCCACGTAGGACAGTGCCATCACGGCGGCCCGGGCGAGGTCGTCGCGGGCCTGCTCGGCGGAGATGTCCAGCAGCGGCTTGAGGCCCCAGACCGGGGCGAGCATGGCGAGCGCGGACTGCACGTCGACCCGGATGTCACCGGAGTGGACGGGGATCGGGAAGGGCTCGGCGGCCGGCAGGCCGGGGTTGAACTTGCCGTCCACCAGCAGGCCCCAGACGTGGCCGAAGGAGACGTGACCCACCAGGTCGTCGATGTCGACACCGCGGTACCGCAGGGCGCCGCCTTCACGGTCGGGTTCGGCGATCTCGCTCTCGAACGCGACGACTCCCTCAAGTCCGGGTACGAAGTCGGACATGCGACGGCTCCTTCAGTTCTGCGATCGGCGCTCCGCCGTGGTGGGGCGGGCACGCCAGTGACCGAATGGTGGTTGGCACTCGGTGCCAGAGTGACAGGCACGGGGTGCATTGCGCCATACACCACCGCGGTGATGTTGCCCATGGGCCCGCTTGACTTTTCCGCCGAGGGTCGGTCGTGCCCGGGAAATCTCCGGAGCCAAACGTCTGGTTCCGGACAATTCACCGTACGACGGGCGGTCAAGCGGTGGCGAGACACCTTATCTCCCACCGCGGTTTGTCCGGAGGTAGCGGTGCCGGTTGCTTGTCGTACGGGATGATGTTGACGTGCAGACCCCGGAACGCGCCCAGTCGACGCCCCAGAGCCCCGCCACCCGGATCCTGGCCGACGAGGCCCGCCCCGGCCCGGACCTCACCGTGATGCGCAAGCACTACACCCACGAGGGCCTGGTCGAGGAGCAGCTCGCGCCAGAGCCGATCGGCCAGTTCACCCGCTGGTTCCACGAGGCCGACGACGCCGGACTGGTCGAGCCCAACGCCATGGTGCTCTCCACCGCCGACGCCGCGGGGCGGCCCAGCTCGCGCACCGTCCTGCTCAAGGGGTACGACCTGCGCGGCTTCGTGTTCTTCACCAACTACGGCTCCCGCAAGGGCGCCGAGCTCGCCGCCAACCCGCACGCCGCACTGCTCTTCCCGTGGGTCGCGCTGGCCCGCCAGGTGATCGTCCAGGGCCGGGTGGAGAAGGTCGGGCGGGACGAGACCGCCGCCTACTTCCGCACCCGGCCGCACGGCTCCCAGCTCGGCGCCTGGGCCAGCGAGCAGTCCAGCCCGGTCGGCAGCCGCGAGGTCCTCGAACAGCGCTACGCCGAACTGGAGCGCCGCTACCCGGAGGGCGAGGGCGTGCCGGTGCCGCCGTTCTGGGGCGGCTACCGGGTGGTGCCGGAGAGCGTCGAGTTCTGGCAGGGCCGGGAGAACCGGCTGCACGACAGGCTGCGCTACCTCGCCGAGCCGACGGCCCCCACCGGGTGGCGGGTCGAGCGGCTCTGCCCGTAGGGCGACCTCCCGGTCCGTCGGCGCCCCGGCTCGTCCGGCCCGTCCGGCCCATCCCGCATCCCGCATCTTGCATCCCGCATCCCGGCGCCCGGCCCGTCCGGCGCTCCCGGCGCGCGGCGTCACCACGGAACTGATGACCCGTCATGCCCGATGTGTAACAATGTGCTGCCCGTCGCGCGGTGCCCGGGTCGAGGCTCTTCCGGCCGGCAGCCCGCTGTGCCGGCACGATCGAGTGAGGGACTGATGGGCGTCACCGGTACGGAAACCGCCGCTGGACTCGGCTCGGACCTGGTCGACGTCGCCGCCCTGCCGCTCGACGAACTCGACGCCCTGCCCGAGACCGTCCTCGGCGACCTGCTGCGCCGGGTGGTCGCGGACGCCCTGACCCCCGGCGCCGAGCCGCTCGCCGCCTTTCAGTCGGCCCTCGACCGCTGACCCGACCGGCGGCTGACCGCCGGTTAAACCCCAGGTGGCCCGCGGAGTTCGACAACTTCCCGCGAGGTTGGTGGAGTTCACGACATGCTGGGTATCAAACCAGCGCCGTCGAGGCACCGTCGGGCCCGGGGGGAAAAGGTGTCGGAGCATCAGCAGGACCAGCGGAAGCCCTACTTCTTCTTCAGCTACGCGCGTCGCGACTACGAGGCCGAGGACGCCTTCGTCGACCAGTTCTTCAACGACCTGAGGGACGAACTCGGCCGGATCGAGTCGGCCGCCCGGGCCGACGAGATCGCCTACCGCGACACCGAACAGCTGCGCCTCGGCGACGAGTGGGCCCAGCAGCTGGCCCGGATGCTCGGCCGCAGCCGGACCATGGTCGCGCTCTACTCCCCCGCCTACTTCGCCAGCCTCTACTGCGGCAAGGAGTGGACCGCCTTCCGCGGCAGGGTCCGGCGCCACCAGGAGGAGCACGGCGAGCTGATCCCGGCCCTCGTCCCGGTGCTCTGGGAGCCCGTCGCGCCCGGGGAGCTGGCCGAGGAGGTCACCAAGATCCAGTGGGCCCAGCCGGACATGGGCGAGGCCTACGCCCGCTACGGGCTGCGCGCCCTGCTGCGCACCGGGCCGCAGGGCGACGCCTACCTCCAGGTAGTCCGGGTGGTCGCCGAACGCGTCCGGGCCGCGGCCGCGCGGCGGCTCACCGAACTCGCCGACTTCGACCTCGGCGCCGTGCGCGGCTACTTCCCCGGGCCCGCCCCCATCGAGCCGGCGCCCAGCCCCGGGATGGTCCGGCTCTTCATCGCCGCCGGCCAGGCCTCCGACGCCGCGGGCGGCTCGTACGCCGGCGGCTGGTACGGGGCCAAGCCCTGGCACTGGGCGCCCTACCACCCGCCCGTCCGGCCCTCCCTGGCCGCTCGCGCCCAGCAGGTGATCACCGCGGCCGGGCACACCACCACCCTGGAGGAGATCGGCGCCGGCCTCGGCGAGAAGCTCGACCAGGCCCGTGAGGACAGCCAGGTCAGCGTCCTGCTGGTGGACCCGTGGGTGGCCGCCGCCGACCGCTACCGCTCCGCGCTGCGCGAGTACGACGACCACAACCACCCGGTCACCGGCGTGATGGTCCCCGACGGCAGCGGCGACCCGGGCGACGGGCCGGAGCACGACGCGCTGTGGGCCGGCGTGCGCGGCGTGTTCCGCCGCAACTGGCTGCGCCGGAGCGACCCGGAGCACTTGTTCCGGGTCAAAGTGAACCGGGAGAGTTTCGACACCGACCTCACCATCATGGTGACGGTCGCCCAGAACAAGCTCATGGACGACAACTTCGATTGGGAGGACGATGGCGGCGGAGCCGCGTTCGGCCTCGGCCCCGACGGCGGGAGCGGCCCGGCGATGCCCGGGCTGTCCGCCCCGCCCGCCCCGCGGGGCCCGCGCCACGACCCGATCGCCCGACCCGACCCGCTCCCGGGCCGGGACGACGTGCCCAGACCGCGCCGCAACCAGGACGAGGCGGAGCCGCTGAGGGGAGACCAGGACGATGATCACTGAGCCCGGTGCAGAGCGGGAGCGCGGCGGACCGGGATCGGTCGTCACGTTCTACTCCTTCAAGGGCGGCACCGGCCGGACCATGGCCCTGGCCAACGTCGGCTGGATCCTCGCCAGCCGGGGCCTGCGGGTGCTGGTCGTCGACTGGGACCTGGAGGCGCCCGGCCTCCACCGCTACTACCACCCGCTGCTGGTCGACCCCGAACTGCACTCAACCGAGGGCCTGATCGACCTGCTGCGCTCCTACGTCCGGCAGGCCCTGCCCTCCGCCCTCGGACCGACCGGCCTGCCCCCGGCGGCCTGGCTGGACGAACCCGGCCGGCTGGACGGCTACATCTGCGGCCTCGCCCTCGACCTGCCCCCGGGCGGGCGGCTCGACTTCCTGCCCGCAGGCCGGCAGAACGCCGCCTACGCCGCCGCCGTCACCAGCTTCAACTGGCGCAGCTTCTACCACGGCCGGGACATCCGCGGCGGCGAGTTCCTGCGCGAACTGCGCGAACGCTGGGCGCGCGGCTACGACTACGTGCTCATCGACAGCCGCACCGGCGTCAGCGACACCTCCGGCATCTGCACCGTCCTGATGCCCGACACCGTCGTCGACTGCTTCACCTTCAGCGCCCAGAACATCCGCGGCGGCGTCGACGCCGCCCGCGCCATCGCCGAGGCCGAGGAACGGGCCATCCGGGTCCTGCCGGTGCCGATGCGGGTCGAGGACGCCGAGCAGGAGCGCCTGGAGGCCGGCCGCGACTACGCCCGGGAGTCCTTCGCGCCCTACCTCGGCCGCTGGCTGAGCGCCGACCGGCGGGCCGGCTACTGGGCCGACGTCGAGGTGCCGTACAAGCCCTTCTACGCCTACGAGGAGGTGCCCGCCACCGTCGCCGACCGCCCGCAGGAGGCCCGCAGCCTGCTCAACGCCTTCGAACGGCTGGCCGGGTGGATCACCGACGGGCGGGTCCGCACCCTGCGACCGCTCACCTCCGAGACCCGCCGCCGGCTCTACGGCGCCTACCTGCGCTCCGCCCGCGCGGTGCCCCGCCAGGTGTTCGTCAGCTACGCGCCCGAGGACCGGATGTGGGCCGAGTGGGCGGCCGGCACCCTCACCCGCTTCGGCTACCAGGCCTCGCTGCACAACGCGGCCGATCCGTACACCGGCAACCGGCCGCCGGAGGTCACCGGGCCGCTCGACGGCCAGGGCCGGCTGCTCGCCCTGCTCTCGCCCGAGTACACCGCGCTCGCCCGCGCCACCGAGGTCTGGCAGCTGCTGAACGGACGCGAACTCGCCTCCGGCTCACCGGCGCTGGTCGCCCTGCGACTGCAGGACTCGGACGAGCCGGTGCCCCGCCCGTTCGTCGGCCAGGCCGCGCCCGACCTGGTCCGCTCCTCGGCCGTGGCCGCCGAGTCCCAGCTCTACGGCGAGCTCGGCCCGCCCCCCGGCGGCACCCGCCAGGGCGACTCCGACAGCGGTGAGTTCGCCGCCCCCGCCCGCTTCCCCGGGACCGCCCCGCAGGTCCAGGAGGCGCCTTCGCGCAACGCCTCCTTCATCGGCCGCGGCAAGCTGCTCGAACTCCTCCGCAACCGCTTCACCGGCGGCCCCGCCGCGGTGCTCAGCCAGGTCCTCTACGGCTTCGGCGGCGCCGGCAAGTCGCAGATCGCCGCGGAGTACGCGCACCGCTTCAAGGCCGCCTACGACGTGGTCTGGTGGGTGCCCGCCGAGGAGCCCGCCAACATCCCGCAGAAGCTCGCCGAACTCGCCCCCCGGCTCGGCGTGCCGAGCAGCGACGACGTCGCCCACACCGCGGCGGCGGTGCTCGACGCGCTGCGCCGCGGCCACCCCTACCGGCGCTGGCTGCTCGTCTTCGACAACGCCGGCACCCCGGAGGAGCTCGCGCCCTGGCAGCCGGCCGGTTCCTCCGGCGGGCACGTGCTGATCACCTCCCGCAACCAGGGCTGGGCCCGGCACGCCGGTCTCGTCGAGGTCGACGTCTTCCTCCGGGAGGAGAGCGTCCGGCTGCTGCGCCGCTTCAACGGCGGCCTCTCCCCGGAGGACGCCGACCAGGTCGCGCAGCGGCTCGGCGACCTGCCGCTCGCCGTCGGCCAGGCCGCGGTCTGGCTCCAGGAGACGTCGATGCCGATCGCCACCTACCTGGAACTGCTCGACGAAGAGCTCACCGAGATGCTCGAACGCACCCGGCTGCGCACCGCCGACTACCCGCACTCCGCCGCCGCGACCTGGCGCATCTCGGTCGAGGAACTGCGCCGGATGAACGCCCCGGCCGCCCAGATCCTGGAGATCTGCGCCTTCTTCGGGCCCGACGCCATCCCGATGCGGCTGCTCTACAGCCGGGCCGTCACCCGGGCCCTGCGGCTGCCCCCGCGCGCGCCCCGCGACAAGCTCGCGATCGGCGAGTTCCTGCGCGCCATCAACCGGTTCGGGCTCGCCCGCACCGACCAGGGCAGCGAGACCATCACCGTGCACCGGCTGGTCCAGGCGGTGCTCCGGGACCAGGTCGAGGAGGAGCGCCGGGCCGAACTGCGCGCCGTCGTGCACGCCGCGCTGGCCACCGCCAACCCCGGCGACCCGGACGTCCCCGCCAACTGGTCCGAGTACGCCGAACTCCTGCCCCACCTCTGGCCGTCCGGCGCCGTCGACAGCGCCGACGAGGACGTCCGGCAGTGGATCATCGACTCGGTCCGCTACCAGTGGAAGCGCAGCCTGCACGAGTCCGGCCGGGAGCTCGCCGAACGCACCCTCGAGCACTGGCGCCGGGACGGCTACGGCGGCCCCGGCTTCGACGCCGACAACGACGCCCAGACCCTCATGCTGCGGACCCAGCTGAGCAACATCCGCCGCTCCCAGGGTGCCCTCCAGGAGGCGTACGAGATGGACCGCGACATCCTGGAGCGGTTCACCGCCACCCTCGGCCCCGAGCACTCGCACACCCTCGCCGTCGCCAACAGCCTCGGCGCCGACCTGCGCTTCCTCGGCCGCTACGACGAGGCCCGGGCGCTGGACCGGCGCACCCTGGACGCCGCCCGGCGCACCCTCGGCCCGGACCACCCGCGCACCCTGATGATCACCAACAACCTGGCCGTCTCCGACTACCTGGCCGGCGACCGCCGGGCCGCCCTCGAACGCCACCGCAGCAACTACCTCCAGCAGCGCGACGCCCTCGGCGCGCACAGCCTCTACGCCCTCTCCTCGGCCAGCAACTACGCCCGCGACCTGCGCGAGACCGGCCGGCTCCGGGAGGCGCTGGACCTGCTGGAGGAGACCGTCCGGATCTACCAGCAGACCATCGGCGACGCCCACACCGACACCCTGCGCGCCCGCAAGAACCTCGCGGTGGCACTGCGCCGGGCCGGCCGCTACAACGAGGCCCTGGAGATCGACGAGGACATCTACCAGCGCTACCTGGACATCAACGGCGCCGAACACCCCGACACCCTCGCCGCCGCCACCAACCTGGCCAGCGACCTCAACGCCCTCGGCGACACCGACCGGGCCATCCCGCTCGCCGAACGGGCCCTCGCCCGCTACCGCGACTACCTGGGCGAGAACCACCCGGTGACGCTCGCCGGCGCCAACAACCTCTCGGTCTACCTGCGGCTGGCCGGCCGGGCCACCGAGGCCCGCGAGCTGTCCGGGCGGACCCTGGCGCAGTTCCGCACCGTCCTCGGCGACCACCACCTCTACATCCCGATCGCGATGATGAACCACGCCAACGACCTCGCCCTGGCCGGGGAGACCGAGGCGGCCCTCGCCGTGGAGCAGGAGGCGGCACCGCTGATGACGGCGACCCTCGGCCCCGACCACTACGACTCCATCGGGATCAACTCCAACCTCTCGTTGTCCCTGGCCGCGGTCGGGCTGACCGAACGGGCCGCCGAGCTGCGCGCGGACTGCATCCGCCGGGCCCGGGTGACCCTCGGGGAGGAGCACCCGACGACGGTGGCGGTGAAGGCCGGGCACCGGCTCGACTCCGACGTCGAACCCCCGCACGTGTGACGGCCGGTCCGGTGCCGGGGGCCCGGCGCCGGGCCCCCTCGTGCGGATCCCCGCCGGATCCGGCGAATCCGGGGGAGAGGACCTAGGCTCACCCGCATGGTGCCGTTCCGGCAGTTCCTGCTGAAGATCCACAGCCGGTGCAACCTGGCCTGCGACTACTGCTACATGTACGAGGCCGCGGACCAGGGTTGGCGCGACCGGCCGCGGCGGATGGCGCTGCCGACGGTCCGCCGGACCGCCCGGCGGATCGCCGAGCACGCGGCCGAGCACGGGCTCGACGAGGTCGCCGTGGTGCTGCACGGCGGCGAGCCGCTGCTCGTCGGCGCGGGCCACCTGGACGCCCTGCTGGGGGAGTTGGCCGCGGCCGGGCCGCGGATCCGGTTCAGCCTGCAGACCAACGGGCTGCGGCTGCTGGACGAGCCCGCGCTGCTCGACGTGCTGCACCGGTACCGGGTCGCGGTCGGGGTGTCGCTCGACGGCACCCGGGCCGACCACGACCGGCACCGGCTGCTGCCCTCCGGCCGGGGCAGCTGGGACCGCACGGCCGAGGCGGTGCGGCTGCTCGGCTCGGCCGAGCACCGGGAGCTGTTCGCCGGACTGCTCTGCGTCGTCGACCTGCGGGCCGACCCGGTGGCCACCTACGAGGCGCTGCTGGAGTTCGCGCCGCCCCGGCTCGACCTGCTGCTGCCGCACGCGACCTGGGCCGCCCAGCCGGCCGGGGTGCGGCGGGAGCCGCCCTCCGCGCCGCCCTCCGGTACGGAGCCCGCGCCCTACGGGGAGTGGCTGATCGCGGCCTTCGACCGCTGGTACGGCGCCCCCCGGCGGGAGACCGGCGTGCGGCTGTTCGAGGAACTGGCCGTGCTGCTGCTCGGCGGCCGGGCGGCCAGCGAGGCGGTCGGCCTGGCGCCGGTCGACCTCGTCGTGGTCGAGGCGGACGGCACGATCGAGCAGGCGGACAGCCTCAAGGTGGCCTTCGACGGGGCCGCCGGGACGGGCCTGGACGTCCGGCGGCACGGCTTCACCGAGGCGGCGGCGCACCCGGCGTTCCGGGCCCGTCAGCGGGGGCTCGCCGGGCTCGGCCCGGTCTGCGCCGGCTGCCCGCTGGCCCGGGTCTGCGGCGGGGGGCTCTACGCGCACCGGTACGCGGCCGGGGGCGGCGGCGGTGCGGGCGGGGGCGGCGGCGCGGGCGGTGCGGCAGTGGGCGTCGGAGGGGGTGCGGCAGGGGGCGCCGGCGGGGGCTTCACTCACCCGTCCGTGTACTGCGCGGACCTGGACCGGCTGATCCGCCACATCGCGGGGAGACTGCGGGCGGACCTGGCCGGAGCGGCCGGGGCGAGGGCCCGACGGGCCCAGCGGGCCCAGCGGACCCAGCAGACCTAGCGGAAGGACGACCGGTGGCGGGTACGGACGAGGCGGTGGCGGCCGGAGTGCCGGGCGCGCGCGGGGCGGACGGGCTGCCCCGCCACGGGCTGGACCGGGCGACGTTCCGGGCGATCGCGGCCGCCCGCGGCGGAGCGGAGGCCGTCCGACCGCTGCGTGCCGGGCAGTTGAGCAAGCGGGCACTGCTGCTGCTGGCGCTGCGGCGGGCCGCTCCGGACGACGAGGGCTACCGCGCGGCGTACGGCGAGGTGCGGGAGCTGCAGCGGGCCGACCGGGCGCGGTGGGAGGAGGTGCTGCTGCGGCCCGAGTTGGACGCCTGGGCGGCGGACTGCCTGCGCGGCCTCGCCGCCGGGGAACGCGTTCCGCTGGACGGGCTGGCCGCGTTCCTCCGGGCCGGGTCGGGCCCCGCGCTCGCGCTGGAGTGCGACGGGCTGGGCTGGAGCCCGGTGATCGACCACGCCGGGCCGCGCCGGGTGGACTACGGGCGGCCGCCGGCCGGTCCGCTCGGAGCGGCGGAACTCGCTCTCTGGGAGGATCAGTTGGAACGGGCCTGGCGGATCCTGGTGCGCCGGCACCCCGGGTACGCGCGGGCCGTCGCGGCCTGCGTGGGGGTGATCGTGCCGTTGCGCCCGGCCCCGGGCGGGGCGGCGGTCAGTGCCGCCGCCCGGCGGGCCTACGGCGGGGTGGCGGCCTCGCTGCCGGGCGATCCGGTGCTGCTGGCGCTGGCCCTGGTGCACGAGTTCCTGCACGTCCAACTCGGTGCCCTGCTCGACCTGGTGCCGCTGCACCGGCCCAACGGCGCGGCCGTCTACCACGCCCCCTGGCGGCCCGACCTGCGCCCGGTCGGCGCGCTGCTGCAGGGGACGTACGCCCACCTGGGGGTCGCGGACTTCTGGTGCGCCGAGGCGGGCTCGGGGGAGGGCGACCGGGCCCGGGCGCGGCGGGAGTTCGACTGCTGGCGGGCGCACACCGTCGCGGCCGCGGGTACGCTCCTGGGGAGTGGTGAACTGACGCCCGACGGAACGGAGTTCACGGCCGAGCTGGCGCGGGCGGCGGGTGCCCTGGGGGTCGCCGGCTGAGCCCGGGCGGGCGGCGGGCCCGGGCGGGGCGGCCGCGGTGCCGGCGGCGGGTGTCGCGGCCGCGGTGGTGGCCGTGGGTGGTGGTCGCCCGCCCGGGGCGTGCGCCGGTCGCTCCGCGGCGGCGGTGCGGGGTGGCGGGCCGGCCTGGCGGACGCGCTTCGGCGCGCGCCAGGGCGAAGCGCGCGACCGCTGAACGGGTGAATTTTTGGGGTTGTGGAGGCTCCCGCAGGGCGCGGAGCGGCAGGGGAAGCGAAGTTGAGACCTCGATGCGCCGTCTTCGGGTGCGCCGGAGCCTTATCGTGGTGCCACTCAATCTTGGGTGGTTTCTCTTCCCACCCTCGGCCGTGCCTAACCGTGCATAAGGAAACGAATATGACAGCGGTAACCAGCACCCTGCCGGCCGGCAACCTGACTGACCCTCAGGAAGCCCCGGAGCGCCTCTCCCTCGCTGATCTGGCCGCACTGGGCGCGGAGGAGATTGCCGACCAGCTGCGCCGCGCGCTCCCCGGCGCGGACTCCGGTCTCGTACCGGTCGCGGCCTTCAACTCGTCGATCTGACCTGCTCCGTAGACCCGAACGGGATCCCAGACCGAGCTTCGACCGAACCAGATCCATGACGACGCGAATTCCGCTGCCCCTCACGCAATTCGTGATCAAGATGCACAGCCGGTGCGACCTCGCATGCGACCACTGCTACGTCTACGAGCACGCCGACAGCAGCTGGCGCAGCCGACCCAAGGTCGTCGGTGACGAGATCCTGGCCAAGGCCGCCGAACGCATCGGCGAGCACGCGGCCACCCACCGGCTGCCCGTCGTCCGGGTCGTCCTGCACGGGGGAGAGCCCCTGCTCGCCGGCCCGGAACGGCTCCGCCGTGCCGTCACGACGCTCCGCTCGGCGCTCCCGCCCGGATGCGTCCTCGACGCCCGCATCCACACCAACGGCGTGCTGCTCAGCCGCGCCTTCTGCGACCTGTTCGCCGAGACGGGCGTCAAGGTCGGCATCTCCCTGGACGGCGACAAGGCCGCCAACGACCGCCACCGGCGCTTCGCCGACGGGCGCAGCAGCCACCCGCAGGTCCTGCGGGCCGTCGCGCTGCTGCGCGAACCCGCCTACCGGCACCTCTACGCCGGGCTGCTGTGCACCGTCGACGTGGAGAACGACCCGGTCGCCGTGTACGGCGCGCTGGCCGCACTGGAACCCCCCGCGGTCGACTTCCTGCTCCCGCACGCGACCTGGGACGAGCCGCCGAAACGTCCCGCCGCCCTCGGGGGGACCCCGTACGCCGACTGGCTGCTCGCCGTCCACAGGCTGTGGGAAACCGGCGGCCGGCCCTTCGCCGTGCGCACCTTCGAATCCGTCCACCGCACCCGGCGCGGCCTCTCCAGCCTCACCGAGTCCCTCGGGCTGGAACCCTCCGACCTGGCCGTCCTGGAGACGGACGGGACCTTCGAGCAGGCCGACAGCCTGAAGACCGCCTACGACGGCGCGCCCGCCACCGGCCTCAACGTCTTCGAGCACAGCCTCGACGACCTCGCCCGGCACCCCGGCATCGCCGCCCGCCAGTCCGGCCTCGCCGGGCTCGCCGCACAGTGCCGCGCCTGCCCCGTCGTGCGCTCCTGCGGAGGCGGTCTGTACGCCCACCGCTACCGGAGCGACGATGAGGGGGGCGGCTTCGACCATCCCTCCGTCTACTGCGGGGACCTCATGACCCTGATCAACGGCATCTCGGCCCACGGCGCTCCGGCGGCGGTGCCGGCGCAGAGCGGCGAACCTGTGCTGCCGACCGCGCTCACCCCGCCGCAACTCGACGAACTCGCCCGGGGGTACGGCGGCGCGGACACCGTGCGCGCCCTCACCCGCTCCCAACTCGCCCTCACCCGGGCCATGCTGGCCGCCGCCTGGGACGCCTCCGGGCAGTCCCGGGGCGAGGCGTGGTCCCTGCTCGCCGCCCTCGACACGGCCGCCCCGGCCGCCGTCGACGCCGTCCTCGCCCACCCGTACGCCCGCGCCTGGGCCGCCCGCCGGCTCGCCGGGGACCTCGGCACCGACCTCGGACCGCTCGCCGCCCTCGCCGCGGCCGCCGCCGTGCGGGCCGGCCGCGGGGACTCCGTCGCCGTACCGGTGCGCGACGGGTGGCTGCACCTGCCGACCCTCGGACGGATCGCGCTGCCCGCCGGGGAGGCGGTCGTCACCGGCACGGCCGAGGGCCTCACCGTGCGGGCGGCCGACGGCACGGTGCGCACGGTGCTGGACGAACCGCTGCGGACCGTCCGGCTCGCCGGGGGGTGGACCGTCCGGCTGGAGGACGTCGACCCGCTGCGGGACAGCCACGACCACCCCGTGTCCGGCCGCCTCACCGACGCCGAACTGCTCGACTGGACGGGCGCCCTGCGCGAGGCCTGGGAGCTGCTCGGCCGGGACCTGCCCGGCTACGCGGACGGCGTCCGGGCCGGCCTCGGCACCGTCACCCCGCTGCGCCCCGGCCCGGCCGGACGGGACGTCAGCTCGGCCGCCCGCCAGGCCTTCGGTGCCGTCGCCATCGCCCGGCCCGCCACCGCACCCACCCTCGCCCTGCTGCTCGCCCACGAGTTCCAGCACGTGAAACTCGGCGCCGTCCTCGACGTGCTGGACCTGTTCGACCGCGGCGACGCTACGCTCTACCTCGCCCCCTGGCGGCCCGACCCCCGGCCGCTCGAAGGGCTCTTCCAAGGCACCTACGCCCACCTGGCCGTCACCGAGTACTGGGGAACCCGCGCACTCGCGTACGACGGTCTGCCGGGCGAGGCCGCCGACCGGGCGCGGCGCGAGTTCGCGCTCTGGCGGCGGTACACCGCCGAAGCCGTCGAGCGGCTGGCCGGCTCCGGATCGCTGACCGCGGCCGGCTCGCGGTTCGCCGACGGCATGCGCGAGACCGTCACCCCGTGGCTCGCCGTGCCGCTGCCCGCCGCCGCCGAACGGGCCGCCGACCGCGCCCGGCGGGAACGCGCCGCCACCTGACCACACCAGCCCGCCTCGGGACACCCTCACCCGGGGCCCAACCCCGGGGAACCGTCATCCTGACCGAATCCCGCGCCGGCAGCGTCGCCGCCGCGCTCTCCCGCCGGAAACTCGTCCACGACCTCGTCCGGCTCGGCGTCCGCCCGGGCACGGTGCTGCACGTCCAGGCCTCCCTGCGGGCCCTCGGCCCGGTGGACGGCGGCGCCGACACCGTGGTGGACGCCCTGCTCGACGTGCTCGGCGACCGGGGCACCCTGGTCGCCTACACCGCCACGCCCGAGAACTCCGCCACCTCGCGGATCCACAAGGCCGCCACCGCCGGTCTCTCCCCGGCCGAGGTGACCGCCTACCAGGCCCGGATGCCGCCCTTCGACCCCGACGCCACGCCCTGCTCGACGACCATGGGGGCCCTCTCCGAGACCGTCCGCACCCGCCCGGGCGCGCTGCGCAGCAGCCACCCGCAGACCTCCTGGGCCGCCCTCGGGCGGCACGCCCGCGAGATCACCCACGACCACCCCCTCACCTCCCACCTGGGCCCCGCGTCCCCCCTCGGGCGCCTCTACGACCTGGACGCGCGGGTGCTGATGCTCGGCGTCCCGATGTCCCGCTTCACCGCCTTCCACCTCGCCGACCAGCGGATGCCGGACGTCCCGCTGCGCGAGTACCACTGCGCGGGCCCGGACGGCTGGATCACCTTCAAGGCCCCCGACCTGGACGACCTCCACTTCGGCTCCCTGGGTGAACGTTTCCTCGCGGAGGCCCGGCAGGTCACCACCGGCCGCATCGGCGGCGCCGACTGCCGCCTCGTCCCGGTCCGCGAGGCCGTCGACCTCGCCGAACACCTCCTCCGCCGGCACCGCTAGGCGGCACGCCCGTCCGGGCCTGCCCCCGTCCGCCCGTCCGCCCGTGTGCAGGAAGTCGGTCCGGCCGACTTCCTGCGCGCCCGCGGTCGTCGGGCATGTCCATGTCGTCGGACCGGGCCCCGCCCGCGGGCCCGGCGGGCCCGGGACGTAGGATCCGCGGGGTTGGTCACTCCACGAAGGGTTCGGCGTGAGCGTCAAGCGGGTTGCTGTTGCGGGTGTCGTCGTGGTCGCGCTGGGTGCGGTCGCCGCGTGCGGGGGAGGCGACACGGCGGGGAGTGCGGCGAGCGCCAGTCCGAGCGCGAGCGCGAGCGCGGAGCGGCTGGAGTCGGCGACCGGCGGGACGATCCTGGAGAAGGCGCACAAGGAGTTCGCCCGGGCGAAGTCGGTGAAGATCACCGGGAGTTCGGTGGAAGGGGGCCAGAAGGTCACCTTCACGGCGTCGGCCGCGGCCAACGGCGACTGCGCGGGGACGTTCGACTTCGGGGCGGACGGCAAGGCCGAGATCCTGCGGACCGCGGGACAGACCCTGGTCAAGGAGGACGCCGCACTGCTCGCCAAGCTGGCCGGCGCCGCCGCGGCGGAGCTGGGCAAGGGCCGGTGGATCCGGGCCAAAGCGGGCGACGACCTGTCCGTCGTCGGGTCCTTCTGCGACCTGAAGGGCACTCCGGTGTTCGGCGACGGCGACTGGTACAAGCTGGTCAACTCGGACGGCGCCCAGACGGTGAACGGGCAGAAGACGGTGGCGATCTTCTCGGGCTCGCAGGACGGCGGAAGCTACCGGGGGTACGTCGCCGTGGAGGGCCCGGCGCGACCGGTCCGGGTCGAGTCGATGCGCCTGGAGGGGGCCACGGACGGCGTGACGATGGACTTCTCCGACTACGACGCGCCCGTCACCGTCACGATGCCGCCCGCCGACCAGATCATCGACTTGTCGACGATCAAGAAGTCCTAGCGCGACCGCGGCCGACCGCACGTCGGACCGCCATCGTTTCGGTCATGTCAATTCGTGCGAGTCGTTGTGCTATTCCCCTGGGGCGTCAGTCGTTCCTACACTGAAGCCCCGCGCACGGGGGCTGCGGGAACCAGGTTGCCGACGGGCCCGGGGGAGGCGCGTGTGAACGACCGAGGCTGGGACGAGGACGACGCCCGGCCGTACTTCTTCCTCTCCTACGCGCACACCCCGAAGGCCGGCGCCCGCGGGGCCGGCGACCCGAACCACTGGGTGCGCCAGCTGTACCGGGACCTCTGCGAGGCGGTCCTGCAGCTGACCACGGTGCCGGCCGGGGTGCCCGTCGGCTTCATGGACGAGTCCATGCACCAGGGCGAGTTGTGGGCCGAGCGGCTGGCCGACGAGCTGGCGACCTGCCGGGTCTTCGTGCCGCTGTACTCGCCGCGGTACTTCAACAGCGTCCCGTGCGGCCAGGAGTGGCACGCCTTCACCCGCCGCCCGGTGTACCCGGCGACGATGGACTCGGAGCGCACCAGTGGCATCGTGCCGGTGCTCTGGGCGCCGATGAGCCGCTACCGGCTGCCCGGGGTGGCCGGTGAACTGCAGTTCAACCACGCGAGTTTCGGGCCGGACTACGCCACCGAGGGCCTGTACGCGCTGATGAAGCTCAGCTACTTCCGCTCCGCCTACGAGCTGGCCGTGCACCGGCTGGCCGCGCGGATCGTGCAGGTGGCCGAGGAGACGGTGATCCCGGTCGGGCGGCGCCTCGACTTCAACGGGCTGCCCAGCGCGTTCAACGTCACCGCGCCGACGAAGCAGTTGCGTATCTCGGTGCTCGCCTACCACCAGGGCGAGCTGCCGGCCGACCGCAACCCCGACTTCTACGGCGCCCGGCGCACCGACTGGCACCCGTACCGGCCGGCCGGGTCGCCGATCGCGCAGCACGCGGTGCGGCTGGCGCGGCAGTTGGGGTTCCAGCCGACCGTGCACGAGTTCGACGAGGAGGTCGAGTCGATCATCGGCGGCGACGCCGCCGCACCCGGCCTCCTGCTGCTGGACCGCTGGGCGCTGTGCGACCCGGACCGCCGCGAGCTCGTCCGCCGCTTCGACCGCTCCGACGCCACCTGGGTGAGCGTCCTGGAGCCGTGGAACACCGAGGACCCCGAGTGCGAGGAACGCGGCGGCGAACTCGGCGACCTGAGCGACCAGACGCTGCGCATCACCCGGCGGGCGAGCCGCCCCAGCTTCCTCGGCGTCACCGGCCCGACCGGGCTCAACACCCTGGAGGACTTCGACGACGCACTGCCCCGGGCCGCCATGAAGGCCAAGTACGCCTTCGAGGGGCGCACCCGCGCCGAACCGGAGGACCCGGCGCCGCCCCGGCCCAGCCTGCGGGACGCGTTCCGGCGCGGTCCGGGCGCGGGGCCCGCCGGCCACCCGGACCGCTACGGCCACGACGACCACCCTGACCGTGACGACGGCGATGACCCCGATGACGGGATGGCGCCCGTGGGAGGATTCAGATGAGCGAGAACCGCACCAGGAACCTCCGCGTCGGCGGCCTCACCGCCGCCGAACTGGCCGCGCAGCGCGAGTCCGCGCAACGCGAGGCCCTGCGCCACGGCGGGGAGCAGGACCGCAACGGCCGGATCATCACCTTCTACTCGTACAAGGGCGGCACCGGCCGCACCATGGCGCTCGCCAACACCGCCTGGATCCTGGCGGCGAACGGCTTCCGGGTGCTCACCGTCGACTGGGACCTGGAGGCGCCGGGCCTGGCCAAGTTCTTCCACCCCTTCCTCGACCCGGCCTCGCTCGCGGGCACCACCGGGATGATGGACCTGATCGCCGAGTACCGGGAGGAGGCGCTGCGCCCGGTCGAGCACGCCGAGGGCTGGCACCTGGACTTCGCCCGGGTGCACCCGCACGCGCTGTCGCTGTCCTGGCCGCTGTTCCCGGCCGGCGGCAGCCTGGACTTCCTCTCCGCGGGCCAGTTCAACCGGGACTACTCCGAGGCCGTCACCCACCTGGACTGGGACATCTTCTACGACCGCTTCGACGGCGGGCAGTTCTTCGACGCGCTCAAGGCCGACATGAGCAAGCGCTACGACTACGTGCTGATCGACTCCCGCACCGGCCTGTCCGACATCGCCGAGATCTGCACCGTGCAGATGCCCGACGACCTGGTGGTCTGCTTCACCCTGAGCGACCAGTCCATCGACGGCGCCTCGCGGATCGCCCAGCACATCCACGACCGCTACCGCGAGCGCGGCATCCGCATCCTGCCCGTCCCGATGCGCATCGACGAGGGCGAGAAGGAGAAGGCCGACGCCGGCCGGGCGCTCGCCAGGGTCCGCTTCGACGGCCTGCCGGTCGGCCTGAACGGCGAGGAACTCGCGCAGTACTGGGGCTCGGTGGAGATCCCGTACCGGCCGTTCTACGCCTACGAGGAGATCCTCGCCACCTTCGGCGACCAGACCGGCACCCCCACCTCGATGCTGGCCGCCTGCGAGCGGCTCACCTCGATGATCACCGAGGGCCGGGTCAACTCGCTGCCCTCGCTCGATGAGGAGCTGCGGCTGCGCTACGTGGACGCGTTCACCCGCCGCCGCCCGTCCGTGCCCGCCGACCTCTACCTCTCCTACGTGCCCGAGGACCGGATGTGGGCGGACTGGATCGAGTCCGTGCTCACCCGGGCCGGCTTCCGGGTGCTGCCGCGCGACCTGAGCGCCGGCACCGACCCGCGGGAGGAGACGGAGCGCGGCATCGACGCCGCCTACCGCACGGTCGCCGTGCTCTCGCCCGCCTACCAGCGCTCCCCGCAGGCCCGGGCGCTCTGGGAGTCCGTGGTCAGCTCCGACCCGTCCGGCACCCGCCGCCAGCTCGTCCCGGTCCGGGTCGGCGACGTCCGGCTGACCGCGCCGTTCAGCAACCGCAACCCGGTCGACCTGGTGGGCCGCGACGAGGCTCAGTCCGTGCAGACCCTGCTGCGCGCGCTCGGCCGCGGCGACGTCGCGCTGACCGAGTCCAACGGCGGCGGTCCGCGCTTCCCCGGGAGCAAGCCCGCGGTGTGGGACGTGCCGCCGCGCAACCCCTCCTTCACCGGCCGCGCCGCCGTCCTGGAACAGCTGCGCAACCAGCTGCGCGGCGGCATGGCGGCCGTGCTGCCCACCCCGCAGACCCTGTACGGGCTGGGCGGCGTCGGCAAGACCCAGGTCGCGCTGGAGTACGCGCACCGCTTCATGTCCGACTACGACCTGGTGTGGTGGATCGATGCCGAGCAGACCGAACTCGTCGCCCCCGCGCTGGCCGACCTGGCCCGCCGGCTGGGCCTGCGGGTCGGCGACTCGGTGACCGAGGCCGCCGAGGCCGCCCGGGAGGCGCTGCGGCGCGGCGTCCCGACCCAGCGCTGGCTGCTGATCTTCGACAACGCCGACGAGCCGTCCGAGATCCGCCGCTTCTTCCCCGGCGGCTCCGGCCACATCCTGGTCACCTCCCGCAACCAGGCCTGGAGCGGGCACGCCGAGGCCCTGGAGGTGGACGTCTTCACCCGCGGCGAGAGCGTCGAGCACCTGTGCCGGCGGGCCCGCGGACTGTCCCGCCCGGACGCCGACCGGGTCGCCGAGGCCGTCGGCGACCTGCCGCTCGCCGTCGAGGTCGCGGCCGCCTGGCTGGACACCACCGGCACCCCGGTGGAGACCTACGTCGCCCAGCTGCACGCCGAGGCCGCCCGCGCGCTGGCCGTCGCCCGGCCCGCCGACTACCCGACGCCGGTCGGCGCCACCTGGAACGTGTCGATCGGACGGCTGCGCCAGCAGTCCCCGGCCGCCGTGCGGCTGCTCCAGCTCTGCGCGTTCTTCGCGCCCGAGCCGATCTCGATGAACCTCTTCTACAGCGACCAGATGATCCGGGCGCTGGTGAAGTACGACGCCGACCTCAGCGACAAGTTCATGCTGGGCAAGGTGATCCAGGCGATCGGCCGGTACGCGCTGGCCAAGGTCGACGCCGGCAGCAACAGCTTCCAGGTGCACCGGCTCGTCCAGGCGGTGATCCGCGCCGAGATGACCGACGAGGAGCAGGAGGTCGCCGTCCACGAGGTGCACCGCATCCTCACCGGCGCCCGGCCCGTCCTCGGCGACACCGACGACCCCGCCAACTGGCCCGCCTTCGACGAGATCTGGCCGCACCTGTCGCCGTCCAAGGCGCACAACTGCGACGAGGCCGACACCCGCCAGCTGCTCATCGACCGCGTCCGCTACCTCTGGAAGCGCGGCGAGCTCGACCGTGCCCGCGACCTCGGCCACGCGCTCGACGACGAGTGGACCCGCAAGCTCGGCGAGGACGACCGGCAGACCCTGCTGCTGCGCTTCCAGCTCGCCAACGTGCTGCGTTCCCAGGGCAGTTACGCGGAGGCGCTGGCCCTGGACGAGGCCACCCTGGAACGCCAGCGGGTGCTGCTCGGAGAGCACCACCCCTACACACTGATGACCGCGGGCTCGCTCGGCGCCGACCGCCGCGCGCTCGGCCGGTTCCAGGCCGCGCTCGACCTCGACCGGGAGATCCTCGACCAGTTCCGCGAGCTGTTCGGCGACGACAACCCGCGCACCCTGTCGATGGCGAACAACCTGGCCATCGACTACCGGCTGGTCGGCGAGAGCGAGGCCGCCCGCGAACTCGACCAGGAGACCCTCGACCGGCGCACCGCCGTCCTGGGCCCCAAGCACCCCTACACGCTGATCACCAAGTCCGCCCTGGCCCGGGACCTGCGCGAACTCGGCGACTACCGCGGCTCCGCGGACCTGCTCCAGGAGGTCACCGCGGACTTCGGCGACGGGCTGGACCCGGGCCTGCCCGAGAGCCTGCGCAACGCCAAGTCGCTGGCCGTCTCGCTGCGCCGGATGGGCCAGCTCGCCGAGGCCCGCCGGATCACCAAGGAGACCTACGAGCGCTACCTGGAGCGCTACGGGGCCGACGCGCCGGACGCGCTCGCCTGCGCGCTCAACCTGGCCGCCGACCACAGCGCCTCCGGCGACAAGGAGGCCGCCCGGGACCTCTGCGCCACCGTGTTCGAGGGCCACCGGCGGCTGTTCGGCGACGAGCACCCGTTCACCCTGGCCTGCGCCAACAACCTCGGCATCTACCTGCGCGGCAGCGGCGACATCCAGGGCGCCATCGAGCGCGGCCTGGCCACCGTCCGGGGCCTGACCGACTCGGTCGGGCCGGAGCACCCGTACACCCTCAACGCGATGATCAACCTGGCGAACGCCTACGGCGACGACGGCCAGATCGGCCTCGCCGAGGAGCTCGGCCGGGCCGCCTACCAGGGCCTCTGCGACCGCTACACGCCCCGGCACCCGGACGCCGTCGCCTGCGAGGCCAACCTGGCGATCACCCTGCGCGCGGCCAACCGGCACACCCAGGCGGCCGAACTGCGGGCCCGCGCGATCGCCGAACTGATCCGGCAGTTCGGCGAGGAACACCCCAACACGGTGTCCGCCCGGGGCTGGAAGCGGATCAACCGCGACCTGGAACCGCAGCCGGTGTGACCGGCCCGGCACCGGGGGCCGGGTACGCTGCCGACCCATGGAGCAGCTCCCGCCCCCGGTCCTGGTCACCCGCCGCCTCGCGCCCGGGGTGATCGAACGGCTCACCGCGCACCACGCCGTCACCTGCCACGACTCCGACGAGGCGATGGACCGGGCCGGGCTGCTGGCCGCCGTCCGCGGCCGGCGGGCCGTGCTCACCACTCTCGACGACCGGGTGGACGGCGAGTTCCTGGACGCCGCCGGGCCGTCCCTCGCCATCGTGGCCAACCACGCGGTGGGGTACCACAACATCGACCTGGCCGCCTGCGCCGAACGCGGCGTCCTGGTCTCCCACACCCCCGGGGTGCTCACCACCGCCACCGCCGACATGGCCTGGGCGCTGCTGCTGGCCGCCACCCGCAGGCTCGGCGAGGGCGAGCGCCTGCTGCGCTCCGGCAGCCCCTGGACCTGGGCGCCGAACTTCCTGCTCGGCATGGAACTGGCCGGCACCCCGCTCGGCGTGCTCGGCATGGGCCGGATCGGGCAGGCGGTGGCCCGCCGGGCCCGCGCCTTCGACATGCCCGTCAGCTACCACAACCGCCGCGAACTCCCGCCCGAGCAGGCCGACGGCGCCGCCTGGCTGCCGCTCGAGGAGCTGCTCGCCGCCTCCACCGTGCTGGTCGTCACCGCCCCGCTCAGCGCCGCCACCCGACACCTCCTGGACGCCCGCCGGCTCGCCCTGCTGCCGCGCGGCGCCGTGGTGGTCAGCATGACCGCCGGGGTGGTGGACGAGGAGGCGCTCGCCGCCGCGCTGGAGTCCGGGGCGCTGTTCGCCGCGGCCGTGGACAACTTCGAGCACGAGCCGGCCGTCCCGTCCGCGCTGCTCGCCCAGGAGCGCGCGGTGCTCGCACCCCACCTGGGCAGCGCCACGGTCCGCACCCGGCAGGCGATGGGCGGCCTGGCGGTGGACAACGTGCTCGCCGTCCTCGGCGGGGGAGCGCCGGTCACCCCGGTGCCGGCCTGACGGGTGCCCGGCCCGGCGGGCACGGTCCCTGGCGGGCACGGGCCCCCGGCGGGCGCGGCCCCGACCGGGTCGGGGATCAGCCGGCCGCCCAGGCCAGGGCGGTGGTGAGCACCCGGAACGCCCCGAAGTGCGCGGCGCCGGGCTCCAGGAAGAGCTCGGCGCCCGGGATGTGGTCGGCCAGCCAGCGGGAGTGCTCGACCGGCGAGAACTGGTCGTCGGCGCCGTGCCACAGCCAGGCCGGCACCGCGACGTCCTCGACCTTGAACCCCCAGTCGGCGGTGAAGGCCAGCACGTCGTCGATCCAGCCGTCGGCGCCGTGCCGGAACGCCTCCCGGTAGTTGCTCTCCAGCATCCGCCGCAGCCCGCTGTCGGCCACCACCTCCCGGTCGGCGGGCGACAGTTCGGGCCGCAGGCCGTTCAGCAGCCGCACCGGGTCGTCCTTGATCTGGCGGGAGCGGAACTCCATCGCGTCGGCGATCCGGCCGTGCCCGCGCTCGGCCTCCTGGTAGGCGTGCACGTTGGACGGGGTCATCCCCGCGTACCAGTCCAGGCCGGCCGCGTTGTGCGGGGCCAGCCCGACCAGCACCGCCACCCGGCTGACCCGCTCCGGCAGCAGCGCCGCGCAGGCCAGCGCGTGGGGTCCGCCACCGGAGCGGCCGAGCACCGCGAAGCCGTCCAGGCCCAGGTCGTCCGCGATGGTCCGCACGTCGGCCGCCGCGGCGCTCACCCGGCGGCCGAACAGCCGGGTGGAGTCGCCGTAGCCGGGCCGGTCGTAGGAGATCAGCCGGACGCCCAGCCGGTACAGCACGGTGCTGCGCGGGTGCGGCCCGACCCGGCTGCCGGGCATGCCGTGCAGCAGGAAGACCGGACGCCCGCGGGGGTCGCCCAGCGACTCCACGGCGAGCGCGCGGCCGTCCGCCGCCTTGACCATCCGTAACGACACCTGCGGCCTCCTCAGTGGTCCCGGTCGGTGGTGGTGCGGATCTCCCGGCGGGCTTGCCAGGTGGTGTGCTCGCGGGACACCGCGTCCTCGGCGTCCCGGGCCAGCCTGGCCCAGAGCTCCTCGGCGTCGTCCGAGGCCACGTCCAGCGCGGCCAGTTGGCGCCGGATCAGGTCCAGCTCGTCGGCGGCCAGCCCGTAGGCGGCGGCGAGCGGGCGGTACTGGCGCAGCTGGGCCCACGCGGTCACCGAGGCGGCCACCGCCGAGACCGTGCCCAGCGCGTCGTAGCCGAACGCGCCGAGCGCCCGCAGCACCGCGAGCACCAGCCCGAGCGCCGGGAGCACCACGCCCAGCACCCCGGCCACGTCGCCCGCCCGCGCGCAGTACCGGGCCTTGGCGCGGTACCAGTCGTGCTGGACCTGGATCCGCTCCCGCAGGTACACCTCGCGGCGCACCGCCAGCGGCTGCTCGCGCAGCCCGCGCATCGCCGCCGTGATGCCGGCCGGTCCGCCGGGGTCGGCGGGGTCGGCGGGGTCCGGGGGGTCGACGGGGTCCGGGGGCCGCTCCGCCGTCGCGACGGCGACCGGGCCGCCCCGGAAGGCGCCCAGCACCCGGTCGAGCTGGAAGCGGTAGAGGCCCTCGGCGTCCGGCAGGCTGCGCGGCGGCGGCTGGAAGGCGTCCGCCCGGACGGCGAACTTCCAGGCCAGCGTCTTGACCGACTCGGCGGCGGCCCGGCCCTCGTACCAGAGGCCCTGCGGGTTCTGCCGGCTGATCACCACCGCGAGGACGATCGCCCCCAGGTAGGCGACGGCCGCCGGCCAAGCCCACGGGGCGCCGTCGGCCGACCCGGTCGCGGCGGCGGCGACCAGCAGGAGCAGCTCCCAGGCGGAGAGCAGCACCGAGCGGCGCTGGCCGCGCAGCGAGGCCGCGTCGGCGGTCCAGAAGAACTCCGGCAGCAGCTCCCGCTCGCGCACCCGCCCCGCCCGTTCCGCCCCAGACGCCATGCTCGGCCCCCACCCGTCGCTCCGGTCGCACCGCTGTCCTGCCCCGGGCGGCTTCCCGGTACGCCTGGCCCGGTCCGGGGCGGCCCGCAATGGCCGGGAAGCCCCGGTGGTTGTCCGGGCCGGGTGCGTCCGGTGGCCGGACGGACACTCCGTGTCGCGGGGGGTGCCGGTGGCGTCGGCAGGTGTACGGCCGGCGGTCAGTAGGTGTAGAGGATCCGGTCGGCGTTGTCGGCCATCTGCTTGGCGTTCCACTCGGTGCCGCCCGGGACGTTCCCGGACCGGAACAGCGGCGGGGCGGCGGCGGTGCCGGCGGCCGCCGCGTCGGCCAGCCGGCCGACCGCGGAGGCGACCACGGCCTGCATCAGCGCGCTGGTCACGATGGTGGAGACCGGGCCGAAGGTGGTCTCGGCGGCCGGGTGGGTCAGCTCGCCGTCGCCGACCGCGATCTTGTTGTCCAGCACCACGTCGCAGTGGTCCTTGAGGTAGCTGCCGGACGGGTGCGCCGAGGGCACCTCGCCCGGGTAGGCGAGCGAGGTCACCCCGACCACCTTGAGGCCGCGCTCCCGGGCGTACCGGGCCAGCTCGACCGGCATCACCTGGCGGCCGGACAACGAGATCACGAACAGCAGGTCGCCGCCGGTGGCCGGGGTCAGGTCCAGCGTGGTGGTGGCCAGGCCGGAGACCCGCTCCAGCGCGCTGGACAGCGGCGCGGGCATCACCGTCACCCCGGCCATCCCCGGGACGTTCAGCAGGTTCACCGGGACCAGCCCGCCGGCCCGGTACACCACGTCCTGGGCGGCCAGCGCGGAGTGCCCGGCACCGAAGGTGAACACCCGGCGGCCCTCGGCGATCGCCTCCGCGAGCAGCTCCGCGGCGGCCTCGATGGCCTCGGCCTCCTCCTCGCGGACCCGCTGGAGGTGGGCGATCGCGGCGTCGAAGTACCGGCCGACCAGGTCGTTCATCTGTTGCCTCCGCTCTCTGCCGGTGGGGGAGCCGGCCGGGTGGGACGGCCGGAGTGGTCCGCACCGCCAGTGGAGAAAGCTACGGCGAGCACCGTGGCGCCCCGGCGGCACCGCTGTCAACAGGAACGAAACCGCTCACCGGAGCCCCCGTGCGGGCCCGGTTGTCGGTCCGGTAGGTCAGAATTGGCGGTGAGGACACCGAAGAACGGAGCCAGCGGCGATGTCTGGGCTGATCGACACCACTGAGATGTACCTTCGCACCATCCTGGAACTGGAGGAAGAGGGCATCGTCCCGATGCGTGCCCGGATCGCCGAGCGACTGGAGCAGAGCGGCCCGACGGTCAGCCAGACGGTCGGCCGGATGGAGCGGGACGGGCTGCTCCAGGTCGCCGGGGACCGCCACCTCGAACTCACCGAGGACGGCCGCCGGCTCGCCGTGCGCGTGATGCGCAAGCACCGGATCGCCGAGTGCCTGCTCGTCGACGTGATCGGCCTGGAGTGGGAGCAGGTGCACGAGGAGGCCTGCCGCTGGGAGCACGTGATGAGCGAGACGGTCGAGCGCAAGGTGCTCGCCATGCTCGGCCACCCGACCCAGTCCCCGTACGGCAACCCGATCCCGGGCCTGGACGAGCTGGGCGACGCCAAGGCCGAGGGCGAGGGCTTCGACGCGGCGCTCGTCCCGCTGGACACCGTCCGCCCGGGCGACGAGGGTGCCAGCGTCGTGGTCCGCCGGATCGGCGAGCCGATCCAGACGGACGGCGAGCTGATGCGCACGCTGCGCCGGGCCGGGGTCCGGCCGGGCTCCACCGTGCAGGTCAGCGCCGGCGTCGGCGGGGTGCTCGTCGGCACCGGCGAGCACGCGGCCGAGATCGGCAAGGACATCGCCCAGCACGTGTTCGTCGCCCAGGCCTGAGGCGCCCCCCAGGACGCCCGCCGGTCTCCCGGCCGGAGCGCCGGCCGGAGCGCGCCGAACGGCGCCGGGCACAACGAGAGGGCCCGCTGCTCCCCGTGCAGCGGGCCCTCTCGCCCTCCCCGTCCCTCCCGTCCCCTCCGCTCCCTCCCGTCCCCTCCACCGCCCCGCCCGGCTTCCCCGTCCGAGCGCTCCCTCCGGCGTCCCCTCGCACCGCAAATCCTCCCCTCGGCCGATCATGGCAATCCTTGAGCGTTGTCACTCGTCCGAGGGGCTTTCGCCGTTGACCAGCGGGTAGACCGAGGCCTTATCCGCCCCTGCGTGTGACGGGCCCCGTCTCCGGTGGGAGACGGGGCCCGTCAGTCGCGCGCAGGGTGTCGCGCGTCGCGCGCCCTCACCCGATAGGCGTAGGGCCGCCGTTCCGCGGGCGGTGGACCGCCGCGTCCGTCCGGCGTACCGCCGCCGCGCCCGACCGGCGCGGCGGCCCGGTGCACCGGGGCTCCGAACCGGCTCAGCGCACCGCCGCCGGCTGGGCGGGCTGGGGCCTGGCGGCGGCCGGCGCCTCGCGCCCGCAGGCGTAGGCGAGCGGGCTGATCAGCTCGGCGGCGTCCGGCAGCCAGCGGTTGAGCGCCGAGGGCGAGCGGGCCCACTGCGCGTAGCCGGTGCCCCCGATCCGGGACGGCGGGGCGACCGTCCAGTCCCCCTCGCCGCGGGCGACCAGGTCCAGCCGCCCGGGCGGCCAGCCGAGCTTGCGGAGCATCTCCGGCAGCTTGGCCGCGACCCCGGGCAGTACCAGGAAGTGCAGCCGCCGACCGATCCGGCCGGGCGCGGCGGGCAGCACCGCCACCGGGCCCAGCTGCAGGTCCATCCGCTCCATCCGCGCCAGTGCCAGGCACCCGGCCGTCTCCGGGACGTCCAGGACGTCGAAGGACCGGCCGGTGGGCAGCAGGATCGAGGCCTGCGGCCGCTCGGTCCACCAGCGCCGCACCGCGCCGGGCCCCGCGCTCGCCTTGCGGGCCCAGTCCGCGTCCAGCGGGTGGGCCCCCGGCAGCGGGCAGCGCGGGTCGCCGCAGGAGCAGCGGGCGGGCCCGTCGCCGTCGATCAGCCAGGCACCCGGGGCCACCTCCCAGTGGCGGGTCTCGGCGTAGCCGACGGCTTCGATGAGCAGCGGGGGCAGTCCGGCGTTCTTGCCCTGGTCGGGGGAGTCGGGGATGTCTTCCACGCGCTGCTCAACTACCGTGTGTGAGGCTGGTTACGGCCCGGTGCCAGCCGGTTGGGCGCATCCCGGCAATGTCACCCGATCCGGTTACCCGACCGAGTTGGGGCGGGCGGGGGTGGGCGCAGTGGGGGCGCACGGGAGCATTTCCCAGGGCGCGTGGGGGGTGCGGTTCGTCACCGTGGGTATCCCGCTGGCGTTGCTGATCGCTAACCTTGTGTCAGATTCCTTGGACGGTCGGACAGTCGGCAACAGATCAGCAGAAGCGTCGCCCGCCGGCCGGGACCGGAGGGTGTGGGGAGGCGAAGCCCAATGGCCGCGAGACCACTCGTCGCACGACAGCCCAACGAGCGTCTGCAGCAACTGATCCAGGAGGCCAGCTGCTCCAACGCGGGCCTCGCCCGCAGGGTCAACCTCTGCGGCGCCGAACACGGCCTGGACCTGCGCTACGACAAGACCTCCGTCGCCCGCTGGCTGCGCGGGCAGCAGCCGCGCGGGCAGGCGCCGGCCGTGATCGCCGAGGCGCTCGGCCGCAAGCTCGGCCGCAGCGTGTCGGTCGAGGAGATCGGCATGGCGGACGGCAAGAACCTCAGCTCCGGCATCGGGCTGCAGTTCGCGCCGACCCTGAACGCCGCGCTGGAACAGGTCTGCGAGCTGTGGCGCAGCGACGTCGGCCGGCGGGACTTCCTGACCGGGGCGACGGTCGCGGCCTCCGCCCTGGTGGAGCCCAGCCGCGACTGGCTGATCACCCCGCCCGACCCGGTGGTGGCCCGCACCGGCGGCCCCCGGGTGGGCCCGACCGACGTGGCCGCGATCAAGGCCACCACCACCATGCTGGTCGACCTGGACCACCGCTTCGGCAGCGGTCACGTCCGCCCGGTCGTGGTGCACTACCTCAACTCGGTGGTCTCCAGCCTGCTCGGCGGCGCCTACCGGGAGGAGACCGGGCGCCAACTCTTCGCCGCCGTGGCCAGGTTGACGGAACTGGCCGGCTACATGGCGGTGGACACCGGGCAGCCCGGGCTGGCCCAGCGGTACTACATCCAGGCGCTGCGCCTCGCCCAGGCGGCCGACGACCGCGGCTACGGCGGCTACGTGCTGGCGGCCTCGATGAGCCACCTGGCGGCCACCCTCGGCAACCCGCGGGAGATCGCCCAGCTCGCCCGCGCCGCCCAGGAGGGCGCCCGCACGGTGGCCACCCCGACGGCGATGGCCATGTTCTACGCCGCCGAGGCCCGCGGCCACGCCCTGCTCGGGGACGCCCGCTCCTGCGAGGCGGTCGCGGCCAAGGCGCTGGAGATGATGGAGAAGCGCCGCCCGGAGGACGACCCGGACTGGATCGTCCACTTCGACGACGCCTACCTGGCGGACGAACTGGCCCACTGCCACCGCGACCTGGAACAGGCGGGGCAGGCCGAGCACTACGCCCGCCGGGCGCTCGACCTGCACCCGCCCACCCGGGTCCGCCGCCGCGCGGTCGACCTCGTGCTGCTCGCCACCGCGCAGCTGCAGCAGCGGGACCTCGAGCGGGCCTGCGAGACGGGGGCGCAGGCGGTCCGGCTGCTGAGCGGGCTGCGGTCCAACCGCGGCGTGGAGTACCTGGACGAGTTCCGGCGCCGCCTGGAGCCGTACCGGGAGCAGCGGGTGGTCCGCGAGTTCCACGCCCGGGCGGACGCGGAGGCCGCCTAGGGGCGTGTCTTTCGGATCACGCCAGGCGGGCGCCGCCGGGGCACGCACTCCCCCAGCCTTCGGCCGGGGGTACCCCCACGCCGGCTTCTCGTCAGTCGCCGATGCTCCGCATGGACTCCCTCCTCGGCGCCGCCGATGCACGCACCCCAACGACGCCCGCTGATCCGACGTGATCCGAAAGACACGCCCTAGGGGCGGAGCAGCCGGTGGACGCGGAGGCGGGGCCCAGGGGCCGTCCGGCGAGGCTCTGAGCCCCGGTCCGGGGGCTGTGAGGGGAGTGTGTGAGGGATGTCCCGCCCGCGTGGCCACCCGGTTCGGCGAACCGGTAGCGTGGGCGTGACGTCCAAGGAACTGTGATGCTCCCAAGAACCGACGAGATGTGGTCCGCCGTCAGCGCGCGGTCGTGCACAGGTGAGGAATCGCGTTGAGCCAGCGCCGCTCGTACCCCAACTCGGGTGACTTCAACCTGGACGACCTGTTCCGCCCCGAGCCCGGCCAGCAGCCCCAGGGGCAGCCGGGCCAGCCGGGCCACCCGCAGAACCAGGCGCCGGTGCCGCCGGTGGGCCAGCCCTCCGGGCAGCCGGAGTACCTCGGCGACGGCGCGCACGCGCTGCCGACCCAGGCCATGCCGGCCCAGCAGCCCCCGTGGGCCGGTGCGCCGCAGCCCGGCTACGGCGTCCCGCAGCAGGACCACGCGCCGGAGACGCAGCACCTCCCGCCGTACCCGGTCGCGGACCCGCGGGGCGGCGGCTACCCGGCTCAGCAGGCCCAGCCCGGCTACCCGCAGCAGCACCAGCCCGCCCCGGGCGGGTACGGCTACCCGCCGGCGGGCCAGCAGGTCGTGCCGCAGCAGGCCGCACCGGGCTACCAGGACCAGGGCTACGGGCAGGGCTTCGAGGCCACCCAGGCGGTGCCGTCGGCGGCCCCGGCGGCGCGGGCCCGCGGCGGCCGCCCCTCCAACAAGCTGGTCATCGGCGGTGTGCTGGCGGGCCTCGCGGCGGCCGGCGTGCTGGTCGCGGTCCTGATGAACGGGGACGACACCGCCTCCGGCGGCGACAAGAAGACCGGCACGGTTGCCGCCACCGGCAGCACCGCACCCGGCACGGCGAGCGCCAGCGGCTCGGGCGCGGCCGTCGACCCGGACGTCAAGGCCCAGGCGCAGCCGCTGTCGGACCTGCTGGGCACGGCGAGCGACAGCCGCTCGGCGGTGGTCGGCGCGGTCTCCTCGGTGCAGAAGTGCGACAAGCTGCCCGAGTCGCAGCAGGCGCTCAGCGGCGCGGCCGGCAAGCGGCGCGAGCTGCAGACGAAGCTCGGCCAGCTGAAGACGGACAAGCTGCCCGGCGGCCAGCAGCTGGTCGACCAGCTCAACGCGGCCTGGACGGCCTCGGCGCAGGCCGACGACGAGTACGCGGCCTGGGCGGGCGACTCCCAGGCTCCGGGCGCCTGCGACCCGAAGAAGCAGGACAACCAGCACTACAAGAACGCCGTGCAGGCCAGCGGCACGGCGACCACCGCGAAGAAGCAGGCCTCGGCGCTGTGGAACGCGATCGCCGTCCAGACCGGGCTGCCCAGCCGCGGCGACGGCGACCTCTGAGGACCCGGACGGACGGGCCGGGCGGGCCGGGCGGGACTGCGCGGGGTCGGACGGCGCAGGGTCGGACAGCACGGGGTCGGACGGCGCAGGGGCGGGCCGGAGCCCGCCCCCGTGTGCCGGTCAGGCCGGGGGCCTGCCCCCGGTGAGCACCCAGCGGACGTCCACGAAGCCCGGTTGCTGCAGGGTCATCCGGCCGCCCTTGACCACCTGATAGGTGACCCAGGTGTTCACCAGCCGCGGGGACTCGGTGCTGGGCAGCATGTTGGTGGTGCCCCAGTTCAGCGGCGGGGTCAGACCGACGTCGATCCCCTCGCCGCTGTCCAGCAGCGCGGTGATGGTCTTCTCGGTGACCTGCTTGCCGGCGGCCGTGAGCTTCTCGACGACCATGCGGAACACCTCGTACGCGACCCAGGTGGTCTCCACCCCGGGGTCGGAGACGTCGATGGTGCGGCCGCCGGTGGTGTCGGCGCGCACCACCGCGCGCAGCCCGTCCCAGGTCTTGGCCGACTCCGGCGGGTACCAGCTGGTGACGTACGCGCCGGCCAGCGGGCCGGAGTCGCCGCCGGTGGAGTCGACCACCGACTGCTGCACGCTGCCGATCACCGAGGCGATCCTGGTGTTCTTCGGGTTCAGCCGGCGGTAGGAGTCCAGCAGGTTGCCGGTGGGCTCGGCGGCGAGGGCACTGGTGATGCAGTTCCCGGACTCGTCGCGGCCGATCGCCTTGCGGGCCACCGCGGTGTAGTCGGTGGACTGCTCGGGCGCCTTGACGTCGAGCAGCTTGATCCCGGCCGGCTTGAGCGCGTTGGCCAGGTAGCCGAGCAGGTTGTCGCCGGCCGGGGTGTCGGGGCGCACCAGCGAGACGGCCTTGCAGCCGGCCTCGACCAGCTGGCGGCCGCTGCCGCCGATCAGGGCGGGCATGCCGCCGTCCACCGGGTACGACAGCGGGCTGCTGAACTCCGGCTGGGAGAGGCCGTAGCCGCCGATCAGCGGGATGCCGGCGCGCTCCAGCGTCGGCATGAAGGCGTCGCCCCACTGGCTGTAGGAGCCGAGCACGGCGACGGCCTTGGCGTCCACCGCCTGCTGGGCGCAGGCCCGGGCACCGTCCGCGGTGTTGTGCTCGTTGCAGGTGATCACCTTCAGGCGGCGGCCGTTTAACCCGCCCTTGAGGTTGACGTCCTGGCCGACCGCCTCGGCGAGCGCGGTCATGCCCGGGCGGTCGGCGGACCCGGTGCCGGACGGGGCCCAGGTCATCACGGTGAGGTCGCCGCCGTTGGTGGAGGCGTCGGCCGGTCCGCCGCACGCGGAGGCCGAGAAGAGGGTGGGGATCAGGGCGGCCGCGGCGGCTGCCGCGGCGATCGGGCGGCGTCGTCTCGAGGCGTGGTGCCGGGCCTGGAACGCGTCCCTTCGGCTGGTCATCGGTCTTCCCTCTCTGGGCGCCATCCGGCGCACCGGATCCAGCCAAACGCCGGTGCCACACGTCGAGAGGGCCGAAGTGCGAACAGTCGGCAAACGGGGGCTGAAATCCGGACGGGTACGCGTGTAGATCGCGAGTGGAGCACGAACGGACCGGGAACGTACGATCGTTCTCCATGTCCGCCAGCACAGATTCTTCGCACCGGTCCGCCCGAAACCCTTCTCGTCCGGGCCACCGCTCCAGCACCATGGGCGGCATGCCGCTCAACGACCTGCCCTGGTGGCGCTGGCGAGCCCGACTCCGCTCGGCGCTGCACATGCTGTCCGACCCCGGGTTCCAGCACGAGACCTGGCTGACCGGCCGGGCCGGCTACGGGGACGTGACCGACGCCGTCTACCGGCTGGTCGAGGACACCTGGCTGGACCGCTGGTCGGCCGGGAAGTACGTGGGGACGATCTTCCGCGACGCCACCGAGGCGGCCCTGGTCGACGTCGCGGTGCTGAGGGTGGTCCACCTGCTGCACGAGGTCGGCGCGGACGCCCCGGCCTCCGCCTACCTCGGGCACCCCGGCTGGCCGGAGGCGGTCCGGGCTGCCCGCGAGGCGCACGTCGTGCTGGCGTCCAACGACGGGGACGACCCGGACGCGGCGCCCAAGTCGCTGGACGTGCTGCGCATCCTCACCCAGGTCTGAGCCCCGGGGCGCAGCCCGGGGCGGGGTCGGGCCGTGGCGGCGCCGTGGGCGGGCCGCGCCGTCGCGGCGCCGCGACCGGGCTCCTGAGCAGGGCCGTCCCGCAGTACGGGCAGCGGGGCGGCGAGTGTCCAGGATGTGACACGCTGGACCACCCACGCACGCCACGACCTCAGGACGGGATACCCCCAGTGGACCAGCAGCCGGCCAGCGCCCAGTACGTCCTCACGCTGTCCTGCCCCGACAAGCAGGGCATCGTCCACGCCGTCTCCAGCTACCTCTTCATGACCGGCTGCAACATCATCGACAGCCAGCAGTTCGGGGACGGCGACAGCGGGCTGTTCTTCATGCGGGTGCACTTCTCCGCCGTCGAGCCGGTCACCGCGGACAAGCTGCGGGCCAGCTTCGCCGCGATCGGCGCCTCGTTCGGGATGGACTGGCAGATCCACCCGACCGAGCAGCGGATGCGGATCGTCCTCATGGTCAGCAAGTTCGGCCACTGCCTGAACGACCTGCTGTACCGCACCCGGATCGGCGCCCTGCCGGTGGAGATCGCGGCGGTCGTCTCCAACCACACCGACCTGCGCGACCTGACCGAGAGCTACGGCGTCCCGTTCCACCACATCCCGGTCACCCGGGACACCAAGGCCGAGGCCGAGCAGCAGCTGCTGGACCTGGTCGCCAAGGAGGACGTCGAGCTGGTCGTGCTCGCCCGCTACATGCAGGTGCTCTCGGACCAGCTGTGCACCGCGCTGTCCGGCCGGGTGATCAACATCCACCACTCCTTCCTGCCGAGCTTCAAGGGCGCCAAGCCCTACCACCAGGCGCACGCTCGCGGCGTGAAGCTGATCGGCGCCACCGCCCACTACGTCACCGCCGACCTCGACGAGGGCCCGATCATCGAGCAGGAGGTGGCCCGGGTGACCCACGACACCACCCCGGACCAGCTGGTCGCGCTCGGCCGGGACGTCGAGTGCCAGGCGCTGGCCCGCGCGGTGAAGTGGCACAGCGAGCACCGGGTGCTGCTCAACGGCACCCGCACGGTGGTCTTCGCCTAGGCACTGCGGCGAGGGGCCAGGGGCCCAGGGTCCAGGCCGGCGGCCGGCCCACGGGCCTGCCGCCGCGGCCGCTCGAGCCGGCCGCGGCCCGGCGCTACGGCCGGGAGAGCAGCGGGAGGGCGTGCAGCACCTCGCGGATCGCGGCCCGGTCGCCGTGCTCGCCGACCGGAAGCCGGTCCGGGTCGCGGTGCGCGGCGGCGAGCTGGCAGAGCTCCAGGCCGTCCAGCACCATCGAGGCCACCGGCTCGCCGCCGGGCGGCCCCGCCTCCGGACCGTCCAGGGGTATCAGCCACTCGCCGGCCGCCGGGCCGTCGACCACCAGGCGCAGCCGGCGGCCGCCCCGCTCCGGGCCGCTCGTGCCGGCCGGTGCCCCGGCGGTCGCCGCGGCGGGTCGGGCGGCGCGCAGACCGGCCAGGGCCTGCGGGAGCATCCGCACCGCCAGGTCCACCAGCTGCCGCAGGTGCTGGGGTGCGGGCGGCTCGTACGGGTAGGCGACCGCGCGGGCCACGTCCTCGCCGTGCACGTAGCACTCGAAGGCACGGTCGAGGAAGGCGTCGCGCAGCGGGAGGACGGCGAAGCCGTAGTCGACGGGGGTGTTGCCCTGCGGGGCGAGCGCGGCGGTGCGCACCAGCTCGTGGGTCTGCCGCCGCCACCGGGCGCGCACCGACTGCGGCGGGAGGTCGGCCTGCTCGGCGATCAGCCGGGCGGTGCGCCCGGTCACCCCGGCGAACCGGCCGCCCTGCGGCGGGACCCTGGGCGGCGGTGCGACCGCCTCCTGCGGCGGCACCCGCCGTTCGGCCGGGGGCGTCGCGGTGCCCGGGGCGGCGGGCACCGGGTCGGGCAGGCCGAGGGCCAGCGCCAGCCAGCCGTCCACGGCGGCGAGGTGGCCGAGGACCTCGGCCGGGCGCAGCCGCTCGACGCCGCCGTGCCAGGGCAGTTCGGCCACCTCCTGCCACTCCTCCGGGCCGAGGTCGCGCAGCAGCGCGTCGAGCTTGGCGGTCTCCGCGCCGTAGGGCATGCCCCAGACGGGAACGGGCAGTTCGGCCGGGCGGCGGGCCAGGCACCAGTCGAGCACCTGCTGGCGCAGCGGTCCGGGCTGGTCCAGCGGCTCGTCGAGGGCGAGCCAGCCGGCCGCCTCGCTCAGCCGGGCGGCCTCGTCGGCGCAGTCCGCGCAGCCGGGCAGGTGCTGCTCCAGCTCGGCGGACTCGTGGCCCTGGCAGGCACCGAGGGCCCAGGCCCCGAGCAGCGAGCGCAGGTCGTCGTGCCGGTCCCCGGTGCTCATGCGCCCCCGTTCCCGTGCTCGTCGCCGGGGCCGTCCCGGTGGCCGTCCGCCTCGTCCGCCTCGTCCGCCTCGTCCGGCCCGGCGGGCCGCCCGTCCCGGTGGCCGTGGTCCTCGTCCTGGCGGGCGCGTTCGTCGGCCAGCTCGGTGGCCAGCAGCGACAGTCCGAGCCGCATCCGCTGCTTGGCGGCCTGCTCGGTGATGCCGAGCAGGCGGGCCGTCTCCTGGTAGGTGCGGCCGTCGTAGTACGTCACCGTGATGGTCTCACGCAGGGGTTGGGGCAGGGCGTCCACCACGTAGCGCACCCGCGCGGCGGTGGACACGGCGCGGATCTCGGCCTCGGCCGCGCCGCGGTCGGGTTCGCCGGCGTGGCCGTACTCGGCCGCCCGGCGCAGCCGAAGCCGGTCGACCGCCCGGCGGTGGGTGAGCGTGCCGAGCCAGGAGCGCAGTGAGCCCCGGGCCGGGTCGAAGTCCTCCGGGTGCTCCCAGACGTGGGCGAATATCTCCCGGGTGAGCTGGGCGGCGGCGGTCTCGTCGGCGAGTATCCGCCCGGCCAGGCCGTGCACCATCGGCGCGAGCTGGTCGTAGAGTTCGCCGAGCGCGGTCTCCTCGCCGCGGGCGAGGCGGTGCTGGAGCTGTTCGTCCCAGCGCGGTGCGCGGTCGGGGGCGGCCATCGGGAACCACCCTCCTGCCGGGTCCGCTGGCTTACCCAACGGTATCTTGCGGCCGCTCGGCGGTGGGAGGATTCCCCGAAGAACGGAACCGGGGCTCGCGGATCGTCACATGGTGGGACGGTCGGCTGGTGGGACGGTCCGTCGGACGTTCCGCCGGAGCCGCTGTTCGAGCACCGGTGGACATATGTCGCACGGGTGGTTCGCGAGTGGCGGGCCGGGCGCGCGGGGCGTGCGGCGGTAGGTTCGCCACTGCGGGACCGGCGGGTCGGCCCGGGTCGGCCGAGTGCCGGTACGAGGCTCGCGAGAGTGAACGGGACAGTATGCACCGCGCTGTCCCCCGATCGCTGGAATATGCCCGAAGCGCTTGCTGCGGCCCGTCCGCCCACCCATCCTGAGGCGTATTCGAGTCGCGGCCAGTGCGCGACGGACGAGGTGGCGCGGGCGGACGGATCGGGTGAGCGCCGGGCGGGAGCCCGGGTGGGCCCGGCCGGCTCCGGGCGACGTGCGAGGCCCGCCGGCTGGATGATCCGGCCCGATCGGGACGATGGCCGAACTGCGAGTGCAGGTGGTGGAGCGGTGCAGGTTCTTCAGGTACAGCTGGCCGTGCAGGCGGACCCCGCAGAGGTCGGCCGGGCGCGCCGGTGGGTGCGCTCGCGGCTGCTGAACCACGGCGTCGACCCGGACGCGCCGATCGCCGAGACGGTGGTGCTGGTGGTCTCCGAGCTGGTGACCAACGCCGTGGTGCACACCGGGAGTCCGGCCGTGCTGCGGCTCTGCCTGCCGGTGGAGGACGGCCCGGCCGGCACCCCCGAGGCCCCGCTCTGTCCGCTCCGGGTGGAGGTGGCCGACGCGAGTCGGACGGCCCCGGCGCCGCGGCACGCGGGCGCGGACGAGGACGCTACCAACGGGCGCGGCCTGGAGCTGGTGGAGCTGCTCTGCGAGCGCTGGGGCTGGTACCCGGACGGCTCGGGCAAGCGGGTGTGGTGCGAGATCGGCGCGGACGCCCGGCCGGTGGACCCGATGGCCGGCGTGGACTGGGCGGCGCTGGCGCAGTAGCCGTGGGCGGTGGCGGTGGCGGTGGCGGTGGCGGTGGCGGTGGCGGTGGCGGCGGTGGTGGTGGTGGTGAACCGGGGCGCCGGTGTGCGCCGTTGATGCGCCGCCGGAGATCACCGGCTGAAAGTTGACGCAACCATTCCGAATTTCGGACTACCCATTGACGTGACGTATCCGACTGATCACGCTTGGGTGCAGCTCTTCGTTGCGAGGGGACGTCGAGGGAAGCCCGAACGCCGCCACGGTGCTGTTGTCCAGGGGGACCGCGCCAGCAGGGGGGCCGTGGAACGTCGGCCGCGGGCTGTCCTTGGCGAGTGCGGGGAGCACGACGCGGGTTCAGGGCCCGTGCGTCGCGATCGGATGGCGGTCTGCCGTGCCGCGCTCGGGGTGAGCACGGTCGGCCGCCATCCGATCCGCCGTGGTACTAGGGCGCTTTCCGGCCACCCGGACCACACCCGGCCCACCGACCGCAGGGGTACCGTGCGTCACCCCGGAACGGCGCGGCGCTCCGGAACGGCGCGTCACTCCGGAACGGCGCGGAAGGTCCGCCGGTACGCGCTCGGCGCGACGTCCAGGCGCCCGCGCAACTGGAGCCGGAGGGAGGCGGCGGTGCCGAATCCGGACTCCCTGGCGATCTGGTCGACGGTCAGGTCGGTGCGCTCCAGCAACTGCCGGGCCCGCTCGGTGCGCTGCACGGTGAGCCACTGGCCGGGGCTGGAACCGGTCTCCTCGCGGAAGCGCCGGGTGAAGGTCCGCACGCTCATGCCGGCCCGGTCGGCGAGCCGGCTCAGGGCCAGCGGCTGGTCCAGCCGCTCCAGCGCCCAGGCGCGCACCGCGGCGGTGCCCTGGCCGGTCGACTCCAGCGGACTCGGCGCCTCCACGTACTGCTTCTGGCCGCCCTCGCGCCACGGCGGCACCAGGCAGTTGCGGGCCACCGCGTTGGCCACCGCGCTGCCGTGGTCGCGGCGGACCACGTGCAGGCACAGGTCGACCCCGGCGGCCACCCCGCCGGAGGTGAGGACGTCGCCGTCGTCCGTGTAGAGGACGTCGGGGTCGAGCAGCACCTGCGGGAACAGCTCGGCGAAGCGCCGGGTGTAGCGCCAGTGGGTGGTGGCCGGCCGGCCGTCCAGCAGCCCGGCGGCGGCCAGCAGGAAGGAGCCGGTGCAGATCGACATCAGCCGGGTGCCGGGCCGGATCCGGGCCAGCGCGGCGGCGAGTGCGGGGGTGAAGGCGGCGTCGACGGTGGCCGGGCTGGAGTCGGCGGAGGCCGGGACCACCACGGTGTCGGCCCGTTCCAGCAGCTCCGGGCCGTGGTCGACGGCGATCCGGAAGTCCGCGCTGGTGGCGATCGGACCGCCGTCCAGGGTGCAGGTGGCGACCTGGTAGAGCGACTGCCCGAGCGGGTCCCTGGCGCCGCCGAAGATGCGGGCGGGGATGCCGAGTTCGAAGGCGATCACGCCGTCCAGGGCGAGTACCGCGACCAGGTGCGCCATGCCGTTCCCTCCGGTGCCGTGGTGGTCGGGCCAGCGTACGCCGGGCCGTGGCCCGATTCTTGCGAAACCTGTCATTCAGGCCACTCGTCGGGGCCCCGCGGCTTCGGGACACTCGTCCGCGTGACCGAACGCAACGTCCTCGCCCCCACGCCCGCCCCCGCCTCCGCCCCCGCCCCCGCCTCCGGGGGCCCGTCCGACCCCGCCCGCCCCACCCGCTTCCGGGTGCACTACGCCTGGGTGGTGGCCGGCGTCTCGCTGCTGGTCCTGCTCGGCTCGGCCGGCTTCCGGTCCACGCCCAGCCTGATGATGGACGCCCTGCACAACGAGTTCGGCTGGTCGGTCGCGACGATATCCAGCGCCACCTCCGTCAACCTGACCCTCTACGGCCTCACCGCCCCGTTCGCCGCCGCCCTGATGGACCGTTTCGGCGTCCGCCTGGTGGTGGTCTGCGCACTGCTGACCATCTCGGTCGGGTCCGGGCTCACCATGCTGATGCGCGAGCCCTGGCAACTCGTGCTCTGCTGGGGCGTCCTGGTGGGCCTGGGCAGCGGCTCGATGGCCGGCGCCTTCGCCACCACGATCACCGGCCGCTGGTTCCGCGCCCGGCAGGGCCTGGTCACCGGCGTGCTGACCGCCGCCGGGGCGGCCGGCAACCTGGTCTTTCTGCCGGTCGGCGCCTGGCTGGTCGAGCAGCACGGCTGGCGCTCGGCGGTGATCGTGGTCTCGCTCTCGGCCAGCGCGGTCGCCGTCCCGGTGCTGCTGCTGATGCGCGAACGCCCGGCCGACCTCGGCCTGCTGCCGTACGGCGAGACCGGGGAACTCCCCTCCCCGGCCGCCGGCGGCTCGGAGGGGACCGCGACGGCGACCGCTGCCGACGGCCGCGCCCTCGCCCGCACGCTGCGGGTGCTGCGGGAGGCCGCGCGCGGCCGGGCGTTCTGGCTGCTGGCCGGCTCCTTCGCGATCTGCGGTGCCACCACCGCCGGCCTGGTCGGCACCCACTTCATCCCGGCCGCCCACGACCACGGCATGCCGGTCACCACCGCGGCGAGCCTGCTCGCCCTGATCGGCGTCTTCGACGTGGCCGGCACCGTGTTCAGCGGCTGGCTCACCGACCGGGTCGACTCCCGGCTGCTGCTGGTCGTCTACTACGGGCTGCGCGGGCTCTCGCTGCTCCTGCTGCCGCAGCTGTTCGCGGGCTCGCTGGAGCCGCCGATCCTCGCCTTCGTCGTCTTCTACGGCCTGGACTGGGTCGCCACCGTCCCGCCGACCGTCGCGCTGTGCCGCCGGCACTTCGGCGAGGACGCCCCGATCGTCTTCGGCTGGGTGCTGGCCAGCCACCAGATCGGCGCCGCCGTGGTGGCCGGCCTGGCGGGCCTGGCCCGCGACGCGCTCGGGAACTACGACCTGACCTGGTACGGCGCCGGTGCGCTGTGCGCGATCGCGGTCGGGCTCTGCCTGGCCCTGCGGGGAGGGCGGACGGCCGCGCGGCCGGCTCCGGCGCTGTCCTGAGGCCGTCCACCGCCGCCCCGGCGCTGTCCCGAGGCCGTCCACCGCCACTCCGGAGCGGACCGCTAGGCTCCGCAACCATGGCGCTCATCTTCACCGTGGACCCGAAGCTCGACCCCGACCTGCGCACCGCCGTCGTCCGGCTGTGGACGGACGTCACCAATGCCGGCGGAGCGGTCGGCTTCGTGGCGCCGGTCACCGAGGAGGAGGTCTGGGACACCGCCGAGCAGCAGTTCGCCGGGGTGCGGCCGGACGGCCCGGACCGGATGCTGGTCGCCCACGAGAGCGGTACCGGCCGACTGGTGGGCGTGCTGTTCTTCGAGTCGATGCGCTTCGAGCTCATGGAGCACTGGCGGATGCTCAAGCGGGTCATGGTGCACCCCGACTTCCAGGGCCGCGGTTACGGCGCCGAGCTGCTGGCCGAGGCCGAGCGGGTGGCCCGCCGGTGGGGCCTGCAGTCGCTGCGGCTCACCGCGCGCGGCGGCCAGGGCCTGGAGGGCTTCTACGCCCGCAGCGGCTACCGGGAGGTCGGCCGGGTGCCGGCCGCGATCAGGGTCGCCCCCGGGGACGACCGCGACGACATCACCCTCTGGCTCGACCTGCGGTGATCCGGGCCGACGGCGGGCGGCGGCGGGCGGGGCGCGGACGCCCCCGGCCCCGCGCCGCCCGTCAGGCATGCTTCACTGGGAGACCGGCCCCCGCCCAGACCAGTGAAAAGGACGTGTTCCCGTGAGCAGCACCGGCCAGGAGAAGTCGCACGCCACGCTCCGCTACACCTCCCTGCGGGTCAGCATCTTCCTCGGCTGCCTGCTGGTCTCGCTGCTGCTCGGACACTTCGGGATCATCCCGGTCAGCGGCCAGGCCGGCGTGGTCTTCCTGTTCCTGCTGGCCGCGGTCGCCTCCGCGCCGCTGAGCTACGTGCTGCTGAGCCGCCAGCGCGACGAGATGTCCAGCCAGATCAGCGGCAAGGTCGAGGGCCTGCGCAGCCGTACCGCCGAGCGGATCGCCGCGCAGAACGCCGAGGAGGACGCCGCCGACGACGCCGCCCGCGCGGCCGCCGCCGGGCAGAGCTGACCCCGGCCGGACCAGCGACCGCAGCCCTCGTGCCCGCCTCCGCCACCTCCGGTTCGGGTTCCACCTCCGGTTCGGGTTCCGGCTCCGGCTCCGGTTCCGGTTCCGGGGCCGTTCCGCCCGAGCCGTCCTCCGCCGCGTCCGGCGACACCCCTGCCGGGCCGTCCACCGACACCTCCGCCGTTCCGGCCGTGCCGTCCGCCGTGCCGTCCGCCGGGCCGTCCGCCGACTCCCGTGCCGTTCCGGCCGCCGGGTCGTCGGCCGAGCCGCCGGGCAGCGGCGCCACCGGGACCTGGCCGGCCCCGGTCCGGCGGCCCACCGGCCGCGACGTGGCCAGGCTCGCGGGTGTCTCGCAGGCCACCGTCTCGCTGGTGTTCTCCGGTGCCGAGGCCGGTCGCCGGGTCTCCGACGCCACCCGGGAGCGGGTCCGGGAGGCCGCCCGCAGCCTCGGCTACCGCCCGCAGGCGGCCGGCCGTCAGCTGCGCCTGGGCCGCAGCGGGATGATCCTGCTGGCGGTGCCGAACATCCTCGGCCCGTTCTTCGGCCGGGTGCTAGAGGGCGTCCACGAGGAGGCCGGCCGGCACGGCCTGGCGGTGGTGGTCAGCTCCGGCTGGGGGAGCGCCACCCTCGCAGAGGCCGCCACCACCAGCCGCTTCGACGGCCTGCTGATCTGCTCCCCGGACGACAGCCAGCTCGGTGAGCTCCCCGCCGACACTCCCGCCGTATTCCTGGACGCCGACCCGGGCACCGACCGCGCCCGGCCGACCGTCGAGCTCGACGTCGCGGGCGGCATGCGCGCCGCCGTCGAGCACCTGGCCGCGCTCGGCCACCGCCGGATCGGGCGGCTGCGCTCGACCCACTCCGCGTACACCTTCCGGGTGCGGCAGGCCGCCTTCGAGCAGGCCGTCCGCGAACTCGACCTGGACGTGGTCGAGTTGGGGGTCAGTCTGAACGAGGGGCAGCCGGCCGCGCGGAGCGTGGCGCACCGCCTGCTGGAGCGCGCGGACCACCCGCGCGCGGTGGTCTGCGACGACGACGTGGTCGCCTCCGGGGTCTACCAGGCCGCCGCCGAGCGTGGGCTGCGGGTGCCCGGGGACCTGTCGGTGGTGGGCATGGACAACGTTCCGGTGGCGGCGCTGCTCGCCCCGCCGCTGACCACCGTGGACCTGCCCGGCGAAGAGCTGGGCCGGGTGGGGGTGGCGGCGCTGGCCGGCCTGCTGCGCGGGGAGCGGGTGGCGCCGGTCGCGCCGCTGGCCACCTCGCTGGTGCTGCGCTCCTCCACGGCGCCGGCCCACGGCTGACTCCCGGGCGGGGCCCGGCGTGATCCCGGGCGGACCGCTACGTGGACTGCGACGTGGGCTCCGGCGTGTCCCGGGCGGACCGCCACGTGGACCCCGGCGTCGACCTCGGCGTGGAATCCCGGCGTGGGCCCCGGCGTGGGCCCCGGTGTGGAGTCCGCCCGTCGATCGCAGCGCACGGCGGCCGGAGACGGCCGCAGGGAAGTGGAAAAGGACCGCGCCCACCGGCCAGACCCCGGTGGGCGCGGTCGTCTACGGGGCGCCTCAGCCCACCGGGACCGGCTGCGCCAGCGGCGCGACCGGTGCCGGGTGGAACCAGCGCCGGGCGCCGAACAGCAGCAGGCCGCCGAGCGCGATCCCGCCGGCCGCGCACAGCGCCACCGGGCGCAGCGAGTCCTCGGCGAGGTGTCCGGCCACCGCGTAGCCGAGCGAGTTGCCGGTGGCGAACAGCGTCACCAGCCAGGCGAACGCCTCGGTCACCGTCCCGGTCGGCGCCAGCTCGGCGACCAGCACGAACGCCGCCGCCAGCAGCGGGGCCAGCACGATCCCGGACAGGAAGGCCAGTACGGCCATCGGGTACGGCCCGGGCAGCAGCACCAGCGGGAGGTAGGAGGCGGCCATGGCGAGCGCCATCACCCAGGTGCGGGTGGCGGTGCTGCTGCGCCACCGCACCGCGCCGTAGGCGAGCGCACCGAGCAGGCCGCCGAGCGCGGCCAGTGCCAGCAGGGTGCCGGCCCCGCCGGGCAGCTCGCCGGCGTGGTGCTCCGCGTACGCGATGAACAGCACGTTCTGCGCGCCGACCGCCCAGCCGGCGCCGGCCAGTCCGACCAGCAGCAGCACCAGGCCGGGGGAGCGCAGCGGCCCGAGCAGGCCGGCGGAGTGCTCCCGGGCCGGGGCGCGCCAGGCCCGGGCGGGGGCGGTGGTGGAGACGATCAGCGCGCCGGCCAGGCCCAGGCCGGCGGCCACCCAGAGCGCGGCGACCGGGCTGAACAGCCCGGCGATGCCGGCGACGGCCAGCGGGCCGGCCACGTAGAGGATCTGCTGGGAGGCGGAGTCGAAGGCGTAGGCGGTGTCGAGCTGCTCCTCCTCCACCACCTCCGGCCAGAGCGAGCGCAGGCAGGGTTCGAGCGGGGGCATGGCGAGTCCGGCGATCGCGGCGCCCAGCGGGGCGGCGAGGGCGGAGCCGGGGGCGAGGGCGAGCAGGGCGTAGCCGCCGCCGGCGACGACCGCGGAGGCGAGCAGGACGCGCGGCTGCCCGGTGCGGTCCACGACGCGTCCGAGCACCGGCCCGCCGACCGCGGCGGCGATCGCGTACGCGGCGGTGGCCAGCCCGATCCGCCCGTACGGCGTGCCGGCCTCGCGCAGGGCGAGGGCGATGACCAGGGCGGTCATGCCGGCGGGCAGGCGGCCGAGCAGCGTGCCGAGGAGCAGGCGGCTGACGTGGGGGGCGCGGAGCAGGGCGAGGTAGCCCATCGGCGTCTTCTTCTCCGGTCTGGGCAGGCGGGGGCGGGGACAGGTCAAAGTTATACGTATAACCACCTGCGGTCAATCGAGCCGGTCGGCGTCGACTGATGGGGCGTCAGCTTCGTTCGTGTCCGGATCTCGCCGCAACCTCAAACAACTACTTTGAACATCTCAAACCTTTGCTGCTAACGTGTCGGCCGTGACCACCTCAGACGCACCGCGGACGCACGGCCTGGGCTCGCTGCCCGGCGCCGCCCGCCCGTGCGCTCTGACCGGTGCTGTGGACAGCCCGCGCCGTTGTCGCGCCATGAGCTGTACGTCGGCGGCACGCCCCTGACCGGGGGTTCGTGACCTTCCTGTCCGGCCCCGCGCCGTGCCGCCTTCCCCGCCCCGCCCCGCCGTCAGCAACGCCCTCCCCCGGAGCCGCACCGTCATGTCCACAGCGCCCGAGGCGACCTCGTCGCCGTCCGTGCTCACCAAGATCCGAAAGACCCCGTTCTGGGTGCAGATCGTCGCCGGCCTCGTGCTCGGCGCCGGCCTCGGCTACCTGGCCCGGACCGCCGACATCTCCTGGCTGGCCACCACCCTGGAGACGATCGGCAAGATCTTCGTCCAGCTGCTCAAGCTGGCCGTCCCGCCGCTGGTGTTCACCGCGATCGTGGTGAGCGTCGCCAACCTGCGCAACGTCACCAACGCGGCCCGCCTGGCCACCCGCACCCTGCTCTGGTTCATGATCACCTCGCTGATCGCGGTGGCCATCGGCTTGGGCCTCGGCCTGCTGACCAACCCCGGCCGGGGCACCGACCTCAAGACCGAGGGCCTGAAGGCGCTCGACTCCAAGGGCACCTGGATCGACTTCCTGACCGGGATCTTCCCGACCAACATCGTCGACGCCTTCGCCAAGGTGAACGTCCTGCAGATCGTCTTCATGGCGGTCGTGGTCGGCGCCGCGATCATCAAGCTCGGCAGCCGGGCCGAGCCGGTCCTCAAGCTCAGCGAGTCCGTGCTGGAGCTGACCCAGACCGCCCTGTGGTGGGTCATCCGGCTCTCCCCGCTCGGCACCCTCGGCCTGATCGGCAAGTCCGTCGCCAAGTACGGCTGGGACCTGCTCAAGCCCTTTGCCACGCTGACCCTGGACGTCTACGTCGGCTGCGCGCTGGTGCTGTTCGTCGTCTACTCGCTGGTGCTCCGGTTCGCGGCCGGCCTCAACCCGGTGAACTTCTTCAAGGGCGCCTGGCCCGCCATCCAGCTGGCCTTCGTCTCGCGCTCCTCGGTCGGCACCCTGCCGGTCACCCGCCGGGTCACCGAGCGCCTCGGCGTCCCGAGCGAGTACGCGTCCTTCTCCGTGCCGTTCGGCGCCACCACCAAGATGGACGGCTGCGCCGCGATCTACCCGTCGATCGCCGCGATCTTCGTCGCCCAGGTCTACAACATCGACCTCGGCATCAAGGACTACGTGCTGATCGCCTTCGTCTCGGTCGTCGGCTCGGCCGCCACCGCGGGCCTCACCGGTGCGATCGTCATGCTGACGCTCACCCTCTCCACCCTGGGTCTGCCCCTGGAGGGCGTCGGCCTGCTGCTCGCCATCGACCCGATCCTCGACATGGTCCGCACCGCGACGAACGTCGCCGGCCAGGCGCTGGTGCCGGTCGTGGTCGCCGCGCGGGAGAAGATCCTCGACGTCGCCGCGTACAACGACCCGTCGGGCGACCTGTACGACGCCACCCCGGCGGCCGTGATCCCGGCGCAGGCGGGCAAGGAGGCGGCTCCGGCCGCGGTCTGACCCTCCGCAGTGCAGAAGGGCCCCCCCCCCCCCCGAACCGGGGGGGGGGGGGGCCCTCCCCCACGCCGCCCCGGGGTTCCCGGGCACGAGGCAGGGGGCCCGCCGGTCGGGCGGGCCCCCTTGGGTGTTGCTCTTGTGCTCATGGTGACGGCTGTCGGGAGCCGCCGACGGACCCGGTGGGGTCCCGAGCGATCAGAACATCAGAGGATGGTCAGATAGCGGTGACGTTCTCCGCCTGCGGGCCCTTCGGGCCCTGGGTGACGTCAAAGCTCACCGCCTGGTTCTCCTCCAGCGAGCGGAAGCCGCTCGCGTTGATGGCGGAGTAGTGGACGAAGACGTCGGGGCCGCCGCCCTCCTGGGCGATGAAGCCGAAGCCCTTCTCAGCGTTGAACCACTTGACGGTTCCCGTGGCCATGCCGTTCTCCTTGCGAGGGACGTATCGGGGGCCACACCGTGTGGCACCCGGTCCGCTGCGCTGATCGCCCTGCCTCCGGACGAGTCCGAAGTTTTTCGATATTGCTGAAAAACTACAAAAAGCCTGCGGTTACATGCTCCGCAGGCTTCAAGTACTGCAAGGGGAATCAAACTGCAACTGAGGGCAACGCTAGCATGCGGTCGCTGTGACGACCAGGGGTGACTTGCGGCCCGGACGGCGCGTGTCGTAAGGCCCCGCGCGAGGGCGCGGGGCGGGCGGCGCAGGGGTGTTGGGCAGGCGGCGCGGGCGCCCCGCGAGGGTCGGGAGGCGGGTCGCGCGCAGGCGTGCGGGGCATCCGTGGCGGAGTCGGCGCGGGCGTGTCGGGTGGCCGGTGCGAGCCATTCCGAACACCGGGCATACGCTGCGGGGAAGCGCACGAACAGCACGAGGGAGCGGCGCAGTGGCAGCACCGGACGGACAAACGCGGGAGCCCCAGGAGAACACCCCGGAGATCACCCCGGTCAGGCCGCGGGTCGGCCATATTCAGTTCCTGAACTGCGTCCCCCTCTACTGGGGCCTCGCGAGGACCGGCAATCTGCTCGACCTCGACCTCACCAAGGACACCCCGGAGAAGCTGAGCGACCAGCTGGTCGACGGCCGGCTGGACATCGGGCCGATCACCTGCGTCGAGTACCTGCGCAACGCGGACGACCTGCTCGTCCTGCCCGACATCGCGGTCGGCAGCGACGGCCCGGTGATGTCCTGCATCATCGTCAGCAAGGTCCCGCTGGGCGAGCTCGACGGCCGACGGGTCGCGCTCGGCTCCACCAGCCGCACCTCCGTCCGGCTCGCCCGGCTGCTGCTCGAGGAGCGCGAGGGCGTCCGCCCGGAGTACTTCAGCTGCCCGCCCGACCTCAGCGCCATGCTCGCCGAGGCCGACGCCGCCGTCCTGATCGGCGACCCGGCGCTGCGTGCCTACCTCGGACAGGCCGCCGACCTCGGACTGACCGTCCACGACCTCGGCGAGATGTGGAAGGACTGGACCGGATTGCCCTTCGTGTTCGCCGTCTGGGCGGTGCGCCGGGAGTTCGCCGAGCGCCGGCCCGAGCTCACCGCGGCCGTCCACCGGGCCTTCCTGGAGTCCCGCGACCTCTCGCTCGTCGAGGCCGCCAAGGTCGCCGAGCAGGCGGCCCGCTGGGAGGCCTTCGGGGCCGACGTGCTGGAGCGCTACTTCAGCGAGGCCCTCGACTTCTCCCTCGGCGGGCGCCAGCTCGCCGGGGTCGCCGAGTTCGCCCGGCGGGTCGCCCACGACAGCGGCTTCGCGCCGGACGTGGCCGTGCGGTTGCTCGAACCGGTGGCGCTGCCCGTCGGCTGAGCGCGGCCCCCGCCCGGCCCGGTACGGTCTGCTCCCGGGTGCGTCCTGCGGGCGACCGCAGCGCGCCCCGGGAACGGCGGACGCGGCCGGGCGGCCGCGTCGACGGCGCGAGGGGAGCGTGCGGGGCATGCGGGCACTGGGGTCGGACGACCCGCGTCAGGTGGGCGCCTACCGACTGCTGCGGCGGCTCGGCGCGGGCGGGATGGGCCGCGTCTACCTCGGCCGCACGGCGGGCGGGCGCACCGTCGCCGTCAAGGTGGTGCGCAGCGAACTCGCGGACGACGCCGAGTTCCGCGCCCGCTTCCGGCAGGAGGTCGCCGCGGCCCGGCGGGTCGGCGGCGCCTGGACCGCGCCCGTGCTCGACGCCGACACCGAGGGCGAACACCCCTGGGTCGCCACCGGCTACGTGGCCGGCCCCGCGCTCGCCACCGCCGTCCGGGACTCCGGACCGCTGCCCGAACCGGCCGTGCGCGCCCTCGGCGTCGGGCTCGCCGAGGCGCTCGCCCACGTGCACGGGCTCGGCCTGGTGCACCGCGACGTCAAGCCGTCCAACGTGCTGCTCACCCTCGACGGGCCGCGGCTGATCGACTTCGGCATCGCCCGCGCGCTCGACGCCACCAGCGGCTTCACCCAGTCCGGGTACGTGGTCGGCTCGCCCGGCTTCATGTCCCCCGAGCAGGCGAACGGACGGCCCGTCGGCCCGGCCGGCGACGTCTTCTCGCTCGGAGCCGTCCTCGCCTTCGCCGCCACCGGGGTGCACCCCTTCGGCGAGGGCGTCAGCGCCGCCGTGCTGCTCTACCGGGTGCTCCACGAGGAACCCGACGTCGCCGGCCTGGCCGGGCCGCTGCGCGCGCTCGTCCTCGACTGCCTGGCCAAGGACCCGGCCGCCCGGCCCACCCCGGCCCGGCTGCGCGAACGGCTCGACCCGGACGGCGGCGCCACCGCCCTGCTGGGCCACGGCGGCTGGCTGCCGCCCGCGCTGGCGGCGGCGGTCGGGCGCAGCGCCGTGGAGCTGCTGGACCTGGAGGGGGATCCGGACGGCGGCGGCCCGCCGGACGAGCCCGTGCCGACACCGACCTACGTGCCCCGCGGCCACTACCCGCCCCTCGGCCAGCACCCGCCCGCACCGGTGACGCCACTGGAGCCGGGGCGGCCCGGCCGGCCGGGGCAGCCTGGCCGGCCGGGGCAGCCCGGGCGGCGGCGGGCCGGGCGGGCGGCGGCGGCCGTGCTGGCCGCGGCGCTGCTCGCCGGCGCCGGGTACGGGCTGTACGCGTGGACGCAGCGGCCCGATCCGGCCGGGACCGCACCGACCACGGGACCACTGGCCGTCCCGTCCGTCGACCCGGGCCGGTCCGGCGCGTCGCCGGGGGCGTCCGGGGAAGGCGGGGCGTCCGGGGAAGGCGGGGCGGACGGACCGTCCGATCCGTCGGCCGCCGCGTCACCGGCCGGGCGCTCCGGGCCGCCCGCCGCCCCCGCGACCGCACCGGCGTCCGGGTCGGGAGGGACCGGCGGGCCGAGCGCCGTACCGGCCGCCTTCCTGGGCACCTGGCGCGGAGACATGGTCAGCGACAAGGGCCTGCCCGCCGGCACCACCACGCTCACCATCGGCCCCGCCGCGATCGGCCAGGAGAACACCACCAGCCGCAACGCCCTCACCGGCCTGATCCCGCTCAGCTGCGACGGCGCCTGGACGCTCAAGTCCGCCTCCGGCAGCGCCCTCGTCTTCACCTCGCGGCTGGTCCGCTCCTCACTCCCCGGCGCCTGCACCAGCGGCTCCTACGCCGAGACGCTCACCCTGCAGGCGGACGGCACGATCCGCTTCACCTCCGCCGACCCGGCGGCCGGTAACCCGGCCGGCACGATGCGCAGGGTCGACGGGACAGCGGGCTGACGCGGCCGCCCGAAGGGCCTGGCGTAGGCTGGTTCGGCCGTACCCGGACGCCCGCCGTCCGGGGGCCGGCAGCGCCGAGAACAGCAGTACCCGAGAGAGAGAAGGCCGCCAGGTGACCGAGCTCGCAGCGACCACCCTCGATGCGCCCAGCACCGACCTGCAGGCCGTGCTCGACCGGGCCGCCGCCGGCGGCCGGATCACCCCGGAGGAGGCGCTGGAGCTGTACCGCTCGGCGCCGCTGCACGCACTGGGCTCCGCCGCCGACGCGGTGCGCCGCCGCCGCTACGCCGGTACCGAGCACATCGCGACGTACATCATCGAACGCAACATCAACTACACCAACGTGTGCGTGACGGCGTGCAAGTTCTGCGCCTTCTACGTGCCGCCGAAGAGCGACAAGGGCTGGTCCCGCGAGCTCGACGAGATCCTGCGCCGCTGCGCCGAGACCGTCGAACTCGGCGGCACCCAGGTCATGTTCCAGGGCGGTCACCACCCCGACTACGGCGTGGAGTACTACGAGCGCGCGTTCTCGGCGATCAAGGCCGACTTCCCGCAGCTGGTGATCCACTCGCTGGGCGCCTCCGAGGTCGAGCACATGTCCCGGATCTCGGGCGTCTCGATCGAGGAGGCCATCACCCGGATCCACCGGGCCGGCCTGGACTCCTTCGCCGGCGCCGGTGCCGAACTGCTGCCCGCGCGGCCGCGCAAGGCGATCGCCCCGCTCAAGGAGTCCGGCGAGCGCTGGCTGGAGATCATGGAGGCCGCGCACGGCCTCGGCGTGGAGTCCACCTCCACCATGCTGATGGGCACCGGCGAGACCAACGCCGAGCGGATCGAGCACCTGCGGATGATCCGCGACGTGCAGGACCGCACCGGCGGTTTCCGGGCCTTCATCCCGTACACCTACCAGCCGCAGAACAACCACCTGAAGGGCTCGACCCAGGCCACCGTCTTCGAGTACCTGCGGATGATCTCCATCGCCCGCCTGTTCCTCGACAACGTCGCCCACATCCAGGGCTCCTGGCTCACCACCGGCAAGGAGGCCGGCCAGCTGTCGCTGCACTACGGTGCGGACGACCTGGGCTCCGTCATGCTGGAGGAGAACGTCGTCTCGGCGGCCGGTGCCAAGCACCGCTCCAACCTCACCGAGCTGATCCACCTCATCCGGGCCGCCGACCGCGTCCCGGCCCAGCGCGCCACCACCTACGAGCACCTGCGGGTGCTGGACGACCCGGCCAACGACCCGGTCGACCCGCGGGTGGCCTCGCACATCGCCTCCACCGCGATCGAGGGCGGCACGGCGCACCCCGAGCTGAAGATCCTGGACAACTGAGGAGCGGGGCGCCGACGTGCTGACCCTCCACCGGGCGGCCCTCGTGCTGCCCGACCCGGCCGACCCCACCGCCCCGTCCCTCGCGGACGGGGCGGTGCTGGTGCGCGGCGAACGCGTCGAGGCCGTCGGGGCGTACGCCGAGCTGGCCGCCGCCCACCCGGGGGCACGGGTGCGGGACTGGGGTGCCGCCGTGCTCACCCCGGGGCTGCGCAACCCGTACGGGCACCGGCTGCTGGAGCGTGACTACCACCCGGACCCGCGCGAGGGGATCGGGGTCGAGCCGCTCGTGGACGGATTGGTGGACGCTGGGGATGCCGGTGCTGCGGGGGCTACGGCTGGTCCGGGTGCTGCGGGTGCCTCGGGGGCTTCGGGTGACGACGCGCGGTGCGGGGCCAGCGCCCGGCGCGGGCTGCAACGGATGCTCGGTTTCGGGGTGACGGCGGTCGCCGGGCCGTTCGAGCGGAGCCCCGTGCGCACGGCCGTGGCGCGCTCGGGGCTGGTGGCGCTGCCGGGCGACCCGGCCACGGGTGCCGACGCGGACCGGGGTGCCGCTCCGGGCGCGGCCGGTGGTCGGCTGCTGGACCCCCTGGCGGTGCTGCCGCTCTCGCGGGCCGTCCACGGACGGGTGACGGTGGGCGGCCGGGCCGACTTCGCGGTCTTCCCGGCGGGTCGGGGAGCCGTCGGGGACGGCCTCGGGGACGGCCGGGTCGGCGGTGCGGTGGACGCGACCGGGGACGAGGCCGGGGCGGGAGAGGCCGCCGTGGGCGTCGGGCCGCTGCCGGGCGGCTGCCTGGCGACCGTGCTCGCGGGGCGGTTGGTGTACCGCCGGCGCTGAGCGGCGCCCGGGTCGTTCGTCCGTACCCGCCGGTAGCCGGACTTCCCTGCGGCGCAACGGACTTCCTTCGTGTGCTGCCGAACTGCGGTGTCCGCAGCGTGGAGTGATTACCCCTTCGCCGTGACCTGAGGGCCCGCCAGCGGCTACGATCCCGAACAGCTCACTCCGTACCCTCACCACACCACCGCCCGTGCCCGCGGGCGGCGCGGCCCCGTCCCAGGGCCCGAAGGCAAGCCAGGACAGGAACCATGCGATCCGCGACCGTCCCCCCACCGCGAACCCCGCGGTTGGGCCGTGGTTGGTACCTCGCCGCCGTGCTCAGCGCCGTGCTCGCCGTCGGCATGTGCCTGCTCGGCTGGCGCCAGGCCGAGCAGGCCGACCGGATCGCCGCCCACCCGGTGAGGGTCGAGGGCGTCGTCACCCAGCTGCCCACCGGCGGCGGCTCCTACAGCGCCGTCAGCTACCGGGCCTCCGGCCAGCAGCACACCGCGGCCGCGCTGCCGCTGACCGACGGCGCCAGGGTGGGCGACACGATCTGCCTGGAGCACGCCGCCGACGACCCGGGCGCGGTGCGGATCTGCGGCGACACCTATCCGCAGCCGGTCGGCGTCGGCCTGGCCCGGTTCAGCGTTCCGGTCGCCGTCGGGCTCTTCGCGATCTGCGTGCTGCGCATCCGGCGGCACCGGCGGGCCGTCGCGGTCCGCGCCGGCCAGGGCCGGCTGGCCACCACCGTCGCCCTGGCGACCGGGGCACTGGCCGACGGGATGCCCGCTATAACGCACGGCAAGCGCTCCCGCCGCCGACGGCGCCCGGGCGGGCGGCGCGCCCAGCACTGACGGGGCCGGCGTGCCCGCCGCGGGCCGGCCGGGTGCCGGCCGGGGGGCCGGATCCGGTGGCCCGGCGTGCCCCGTTGGTCGGGGCATCGGCGCCAGGGTGAACAATGGGGTCGTGACCCGAGCCTCTCTGGACAAGCAGCCGCACGAAGTCGCCGCCATGTTCGACGACGTCGCGGCGAAGTACGACCGCACCAACGACGTGCTCTCCCTCGGCCAGGCCCGCGCCTGGCGCCGGGCGGTGGCCGAGGCGGTGGCCGCCGGACCCGGGGACCTCGTGCTCGACCTCGGAGCCGGCACCGGCACCTCCTCGCTGCCCTTCGCCGACGCCGGCGCGCAGGTCGTCCCGTGCGACTTCTCCGTCGGCATGCTCGCCGAGGGCAAGCGCCGCCACCCCGAGCTGCCGCTCACCGCCGGCGACGCCACCCGGCTGCCCTTCGCGGACGACACCTTCGACTCGGTGACGATCTCCTTCGCGCTGCGCAACGTCCACGACACCGACGCCGCGCTGCGCGAGATGCACCGGGTCACCAAGCCCGGCGGCAAGCTGGTGATCTGCGAGTTCTCCACCCCGACCTGGACGCCGTTCCGGACGGTCTACACCGAGTACCTGATGCGCGCCCTCCCGCCGGTCGCCACCGCGGTCAGCAGCAACCCCGACGCGTACGTGTACCTCGCCGAGTCCATCCGGGAGTGGCCGGACCAGCCCGCGCTGGCCGCCAAGCTGCAGGAGAGCGGCTGGTCCAAGGCCGCCTGGCGCAACCTCACCGGCGGCATCGTCGCGCTGCACCGGGCCTACAAGCCGGCGTAGCGCGCACCGCCGCGGCGCCCCCGGACCGCGGGGCGCGGTGCGGTCCGGGTCCGGGGTCCGGGGTCCGGGGTGCGGGGCGGGACGCAGCCGGGGGCGTGGTCGTTTCCGGCGCCGTGAACGGAACTAGACTGCCCAAGACAACGCCGCCGTCCCCCAGTCGCAGCTCCAGGAGAGTGTCCACCGTGTCCGAGACCGCAGCCGACCTGACGAAGCCGGACAGCCCGATCGAGAGCACGGCCGACGTCATCGTGGTCGGCGCGGGCCCCGCCGGCTCCACCACCGCGTACTACCTCGCCCAGGCCGGGCTGGACGTGCTGCTGCTGGAGAAGACCGCCTTCCCGCGAGAGAAGGTCTGCGGCGACGGCCTGACCCCGCGCGCCACCAAGCAGCTGGTGGACATGGGCATCGACGTCTCCACCGGGAACGGCTGGCTGCACAACAAGGGCCTGCGCATCATCGGCGGCGGCGTCCGGCTCGAGCTCGACTGGCCCGAGCTGTCCGCGTTCCCCGACTACGGCCTGGTGCGCAAGCGCGCCGACTTCGACGAGCTGCTGGCCCGTCAGGCCGAGAAGGCCGGCGCCAGGCTCTACGAGCGCTGCAACGTCAGCGGGCCCGTCCTGGACGACCGCACCGGCCGGATCGTCGGCGTCACCGCCAAGCTCGGCGACGAGAAGCGCCCCGTCACCTTCCGCGCCCCGCTGGTCGTCGCCGCCGACGGCAACTCCACCCGGCTCTCGCTCGCCATGGGCCTGCACCGCCGCGAGGACCGCCCGATGGGCGTCGCCTACCGGACGTACTTCACCTCGCCGCGCCACGACGACGACTACCTGGAGTCCTGGCTGGAGCTCTGGGACACCCGCGGCGGCCAGCGCAAGCAGCTGCCCGGCTACGGCTGGGTGTTCGGCATGGGCGACGGCACCTCCAACGTCGGCCTCGGCATCCTCAACTCCTCGCCCGCCTTCGGTGAGCTCGACTGGCGCGAGGTGCTCAAGGCCTGGTGCGCCGGCATGCCGGAGGAGTGGGGCTACACCCCCGAGAACATGACCGAGCCGATCCGCGGCGCCGCGCTGCCGATGGCCTTCAACCGGCAGCCGCACTACACCCGCGGCCTGCTGCTCGTCGGCGACGCGGGCGGCATGGTCAACCCGTTCAACGGCGAGGGCATCGCCTACGCGATGGAATCCGGCCAGATCGCCGCCGGGGTCATCGCCCAGGCCCACGCCCGGGTCACCGAGGCCGGCCGCGAGCGCGCCCTCCAGGGCTACCCGCGCATCCTCAAGGACGTCTACGGCGGGTACTACACGATGGGCCGCGCCTTCGTGAAGCTCATCGGCAACCCCAAGGTGATGCAGCTCGCCACCCAGCGCGGCCTCACCCACCCGATGCTGATGCGCTTCACCCTCAAGATGCTCGCCAACCTCACCGACCCGCAGGGCGGCGACGCGATGGACCGCATCATCAACGGCCTCGCGAAGGTCGCCCCGAACGCGTAACACCCTCGGGGGCGTCCTCGGGGGAACGCCCCCCGGGGCGCCCTCCGGCGGCCCTCCTCGGTGCGGCCTTCAGTGCGTCGCATCCTCCGCCGCCCCCTGCTCCCGGTCCGCCGGGCGGCGGGAGGCGGCGGAGCGCTGTTCGACGTAGGCGAGGCGCTCGGCGAACACCCGGGCCGCGTCCGGGGTCAGCGTCCGGAGCGCGACGAGGGCCGAGAAGACGACGTCGCAGAGCTCGTGCTGGACGTCCTCCCAGCTGTGGGTCACGCCCTTTCGCGGGTTCTGGCCGGTGGCGCCGATCACCGCCGCACCGACCTCGCCGACCTCCTCGGAGAGCTTGAGGATCCGCAGCAGGAGCTCCTCCCGGGGCGACTGCGTGCCCTCCGCGTCGAGCCACGCGACGACGTGGTCGACGCTCTCCCAGATCCGGCTGTCCATGCGCGCTGCTCCCGTACGGTGTCGGTGGTGCTGCCACCGTACGGGAGCGGCGGCGGACGGCGCCTGGCTCTCGCGGGCCGGGCGGTCGTGACCCGATGGTCGTGACCCAGTGGTCGCGGGCCGGGGGCTGCCAGCCGGGCGGTTCTGAGGTGAGCGGTCCTGGGCCGGGTGGTCCTGAGCCGGGTGGTCCTGGGGCGAGCGGTCACCCCCCGAGCGGTCGTGGGCCCGGGCCCACGGGGTGCCGGCCCCGGGTCAGCGGGTGCTGATCTTCACGTTGCGGATGTTCACCGGGAGGGTCGGGAAGCCGTCGCCGGGGTTGTTCTGGTCGTCCTCGCCGCCCGCGGCGATCTTCTGCAGCACGTCCAGGCCCGCCGTGACCCGGCCGAACGGGGTGTAGGCGGGGGAGAGCTTGGTGTCCTTCCAGACGAAGAAGAACTGGCTGCCGTTGGTGTTGGGGCCCGCGTTGGCCATCGCCACCGTGCCCGCCGGGTAGGTGGCGCCGGTCAGGTTCTCGTCCGGGAAGGAGTAGCCGGGGCCGCCGCTGCCCGTTCCGGTCGGGTCGCCGCACTGCAGGACGTAGATCCGCTGGGTGGTGAGACGGTGGCAGTGGCTGCGGTCGAAGTAGTCGTGCTCGGCGAGGAACCGGAACGAGAAGGTGGTGCAGGGCGCCTTGTCGGTGAGCGCCTGGAAGGTGATCGAGCCCTGGCTCGTGCGCAGGGTCGCGCGGTAGGGCTGGGCGGCCTTCTTGGCGTCGAAGACCGGGATGCCCTTGAAGTTGTCGGCCGGCACTGCGGGCGTGTAGGCGCAGGTGGGCGCGGGTGTGGTGGGCGGGGTGTCCGCGACGGCGGTGCCGGTGCTCGCCACGAGCGGCAGGACGGTGGCGACGGCGAGCAGGGCCCAGGGTGCGCGCTTCACGTGACTGGCCTTCCGAGGGGTGGTGGACGGCAGGTTTGGCATGGCGACATCATCCACGCCGGGGCGGCGATCCGGTAGGGGGCGGAGTGGTGTGGGTTCCCGTTCGGTGTCGGAGGGTCAGGAAGTCGCACCCGTCGCGGGGTTCGCCTCCGGGGTGTGGATGAAGAGGCCGGCGCCGGCGGCCAGTGCGGCGGCGTCCGCGGCCCGTTCGGCGGACCGGGCGTCCAGCGGCTCGCCGGTGACGAACAGCCGGTAGTAGAGCGGGGCGGTGGCGGCCCGGACGACTTCGGCGCCGTCCGTGCCGGTGGGCAGTTCCCCGCGGGCGACGGCCCGGTCGGCCACCTGCGCGGCCTGTCGGTGCCGGGCGGTGAAGAAGGAGCGCAGGGCGGCCGCGCCGGTGTCGGAGCGCTGGGCGGCGGTGATCAGCGCCGTGGGAGTGGGGCCCTGCTCCGGGTCGGTGAAGACGGCGAACACCTCCCGGGTGATGAGGCGGAGGTCCTCCCGGAGGTCGCCGGTGTCGGGTACCGGCCACGGCTGGTCGGCCGAGACGGTCAGGGCCTCGGCGACCAGGCCGTCCACCCCGCCCCAGCGACGGTAGAGCGTCGCCTTGTGGACGCCGGACCGGGCCGCGACCGCCTCCACGGTGAGGCCGTCGTACCCCTTCTCGGTGACCTCGGCGAGCGTGGCGGCGACCACCTCCGCCCGGACCCGGGCGCTGCGACCGCCGGGGCGCGGAGTCGGAGCTCGGGGTGGCTCGGCTCCCGCGGCGGGGCTGGCGGCTGGACCGGCGGCGGGGCGGGGGGTCGGGGTGGCGTCGGGGGTGTTCGCGGTGTCCGTGGCGTCCGTGGTGTCCGCGGTGTTCGTGGCGCTCTCGTTCAAAGTCGACTCCAGTCGCGTTAAAGCTTGCCGTGCGGATGGTCTCGATGTCATTCTCATCGTAATGCGACGTCGGTCGCATTACGAGAGGAGCCCTTCCCCGATGACCGTCACCGCCATCCCCGACCCGACCGCACTGCACCCGCTCGCCGGCCATGACCGGGTGGTCCTGCTGCGCCCGCTCGTCACCGACCCGCGGATCGACGTCGGCGAATACACCTACTTCGACGACCCCGAAGGGGCCACCCGCTTCGAGGAGCGCAACGTCCTCTACGCCTACGGGCCCGAGCGGCTGGTGATCGGCCGGTACTGCGCCATCGCCACCGGCACCCGCTTCCTGATGGCCGGCGCCGCCCACCCCACCATCGGCGTCTCCACCTTCCCGTTCACCATGTTCGGCGGCGACTGGACCGAACGGACCCTCGACATCGTCACCGGCCTGCCCAGCCGGGGCGACACCGTGGTCGGCAACGACGTCTGGTTCGGCTTCGGGGCCACCGTGCTGCCCGGCGTCCGGATCGGCGACGGGGCGATCATCGCGGCCGGCGCGGTCGTCACCGCCGATGTCGAGCCCTACACCGTCGTCGGCGGCAATCCCGCCCGCCCCATCCGGCGCCGCTTCGACGAGGCCGACATCGAACGGCTGCTCCGCGCGGCCTGGTGGGACTGGCCGGTCGAACTCGTCACCGAGCACGTCCGAGCCGTCATGTCCGGGACCCCGGCCGACATCGAGGAGATCGCCGCGGCGAACGGTCTGCTCGCCCCCTGAACCGTCCGGCCCGTGAAAGGCCGTTGATCAGGGGCGGGCCGGTGCGCGAAGATGGCGCACCGCCGCTCCACGCTCCGCCCGTTCGCCGCCGAGCCCGCCGCTCGGCCTCCTCCTGGGTCCGTCCGACGCCGTACGGTACTCGCGCCCGCCGGTTCCGTTCGCTCGGAGGGGTCAGACCCATGCGCTCCCGCCTGTTCAGTTCCAGCTCCACGTCCAGCTCCTCGCTCTCGTCCTCGTTCGCTTCCTCGTCGGTCCTCCGCGACCTGCCGGTCCTCCTGGTGGCCGTGGTGTGGGGGTCGAGCTTCCTCGCCGTCCAGCGGGTGGCCGAGCCGGGGACCGCCGTCGCGATGCTGGTGCTGCGGTTCGGGCTGGTGCTTCCACTCCTCGGGGCCGTCGCCTGGCGTGCCCTGCGGAGGCTGAGCCGCGCCGAGTGGCTGGGCGGCGGTGCGCTGGGCCTGGTGCTCAGCGGGATCTTCCTGCTGGAGACGTACGGCGCCGTGCACACCTCCGCCACCAACGCCGGACTGATCATCAGCCTCGCCATGGTGCTGACCCCGCTCGGCGAGAGCGCGCTCACCCGGACCGCCCCGCCGCGCGCCTTCCTCGCGGCCGCCGTGCTGGCCGTCCTGGGCGTCGCCCTGCTCACCGGCGACGGAGGGCTCCGCCCACCCACGCTCGGTGACCTGCTGGTGCTGGGCGCCGCCCTCGTCCGCGCGGTGTTCGTCCTCACCACGGCCCGCACCCGGGCCGTGCGCAACACCGACGCGTTGGCCCTGACCTGGGTCCAACTCGCGGTCGCCACCGCCGTCTTCACGGTCGTCGCGCTTTCCGTGGGGCCGGCACCGTGGGCCGTCGCCGCCTCGTACGGGCCCGGACAGTGGGCCTGGCTGCTCCACCTGTCGCTGTTCTGCACGCTGTTCGCCTTCTTCGTCCAGACCTGGGCCGTCCGAGCCACCTCGCCGTCCCGGGTGAGCCTGCTGCTGGGGACGGAGCCGCTCTGGGCCGCCGTCTTCGGCATCACGATCGCGGGCAACCGGATGGGCCCGCTGGCCCTGCTCGGCGGAGCCGTGGTCCTGTTCGCGACGGAGTGGGGCCGTCGCACCGCCCCGGCTCCGCGGCCGCAGGCCGGGGACGAGGCCCGGGGCGACTCCGAGGGCGCGGCCTCGCCGCCGGCTCCGGCTCCGGCTCCGGAGGCGGCGCGGGCCTGACCGGGCTCGGTGATCACCGGCGCCCCAGTGTCCGGCGGGCGTAGTCGACGGTGACCGCGCCGAGCAACGGGCCCCAGACCACCAGGGGCAGGTAGGCGAGGGTCATCACCACGGCGGCGGCCCCGCGCGGCGAATCCGGCTCGGCCAGGTTGGCGGCCCAGCGGCCGAACAGCCCCTCCGCGCCGAGGACGGTGAGCACCACCGAGCCCAGCAGCGCCGGGACGATCGCGGCGAGCGGCCGCACCCGCCGGCCGCCGATCAGCGGGACCCACCGGGGCACCGCCAGGCCCCAGGGCCGGACCAGGCCGAGGGTCAGGAACGCCAGCGCCTCGGCCAGGGCGCTCAGTACGACGCAGTAGACGGTGCCCCAACCCGGCTGGTGCTCGCCGTAGGCCGCGGCTGTCGCCCCGGTGAACCCCATCGGGACGCCGAAGCCGAAGGCGACCCGCCACACCCCCGAGGGGACGGTGCTCAGGGCCGCGGTCCCGGCGGCGAGCTCGGCCCACCGCGGTGCGGGCGGGACGGCCCGGGCGTTGCGACCGCCCGGAGCGACGAGGGTGTCCGGAGCGACGGCGACGGCCGGGGCGGCCGCCCCGGCCCGGCGGCCGGTGCCGCGTGCGTTGATCGCGATCTTCGACATGGTGGTGGCTCCCTCCCTGCCCGGCCCTCCCGGCCGGTTCGACGACTCAAGGCTGACCCCTCCCACCGGCTCCGCGGCAGATGCCGATCGGGCTGTTCCACCTGCTCAACCGGCCTTTGAAATGTGCCGATCGGCACAAGCGGACCCCGGGTGCCCCGTCGTACGGTGACGGCAGTCCAAGGGAGGAGATGACGATGACTCAGCTGCTCGCACTCGTCGTGCCGGCCCTGCTGCTGCCGGCGTGGGTGGCTCGCGGTCGCCGCGGGGTGGCGGCGGTGACGGCCGTGGTCGGTGCGTCGTCGGCGGTGGTCACCATCGCCGTCTGGTTCGTCGGCCGGTGGGCGGAGGCGGACAGGTGGCCGGGGCTGCTCGGCCTGGCCGAACTGGCCGCCCTGCTGTTGGCGGTGGTCCTCACCCTCCGGTCGGCGGACGGCCCGCGGTCCGCCGCGGCCGCCTGGACGGCCTGCGGCGCCGTCGGCCTCTGGCCCTCCCGGTTCGAGGCGGTCGACGGGCCGATGGGGGCGCTCGACCTCTTCGGCTTCGGGTCGATGCTGTCCCTCCCCGCGGTGCTGATCGGCCTCTACCTGCGCGGCCTGGACGGCGCCCGGCTCCGGGCGGTGGCGGAGGCCCGGCGGGCCCAGCGGCTCGAGCTGGCCCACGACCTGCACGATTTCGTGGCGCACGACGTGAGCGGCATGGTCGCCCAGGCCCAGGCGGGGGCCTACCTGGCCACGATCGATCCCGCGCGGGCGGCGGAGATGTTCGAGCGGATAGAGCAGGCCGGGCAGCGGGCCCTGGCCTCGCTGGACCGGACGGTGCAGCTGCTGCGTACGGAGGAGGGTGCCGGCCGCGCCCCGCAGCCGGGCCTGACCGAACTGCGTGAGGTGGCAGCGCAGTTCGTGCTCTCGGGCGGCGCCGAGGTCAGGCTGGAGCTCCCGGAGGACCCGGTCCCCCGGGAGGTGGCGGGCACCGTCCACCGGATCGTCGTCGAGGCGCTCACCAACGTCAGGCGGCACGCACCGACCGCTCGGACGGTGGACGTCCGGGCGCTCCGAGCCGGCGGCCGGCTGGAGCTGACCGTGACCAGCGACGGGCGGGGCGCCGCTCCAGGAGGCCGCCCACGGCGCGGCGGAGGAAGCGGACTGTCGGGGCTGGCGGCCCGGGTGGAGGCCCTGGGCGGTTCGTTCGAGGCGGGGCCGCACGGAGTGCGGTCCTGGCGGGTGGCGGCGGTGCTTCCCCTGGGGGAGGCACGCGACCGGCAAGGAGTTCGGCGGAGTGCGGCGAAGGCCGCAGCACGGGAGGAGCACGCATGAGCAGCACCGGGCCGATCAGGGTCTTGATCGCGGACGACCAGCCCGACGTCCGCAGTGCGTTCCGGATGATCCTGGACGTCCAGCCGGACATGGCGGTGGTGGCCGAGGCCGCGGACGGCGCCGCGGCGGTGGCGGAGGCGAGGAGGCTTCGTCCGGACGTGGTCCTCGCGGACATCCGGATGCCGAAGCTCGACGGCCTGGAGGTCACCCGGCAGCTGGCCGGTCAGTGCAAGGTGATCGTGGTGACCACGTTCGACCTGGACGAGTACGTGCACACAGCGCTCCGGCACGGTGCGGCGGGCTTCCTGCTCAAGCGCTCCGGTCCGGTGCTGCTGATCGAGGCGATCAGGGCGGCGATGGCCGGGGACGCCTTGATCAGCCCCCAGGTCACCGTCAGGCTCCTGCGGCACATGGCGGCGCCCGGTCCGGAGGAGCGCTCCGGTTCGGGGGCGGCGGCGCCGCCTGCGGCCGGCCCGGTGGAGGAGTTGACCGCGCGGGAGCGGGAGATCGCCGAGCTGGTGGCCGACGGCGCGACCAACGCCGAGATCGGCTCCGGGCTGTTCATCTCACCGGGCACGGTGAAGAACCACCTCGCCAACGTCCAGCGCAAGCTCGGTGCCAGGAACCGGGTGGGCATCGCGGCCTGGGTCTGGGAGCAGGCCGCCGGCAACCGGTAGCGGGGTGAGTGGCGAGGGGTGGCCGGCAAGAGGTGGCCGGCCGGCGGGGGCGACGGCAGCAGGGAGACACCGGCGGGAGGGGGCCGTGCGGAGGGGCGTCCGGCGAGCGGCGGGGGCCGCGTGGCGAGTGGGGGAGAACCCCAACTCCACCCCGCGCTCGCGCGCTTGTGAACGAAGGGTCAAGCGGACGTTCGGAGCGCCGCCACCCCTCTGGGTGAGCCGCTATAACACGTCAACATGACGCCCGGAAATTTGCTTGAGACGACGCATAGTTGATATAGGAGCGTGCCTCTGACCAGCCGCTTCACAAGTAAATGCGACTGGTTGTGACCATTTGACTTCTTTGTGTTGACAACTCTCGGCATGTTCACATTCGGCGTGATTCCAAGGGTGTCGTAGATCACAAAGATGACGTTGAACTGCGTGTCGCAGATCACAAGCCGACGGGCATAGGATGCGCTCGTTCCAGGCTTTGTGAACTGCCTCACATGAGGTGGATCCCGGGAACCGGAACGCGGGTTCACCACAGTGTGACCTGCCGGTTCCGATCTGCAGTCAAGGACGACTGGACGGAGGGAGCGGGGGCTATGAATGCCTACGCGCCGATCCTCGTACTCGGTGCCATCGCGGCGGCGTTCGCGGTCGGCTCCGTCGTGATGGCCTCGCTGACCGGCCCCAAGCGCTACAACCGGGCCAAGTTGGAGGCGTACGAGTGCGGCATCGAGCCGACCCCGCAGCCCGTGGGCGGCGGTCGGTTCCCGATTAAGTACTACCTGACGGCGATGCTCTTCATCGTCTTCGACATCGAGATCGTCTTCCTCTACCCGTGGGCGGTCACCTTCGACGCCCTGGGGATCTTCGGGTTGGTCGAGATGCTCCTGTTCATCGCCACCGTCTTCGTCGCGTACGCCTACGTGTGGCGCCGCGGCGGTCTGGAGTGGGACTGAGCGCGGGGTGGCCGCCGCCCTTGTGAACGAGCGGACAAGCCCGAACGGGCCGGACGTACCACAGGACTTGAGGGCTTTCTGAGGGCATTGAGAGGGATCTGATGGGAATCGAGGAGAAGCTGCCGAGCGGCTTTCTGCTCACGACCGTGGAGACGGCCGCCGGCTGGGTGCGCAAGGCGTCACTCTTCCCGGCCACCTTCGGTCTGGCCTGCTGCGCGATCGAGATGATGACCACCGGTGCCGGCCGCTACGACCTGGCCCGGTTCGGCATGGAGGTGTTCCGGGGTTCGCCCCGACAGGCCGATCTGATGATCGTGGCGGGCCGGGTGAGCCAGAAGATGGCCCCGGTGCTGCGCCAGGTGTACGACCAGATGCCCAACCCGAAGTGGGTCATCTCGATGGGCGTCTGCGCCTCGTCGGGCGGGATGTTCAACAACTACGCGATCGTGCAGGGCGTCGACCACATCGTCCCGGTGGACATCTACCTGCCCGGCTGTCCGCCCCGCCCGGAGATGCTGATGGACGCGATCCTGAAGCTGCACGACAAGATCCAGCACGAGCCGCTCGGCGTGAACCGGCGCCGGGCCGAGGAGCTCGGCGAGGCGCTCGCCCTCCGGGCCACCCCGGTCAGCGAGATGCGGGGGCAGCTGCGATGAACGAGCAGGTACCCGAGACCCGGCAGGAGCGGCCCGTCCGCGAGATCCCGGTCGAGGTGGTCGGCCGCCGCCAGGGCATGTTCGGCGCCCAGGGCACCGGTGACACCTCCGGCTTCGGCGGTCTGGTCGCGCCGGTGGTGCTGCCCGGCCCGAGCGAGCGGCCGTACGGCGGCTGGTTCGACGAGGTGGCCGACGAGCTGGAGGGCGCCCTGGAGGAGCAGGGGCTGGACCCGGTCGACGTGATCGGGAAGACGGTGGTCGCCCACGGCGAGATCACCTTCCACATCGAGCGCGAGCACCTGTTGCGGACCGTCCGCATCCTGCGCGACGACCCGGCGCTGCGCTTCGAGCTCTGCCTGGGCGTGAGCGGCGTGCACCACCCCGGCGACAAGGGCCGCGAGCTGCACGCGGTCTACCACCTGCGCTCGATCACCCACGGCCGGCTGATCCGGCTGGAGGTCACCGCACCGGACGCCGACCCGCGGATCCCGTCCGTGGTGAGCGTCTACCCGACCAACGACTGGCACGAGCGCGAGGCCTACGACTTCTTCGGCCTGGTCTTCGACGGTCACCCGGCGCTCACCCGGATCATGATGCCGGACGACTGGCTGGGCCACCCGCAGCGCAAGGACTACCCGCTCGGCGGCATCCCCGTCGAGTACAAGGGCGCCCAGATCCCGGCACCCGACCAGCGGAGGTCGTACAGCTGATGAGCACCCAGCACCACGAACAGGCCCCGCAGGGAGCGGACCCGCGGGAGGACGCCGAGCGGGCACACGCCCGGGAGACCACCGAGGGCCGGGTCTTCACGGTCACCGGCGGCGACTGGGGCGAGGTCGTCGAGGCGGTCGGCCGGGCCGACGACGAGCGCATCATCGTCAACATGGGCCCCCAGCACCCGTCCACCCACGGCGTGCTGCGGTTGATCCTGGAGATCGACGGCGAGACGGTCACGGAGGCCCGCTGCGGCATCGGCTACCTCCACACCGGCATCGAGAAGAACATGGAGTTCCGCAGCTGGGTCCAGGGCACGACCTTCGTGACGCGGATGGACTACCTGACCCCGCTGTTCAACGAGACCGCCTACTGCCTGGCCGTCGAGAAGCTGCTCGGCATCACCGACGACGTCCCGGACCGGGCCAGCGTCATCCGCGTGATGATGATGGAGCTCAACCGGATCGCCTCGCACCTGGTCTGCCTGGCCACCGGCGGCATGGAGATCGGCTCCACCACCCTGATGATCTACGGGTTCCGGGACCGCGAGCTGATCCTGGACGTCTTCGAGCTGGTCACCGGCCTGCGCATGAACCACGCGTACGTGCGCCCCGGCGGTCTCGCCCAGGACCTCCCGCCCGGGGCGGTCGACCAGATCCGCGAGGCGGTCCGGACGTTCCGCTCCCGGATGCACGAGTACGACAAGCTCGCCACCGGCAACCCGGTGTTCAAGGCCCGCCTGGTCGACGTCGGCTTCCTGGACCTGCCCGGGTGCCTGGCGCTCGGCGCCACCGGTCCGATCCTGCGCGCCACCGGCCTGCCGCACGACCTGCGCAAGAGCGACCCGTACTGCGGCTACGAGGACTACGACTTCGAGGTCGCGACCGCCGACAGCGCCGACTCCTACGGCCGCTTCCTGATCCGGCTGGAGGAGATGAAGCAGTCACTGCGGATCGTCGAGCAGTGCCTGGACCGGCTGCGCCCGGGCCCGGTCATGGTGGCCGACAAGAAGATCGCCTGGCCGGCCCAACTCGCCGTCGGCCCGGACGGGATGGGCAACTCGCTCGACCACATCCGCAAGATCATGGGCACCTCGATGGAGGCCCTGATCCACCACTTCAAGCTGGTCACCGAGGGCTTCCGGGTCCCGGTCGGCCAGGCGTACACGGCGGTCGAGTCGCCCAAGGGCGAGCTGGGCGTGCACGTGGTCAGCGACGGGGGGACGCGCCCGTACCGGGTCCACTTCCGGGATCCGTCGTTCACCAATCTGCAGACGATGGCGGCGATGTGCGAGGGCGGCCAGGTGGCCGACGTGATCGTCGCGGTGGCCGGGATCGACCCGGTGATGGGAGGCGTGGACCGGTGACAGACGTCCAGTTGGGGATGCCGGCGATGCCGGCCGCACCGTACCCCGAGGAGGTGCACGCCCGGCTGACCGCGGACGCCGCGGAGCTGATCGGCCGCTACCCGCAGGCCCGGTCGGCGCTGCTGCCGCTGCTGCACCTGGTGCAGGCCGAGGAGGGCTTCGTCAGCGCGACCGGCATCCGGTTCTGCGCCGAGCAGTTGGACCTCACCACCGCCGAGGTCACCGCCGTCGCCACCTTCTACACGATGTACCGGCGGCGGCCGGCCGGGAAGTACCACGTCGGGGTCTGCACCAACACCCTGTGCGCGGTGCTCGGCGGCGACCAGATCTTCGACGAGCTCCAGCAGCACCTCGGTGTGCGCAACAACGAGACCACCGCGGACGGCGAGATCTCGATCGAGCACATCGAGTGCAACGCGGCCTGCGACTACGCCCCCGTGGTGATGGTCAACTGGGAGTTCTTCGACGACCAGACCCCGGAGAGCGCCAAGCAGCTGGTCGACGACCTGCGCGCCGGCCGCGAGGTCCGGCCGACCCGGGGCGCCCGGCTGTGCGGCTTCAAGGAGACCTCCCGGATCCTGGCGGGCTTCCCCGACGAGCGCCCGGGCGCCAACGACGAGTCCGGCGCGGGCGGAGCGCCCTCGCTCGCCGGCCTGCGGCTGGCCAGGGGCGAGGCGCTGCCCGGCACCGGTGGCACCAAGGTCGTCGCGCCCCGCCACGAGGGCACCGGCCACGAAGGGACCGAAGCGTGATGACCTCCGCCGAGCCGGCCGAGAAGCTGCTCACCCCCGTGCTGTCGGCCTCCTGGGACGACAGCCGGCCCTGGACGCTCGCCACGTACCAGCGCCACCACGGCTACGAGGGCCTCAAGGCGGCGCTGGCCATGCCGCCGGACGACGTGATCGCCCTGGTGAAGGACTCCGGGCTGCGCGGCCGCGGCGGCGCCGGCTTCCCCACCGGGATGAAGTGGCAGTTCATCCCGCAGAACGACGGCAAGCCGCACTACCTGGTGGTCAACGCGGACGAGTCCGAGCCGGGCACCTGCAAGGACATCCCGCTGCTGTTCGCCAACCCGCACTCGCTGATCGAGGGCATGATCATCGCCTCGTACGCGATCCGCTGCGACCACGCGTTCATCTACCTGCGCGGCGAGGTCGTCCCGGTGCTGCGCCGCCTGCACGAGGCGGTCGCGGAGGCGTACCGGGCGGGGCTGCTGGGCCGGAACATCCTCGGCTCGGGCGTCGACCTCGACATCACCGTGCACGCCGGCGCCGGCGCCTACATCTGCGGCGAGGAGACGGCGCTGCTGGACTCGCTGGAGGGCCGGCGCGGCCAGCCCCGGCTGCGGCCCCCGTTCCCGGCCATCGCCGGCCTGTACGCCTGCCCGACGGTGGTCAACAACGTCGAGTCGATCGCCTCGGTGCCGCCGATCCTGGCCCGGGGCAAGGAGTGGTTCAAGGGCCTGGGCACCGAGAAGTCCCCCGGCTTCACGCTGTACTCGCTCTCCGGCCACGTCACCAACCCCGGCCAGTACGAGGCGCCGCTGGGCATCACCCTGCGCCAGCTGCTGGACATGAGCGGCGGCGTCCGCTCCGGCCACCGGCTGAAGTTCTGGACCCCGGGCGGCTCCTCCACCCCGATGTTCACCGACGAGCACCTGGACGTCCCGCTGGACTACGAGGGCGTCGGCGCGGCCGGCTCGATGCTCGGCACCAAGGCGCTGCAGGTCTTCGACGAGACGACCTGCGTGGTGCGGGCCGTCACCCGCTGGACGGAGTTCTACGCCCACGAGTCCTGCGGCAAGTGCACCCCCTGCCGAGAGGGCACCTACTGGCTCGTCCAGCTGCTCAAGCGGATCGAGGCGGGCGAGGGCGTCGCGGGGGACTTGGAGAAGCTCCTCGACATCGCCGACAACATCAACGGCAAGTCCTTCTGCGCGCTGGGGGACGGCGCGGCCAGCCCGATCGTCTCCTCGCTCCAGCACTTCCGGGCCGAGTACGAGCAGCACCTGGCCGAGCGCCGCTGCCCGTTCGACCCGGCCGCCTCCACCGTCTGGGCCGACGGCCCCCGCCCCGGCCACCAGTCCGCCACCGAAAGGGAGGTGCACGCGTGACGATCACAGAGCCATCCACCTCCACGGGCGACAAGGCCCCGGTCGAACTGGTCACGCTCACCATCGACGGCGTCGAAGTGCAGGTCCCCAAGGGGACGTTGGTGATCCGGGCCGCCGAGACCATCGGCACCCAGATCCCGCGCTTCTGCGACCACCCGCTGCTCGACCCGGCCGGCGCCTGCCGGCAGTGCATCGTGGAGATCGAGGGCCAGCGCAAGCCGGTCGCCTCCTGCACCATCCCGGTCGCCGAGGGCATGGTGGTGCGCACCCAGCTGAGCTCGCCGGTGGCGGAGAAGGCGCAGCGCGGCGTGATGGAACTGCTGCTGATCAACCACCCGCTGGACTGCCCGGTCTGCGACAAGGGCGGCGAGTGCCCGCTGCAGAACCAGGCGATGTCCACCGGGGAGACGGACTCCCGCTTCGAGGGGATGAAGCGCACCTACGAGAAGCCGGTGCCGATCAGCAGCCAGGTGCTGCTGGACCGCGAACGCTGCGTGCTGTGCGCGCGCTGCACCCGCTTCTCGCAGCAGATCGCCGGCGACCCGTTCATCGACCTGGTGGAGCGCGGTGCGCTGCAGCAGGTCGGCACCGGTGAGGGCGACGACTTCGAGTCGTACTTCTCGGGGAACATCATCCAGATCTGCCCGGTGGGCGCGCTGACCTCGGCGGCTTATCGTTTCCGCTCGCGTCCGTTCGACCTGGTCTCCTCGCCGAGCGTGTGCGAGCACTGCTCGGCCGGCTGCGCCCAGCGCACCGACCACCGGCGGGGCAAGGTGCTGCGCCGGCTGGCGGGCGAGGACCCGGCGGTCAACGAGGAGTGGAACTGCGACAAGGGCCGGTTCGCGTTCCGCTACGCCCAGCAGCGGGACCGCCTCACCACCCCGCTGGTGCGGGAGGGCGGCGAGCTGGTCCCGGCGTCCTGGCCGGAGGCGCTGGCCCGGGCCGCCGCGGGGCTGCGCGGCGCCCGCGCCGGCGTGCTCACCGGCGGCCGGGTCACCGTCGAGGACGCCTACGCGTACGCGAAGTTCGCGCGGGTGGTGCTCGGCACCAACGACGTGGACTTCCGGGCCCGCCCGCACAGCGGCGAGGAGGCGGACTTCCTGGCCGCCGCCGTCGCCGGGCGCGGCGTGGACGTGGACGGCACGGGCCTGAGCTACGAGCGGCTGGAGCAGGCACCGGTGGTGCTGCTGGCGGGCTTCGAGCCGGAGGAGGAGTCGCCGATCGTCTTCCTGCGGCTGCGCAAGGCGGCCCGGGCGCGCGGCACCAAGGTGTACTCGGTGGCGACGTTCGCCTCCCGGGGGCTGACCAAGCTGCGCGGCGCACTGCTGCCGGCGGCCCCCGGCACCGAGCCGGAGTGGTTCGCGGCGCTGGCCGCGGACGAGCCGCTGAACGACGACGCCGGGCGGGCGGCCGAGCTGCTGCGCGGCCCGGGCGCGGTGATCCTGGCGGGCGAGCGGCTGGCCTCCGTGCCGGGCGCGCTGACGGCGGTGCTGCGCCTGGCGCACGCGACCGGTGCGACGCTGGCCTGGGTGCCGCGCCGGGCGGGTGAGCGCGGGGCCGTCGAGGCGGGCGCGCTGCCGGGCCTGCTGCCGGGCGGCCGTCCGGTGGCGGCGCCGGGGGCGCGGGCGGAGGCCGCCGCGCTGTGGGGCGTAGCGGAGCTGCCCGCGCGGCTGGGCCGGGACACCGACCAGATCCTCGCGGCGGCGGTGAACGGCGATCTGGACGCGCTGCTGGTCGGCGGTGTGGATCCGGACGACCTGCCGGATCCGGCGCTGGCCGACGAGGCGCTGGCGGCGGTGCCGTTCGTGGTGTCCCTGGAACTACGGCCGTCCGCGGTGACGGCGCACGCGGACGTGGTGCTGCCGGTGGCGGCGGTGGCGGAGAAGGCCGGCACCTTCCTGGACTGGGAGGGCCGGGTGCGGATGTTCGAGGCGGCGCTCAAGCCGGACCAGCAGATGGGCCGTCACCTGCACCCGGACCTGCGGGTGCTGAGCATGCTGGCGGACGCGCTGGGCCACCGGCTCGGCCTGCCGGACGTCCGGGCGGCCCGCCTGGAGCTGGACCACTTCACCCCGTGGGCGGGCGACCGCACCGCGGACCCGGCCGCGCACCCGGCCGTGCTGCCGCGGCCGGCCAACGGTCAGGCGGTGCTGGGCGGCTGGCGCCAGCTGCTGGACGGCGGCTCGCTGCAGCAGGGTGATCCGCACCTGGCGGGCACCCGGCACCGGGCGGTGGCCCGGGTCTCCCCGGTCACCGCGGAGGAGATCGGGGCCGTCGCGGGCGGTGCGCTGCGGGTGACGGGCCCGGCGGGCTCGCTGACCCTGCCGCTGGAGGTCGTCGACTCGATCCCGGACCGCACGGTCTGGGTGCCGCTCAACTCCACGCCGGGCGGCGCGCACCGCGCGCTCGGCACCACCGTCGGCCACCTGGTGACGATCGCCGCGGCCGCACCGGAGCCGGTCGAGCAGGCCGTGGCCCCGGTCGGCGACGCGAGCAGCGAAGGGGAGGAGCGATGACTCCGCAGCCGTACGAGACGCTCCACTTCTTCGGCCACGACCCGTGGTGGCTGGTGCTGTTGAAGGCGGTGTTCTGCTTCGGCTTCCTGGTCCTGACGGTGCTGATCGCGATCGTCTGGGAGCGCAAGGTGGTGGCCTGGATGCAGTTGCGCATCGGGCCGAACCGGCACGGGCCCTGGGGGCTGCTGCAGTCCCTCGCGGACGGCGTGAAGCTGGCGCTCAAGGAAGACCTGGTGGTCAAGGGCTCGGACAAGGTGGTCTACGTCCTGGCCCCGATCGTCTGCGCCATCCCGGCCTTCATGGCCTTCGCGGTGATCCCGTTCGGTCCGCCCGGCGACGAGGTGTCGATCTTCGGGACGCGGACGGCGATGCAGCTGACGGACTTCCCGGTGGCGCTGCTGTACATCCTGGCGACGGCTTCGGTCGGCATCTACGGCATCGTGCTGGCGGGCTGGTCCTCCGGGTCGACGTACCCGCTGCTGGGCGGTCTGCGCTCCTCGGCCCAGATGATCAGCTACGAGATCGCGATGGGCCTGTCCTTCGCGGCGGTCTTCATCTACTCGGGGTCGATGTCGACCTCGGAGATCGTGGCGCACCAGCAGCCGACCTGGTTCGCGGTGCTGCTGCCGGTGTCGTTCATCGTCTACATCATCGCGATGGTGGGCGAGACCAACCGGGCGCCGTTCGACCTGCCGGAGGCCGAGGGCGAGCTGGTCGGCGGCTTCAACACCGAGTACTCCTCGCTGAAGTTCGCGATGTTCATGCTGGCCGAGTACGTCAACATGGTGACCGTCTCGGCCGTCGCCTCCACCCTGTTCCTGGGCGGCTGGCGGGCCCCGTGGCCGGTGTCGACCTTCTGGGAGGGCGCCAACCACGGCTGGTGGCCGATGCTCTGGATCACGTTGAAGATCCAGCTGCTGCTGTTCTTCTTCATCTGGCTGCGCGGCACGCTGCCCCGGTTCCGCTACGACCAGTTCATGAAGCTGGGCTGGAAGGTGCTGATCCCGGTCTCGCTGGTCTGGCTGGTGCTGATCGCGAGCGTGCGGGCGCTGCGCAACGAGGGCTACGGCTTCGGCGAGGTGGTGCTGTACGTCGGCGCGCCGGTCGGGGGGATCCTGCTGCTCGCGTTGCTGCGGGACTTCCTGAAGAAGGAGCCCGAGGACTCTGCGGCGTCCGGTGACGGGGCGTCGCCGCAGGGCGGGTTCGACCCGATGGCGGGCGGTTACCCGGTGCCCCCGCTGCCCGGCCAGGAGCTGCCGCCGGTGCCGCGCCGGCGCAGCCGCGCCCCGAAGCAACTGCAGGACGCCCTCAACGGGGCCGACCATTCCGAAGGGAGCTGAACCGAGATGGAGTCCGACCAGACGGAGCGGGACGAACGCCCCGACAAGCCGTCGATCCTCGGCCCGGCCGCCGGCTTCGGCGTGACCTTCAAGGCCATGTTCAAGAAGCGGCTGACCGAGCAGTACCCGGAGCAGAAGAAGCCCACCGCTCCGCGTTTCCACGGCCGCCACCAGCTGAACCGGCACCCGGACGGCCTGGAGAAGTGCGTCGGCTGCGAGCTGTGCGCGTGGGCCTGCCCGGCCGACGCGATCTACGTGGAGGGCGCGGACAACCGGGAGGACGAGCGCTACTCGCCCGGGGAGCGCTACGGCGCGGTCTACCAGATCAACTACGCCCGCTGCATCCTGTGCGGGCTCTGCATCGAGGCCTGTCCGACCCGTGCACTGACCATGACGAACGAGTACGAGCTGGCGGACTCCTCCCGCCGGGACCTGATCTTCACCAAGGAGCAGCTGCTGGTGGGGCTGTCCGAGGGCATGGTGGACTCCCCGCACGCGATCTTCCCGGGCGCCGACGAGGGCGCGTACTACCGGGGCGAGATCACCGCGGCGGCGCCCGGGACGGTCCAGCAGGAGCGCACCGACCGGGAGAAGGAGGTCCGGTCGTGAGCCCCCTGACCACCCTCGCCGCGACAGGGACGACCTCCACCGGGGAGGCCGTCCAGTTCTGGGTGCTCGCGGTCGTCGCGGTCGGCGGCGCGCTGGGCATGCTGCTGATGAGGAAGGCCGTGCACAGCGCGCTGTGCCTGGCGGCGACGATGCTGGCGCTGGCGGTCTGTTACATGGCCCAGGGCGCGGTGTTCCTGGGCGTGGTGCAGATCGTGGTCTACACCGGCGCGATCATGATGCTGTTCCTGTTCGTGGTGATGCTGGTGGGCGTCACCAGCGAGGACTCGCTGAAGGAGCAGCTGAAGGGCCAGCGGTTCGCCGCGGTGCTGTGCGGGCTGGGCTTCGGCGTGCTGCTGGTGGCGGGGATCGCCAACGCGAAGCTGAACCACTTCACCGGCCTGTCCGAGGCGAACGCCGAGGGCAACGTGCCGGGCCTGGCCCGGCTGATCTTCACCCGGTACGTGTGGGCCTTCGAGGTCACCGGCGCGCTGCTGATCACCGCGGCGATCGGGGCCATGGTGCTGACCCACCGCGAGCACGTGAAGGCGCCGAAGACGCAGCGCGAGCTGGCCGCGCAGCGGGTCAAGGACAACATCCAGCTCCCGCCGCTGCCGGCGCCGGGCGTGTACGCGCGGCACAACGCGGTGGACGTCCCGGCGCTGCTGCCGGACGGCACGGTGGCCGAGGACTCGGTGATGGCGACGCTGCGCGAGCGCGGCCAGGTCCGGGACGTCAGCCAGGAGATGCTGCGGCGGATGGCGGAGCTGGAGAACAGCACCGCCGACTGGCTGGGCCGCCCGTCCTCCGAGCGGCCGGTCGTGTCCGGGCCGCGCAAGTCCCTGGAGCCGGTGCCGGCCGGTCAGCAGGACGGGCCCCAGGCGGGGTCCGAGCGCACCGACGAGGAGGGCGAGCAGTGAACCCGGTCAACTACCTCTACCTGTCCGCCCTGTTGTTCACCATCGGCGCCTCCGGGGTGCTGATCCGGCGCAACGCGATCGTGCTGTTCATGTGCGTGGAGCTGATGCTCAACGCCTCGAACCTGGCCCTGGTGACCTTCTCCCGGATGCACGGCACCCTGGACGGTCAGATCATCGCGTTCTTCACGATGGTGGTGGCGGCGGCCGAGGTCGTGGTCGGCCTCGCCATCATCGTCTCCATCTTCCGGACCAGGCACTCCGCTTCGGTCGACGACAGCAACCTGATGAAGCTGTAGGCGGAGGGCCTCTCGGTGAACTCTCTCATTCCGCTGCTGGTGGCCGCCCCGCTGGCCGGCGCAGTCCTGCTGCTGCTCGGCGGCCGGGCGCTGGACCGCTTCGGCCACTGGTTGGCCACCGCACTCGCGGCACTCTCGTTCGGCTTCGGCCTGGCACTGTTCTCGGCGATGCTGGGCCGTGACGCCGAGCACCGGGCCGTGACCGAGTACCTGTACACCTGGATCCGGGTGAACGGCTTCCAGGCCGACGTCTCGTTCCAGCTCGACCAGCTGTCGATGACGTTCGTGCTGCTGATCACCGGTGTCGGCACGCTGATCCACGTCTACTCGGTCGGCTACATGGCGCACGACGAGCGCCGGCGCCGCTTCTTCGCGTACCTGAACCTGTTCCTGGCCGCCATGCTGCTGCTGGTGACGGCCGACAACTACCTGCTGCTGTACTTCGGTTGGGAGGGCGTGGGCCTGGCCTCGTACCTGCTGATCGGCTTCTGGCAGCACAAGCCGAGCGCGGCGACGGCGGCCAAGAAGGCCTTCATCGTCAACCGGGTCGGAGACCTGGGCCTGTCGATCGCGATCATGCTGATGTTCGTCGAGTTCGGCTCCTTCGCCTTCGGGCCGGTCTTCGGTGCGGCCGACCAGGCGAGCGAGGGCAAGCTGACGGCGATCGGCCTGATGCTGCTGTTGGCGGCCTGCGGCAAGTCCGCCCAGGTGCCCCTGCAGTCCTGGCTCGGGGACGCCATGGAGGGCCCCACCCCGGTGTCGGCGCTGATCCACGCGGCCACCATGGTGACCGCGGGCGTCTACCTGATCACCCGTTCCGCCGCGATCTTCAACCTGGCGCCGGACGCGCAGACCGCCGTGGTGGTGGTCGGCACGGTCACGCTGCTGTTCGGTGCGATCGTCGGTTGCGCCAAGGACGACATCAAGAAGGCGCTGGCCGGCTCGACCATGTCGCAGATCGGCTACATGGTGCTGGCGGCCGGGCTCGGTCCGATCGGCTACGCCTTCGCGATCATGCACCTGGTGACCCACGGCTTCTTCAAGGCCGGGCTGTTCCTCGGCGCCGGGTCGGTCATGCACGGCATGAACGACGAGGTGGACATGCGCCACTACGGAGGCCTGCGCAAGTACCTGCCGGTCACCTTCGCCACCTTCGGGCTGGGCTACCTGGCGATCATCGGCTTCCCGGGCCTGTCCGGCTTCTTCTCCAAGGACAAGATCATCGAGGCGGCCTTCGCCAAGGGCGGCACCGAGGGCTGGATCCTCGGGCTGTGCGCGCTCGTCGGCGCCGGTGTCACGGCGTTCTACATGACCCGGGTGATGCTGATGACGTTCTTCGGCGAGAAGCGCTGGCAGCCCGACGCCGACGGCAACGCCCCGCACCCGCACGAGTCGCCGAAGAGCATGACGATCCCGATGGTCCTGCTGGCCCTCGGCTCGGTCTTCGCGGGCGGGCTGTTCGCCTACAACGACTCCTTCCTGAACTGGCTGGAGCCGGTCACCGGCCACGCCGAGGGCGACTCGCCGCTCACTCCGCTGGTGGTTACCCTGCTCACCACGGTCTGCATGCTGGTCGGCGTCGGCGTCTCCTACCTGATGTACGGGCGCTCGCCCGTCCCGGTGGTGCCGCCGGTCGGCTCCCCGCTCACCCGGGCGGCCCGCCGCGACCTGCTCCAGGACGACTTCAACCACGCCGTCCTGGTCCGGCCCGGCTCGGCCCTGACCGCCACCCTGGTCTACTTCGACAGCCGCGGACTGGACGGCTTCGTCAACGGCCTGGCCGCCACCATCGGCGGCGTCTCCAGTCGGCTGCGGCGGATCCAGAACGGCTTCGTCCGCTCGTACGCGCTCTCCATGTTCGGCGGCACGCTGGTGCTGGTCGCCACGACTCTCCTGATGAGGTCCGTGTGATGACTCGTCCTGACAAGAACCCGGGGGGCCGGCCATGAGCGCGCTGTTGACCGCCACCTGTGCCGTCCCCGCGGCCGGCGCGGTGCTCACCGCGGCGCTGCCCGCCGGGTCCACCGAGGGCCGGCGCCGGACCACCAAGGCCGTCGCCCTGGGCGTCTCGGCCGTCACCCTGGTGCTGGCCGCCGTGGTGGCCGCGCGGTTCGACCCGAACGGCGCCCGCTACCAGCTCACCGAGTCCCACAGCTGGATCCGTTCCTTCGGCATCAGCTTCTCGCTCGGCGTGGACGGCATCGGCGCCGTGCTCGCCCTGCTCACCGCCGTGCTGGTGCCGGTCGTCATGCTGGCCTCCTGGCACGACGCCGACCCCTCCTCCCCGCCCGCCGCCGGGCCGGAGGGGGCCGGCCCCCTCCGGCCCGACGGGACCTTCGAGAACCGGCGCCGGACCCAGGGCTTCTTCGCCCTGATCCTGGCGGTGGAGGCGATGGTCGTCGTCTCCTTCTACGCCACCGACGTCTTCGTGTTCTACGTGTTCTTCGAAGCCATGCTGATCCCGATGTACTTCCTGATCGGCGGCTTCGGCGACCGGGCCGGCGGCCCCGACGCGGCGCGCCAGCGCAGCTACGCGGCCGTCAAGTTCCTGCTCTACAACCTGCTCGGCGGCCTGGTGATGCTGGCCGCCGTGATCGGCCTGTACGTGATCGCGCAGGACCAGGGCTTCGGCACCTTCGACCTGCCCACCCTGGCCTCGGCGATCGCCGACGGGAAGCTGCAGCTGACCGGCACCGCCGAGAAGGCGCTGTTCCTGGGCTTCTTCTTCGCCTTCGCGGTGAAGGCCCCGCTGTGGCCGCTGCACACCTGGCTGCCGAACGCGATGGGCGAGGCCACCGCCGGCACCGCGGTGCTGATCACCGCGGTGGTGGACAAGGTCGGCACCTTCGCGATGCTGCGCTACTGCCTCGGCCTGTTCCCGGACGCCTCGAAGACCTTCGCCCCGGCGATCCTGGCCCTCTCGGTGATCGGGATCCTCTACGGCGCGCTGCTGGCGATCGGGCAGAAGGACATCAAGCGGCTGGTCGCCTACGCCTCGATCTCGCACTTCGGCTTCATCATCATGGGCGTGTTCGCGCTCACCAGCCAGGGCCAGAGCGGCGCCACCCTCTACATGGTCAACCACGGCATCTCCACCGCCGCCTGGATGCTGGTCGCCGGCTTCCTGATCTCCCGCCGCGGCTCGCGGCTGATCGCCGACTACGGCGGCGTGCAGAAGGTCGCCCCGGTGCTTGCCGGGACGTTCCTGATCGGTGGCCTGGCCACCCTGTCGCTGCCCGGCCTGGCGCCCTTCGTCAGCGAGTTCCTGGTCCTGGTGGGCACCTTCACCCGCTACCCGGCGATCGGGATCGTGGCCACCTTCGGCATCGTGCTGGCCGCGCTGTACGCCCTGCTGCTGTACCAGCGCACCATGACCGGCCCGGTGAAGGCCGAGGTCAGCGGGATGCCCGACCTCAAGGTCCGGGAGCTCGCGGTGGTCGCCCCGCTGGTGGCGCTGACCGTCCTGCTCGGCGTCTACCCCAAGCCGCTCACCGACCTGGTCAACCCCTCGGTGAACGCGACGCTCTCGCAGGTCCACGAGACCGACCCGGCGCCGGTCCACCCGGTCGCCGCCACTTCAGGAGGTGAGCAGAAGTGAGCACCACCGGCATGCTCGCCGCCGCCGGCGGCAACACCGCCAGCATCCCGGCACCCCACATCGAGTACGCCCAACTTTCCCCGATGCTGGTGGTGTTCGGCGCCGCCGTGCTCGGCGTCCTGGTCGAGGCCTTCGTGCCCCGCCGGCACCGGCACTGGACGCAGGTCTTGCTCGCCCTGGTCGGGCTGATCGGGTCCTTCGTCGCCGTGGTGGTGCTGGCCGCGCAGGGCTACGGCTCCACCAAGGTCGACCTGCTGGCGATGGAGTCGGTCGCGCTGGACGGCCCGGCGCTGTTCCTGCAGGGCGTCATCCTGCTGGTCGCGGTGGTGGCGGTGCTCACCTACGCCGAGCGGAAGCTCGAGCCGAAGGCCGGCGGCCTGCCGGCCGACGCGTTCGCCGCCCAGGCCGCCGCCACCCCCGGCGGCGAGCAGGAGCGGGCGGCCGTCCGGGCGGGCTTCGCCACCAGCGAGGTCTTCCCGCTCACCCTCTTCGCGGTCGGCGGCATGCTGCTGTTCCCCGCCGCGAACGACCTGCTGACCATGTTCGTGGCGCTGGAGGTCTTCTCCCTCCCGCTCTACCTGCTCTGCGCGCTGGCCCGGCGCCGCCGGCTGCTCTCCCAGGAGGCGGCCGTCAAGTACTTCCTGCTCGGCGCCTTCGCCTCGGCGTTCTTCCTGTTCGGCACCGCGCTGCTGTACGGCTACGCGGGCAGCGTGAAGCTCGGCGACATCTCGGACGTCATCTCCGGCAAGGCGATGACCACCCCGGCGCAGCTGAGCAGCACCCAGAGCGACGCGCTGCTGCTGATGGGACTGGCGGTGCTCTCGGTCGGCCTGCTGTTCAAGGTCGGCGCCGTCCCCTTCCACTCCTGGACGCCGGACGTGTACCAGGGCGCGCCGACCCCGGTGACCGGCTTCATGGCGGCGGCCACCAAGGTCGCCGCGTTCGGGGCGTTCCTGCGGCTGTTCTACGTGGCCTTCCCCGGCCTGCGGCTGGACTGGCGGCCGGTGCTCTGGGGGGTGGCGATCCTCACCATGGTGGTCGGCGCGGTGCTCGCGGTGACCCAGCAGGACGTGAAGCGGCTGCTGGCGTACTCCTCGATCGCGCACGCCGGGTTCATCCTCACCGGGGTGATCGCCACCAACAAGCAGGGCCTCTCCTCGGTGCTGTTCTACCTGCTGGCGTACTCCTTCGTGACGCTCGGGGCCTTCGCCGTGGTCACCCTGGTGCGCGACTCCAAGGGCGAGGCGACCCACCTGTCCAGCTGGGCCGGGCTGGGGCGGCGCTCGCCCCTGGTGGCGGCGGTGTTCGCCCTGTTCCTGCTGGCCTTCGCCGGGATCCCGCTGACCTCCGGTTTCACCGGGAAGTTCGCGGTGTTCCAGGCGGCTGCGGCCGGCGGGGCGACTCCGCTGGTGATCGTCGGTGTGCTGAGCTCGGCGGTCGCCGCGTTCTTCTACATCCGGGTCATCGTGCTGATGTTCTTCTCCGACCCGAAGCCGGGCGGCCCGACCGTCGCGATCCCGAGCGCCTTCACGGCGACCGCGATCGGGGTGGGGGTCCTGGTCACGCTGGGTCTCGGTCTGCTGCCGCAGTACTTCCTCGACCTGGCGTCCAAGGCGGCGCTGTTCGTCCGCTGACCCCGCCGGGCCGGCGCCGCCGCCCCGGGCCCGTCGTCCGGGCCGTGCCCCCCCGTGCGCGGCCCGGACGCGCGTCCGCCGCCGGTGCGTCCGCCGCGGTTCTCCCGGCGGGTTCACCGGCGGATTCCGCCCCCACCGCCGGATCGCCGCGACAGCCGCCCTGACCTGGGCGTCCGGCCCGATCATGACAGGATCCGCACGCCCGTGCAGTGATCCACTCGCGACCGGATACCCTGCCTGTATGGCCAGCGGCGGCACTCAGGGACCAGGCCGCTAGATCGACCAGGGACAGAGGAGTGGTCTTCGTGACCGTCGTGGGACCCTTCGGGCTCAGCGTGCAGGACCGCGACCTGACCCGGGACGTCCAGGCCGGACTGGACGCGGTGGAGACGGCGCTCGCCGAGGCCGTCAAGAGCGACGTCCCCTTCATCACCATCACCGCCAGTCACCTCATCGAGGCCGGCGGCAAGCGCTTCCGCCCGCTGCTCCTGCTGCTCGCCGCGCAGTTCGGCGACCCGGGCGCCCCGGGCGTGGTGCCCGCCGCCGTCGTCGTCGAGCTGACCCACCTGGCCACGCTCTACCACGACGACGTCATGGACGAGGCCCCGGTGCGCCGCGGCGCCCCCAGCGCCAACTCGCGCTGGGACAACTCCGTCGCCATCCTCACCGGCGACTTCCTGTTCTCCCGCGCCTCCCAGGTGCTCGCCGACCTCGGCCCCGAGGCGGTCCGGATGCAGGCCGACGCCTTCGAGCGGCTGGTCACCGGCCAGATCCTGGAGACCCGCGGCGCCGGCCCGGACGGCGACCCGCTGCTGCACTACCTCGACGTGCTGGCCGGCAAGACCGGGTCGCTGATCGCCGTCTCCTGCCGGATAGGAGCACTGGTGGCCGGCGCCGAGCCGTGGATGGTGGACACCCTCGGCGAGTTCGGCGAGCGGATCGGCATCGCCTTCCAGCTGGCCGACGACGTGCTGGACATCGCCAGCGACGGCCACGAGTCCGGCAAGACCCCCGGCACCGACCTGCGCGAGGGCGTGGCGACGCTGCCGACCCTGCTGCTGCAGCAGATGCCCGCGGACCCGGCCGACCCGGCCGACACCCGGCTGCGCGAGCTGATCGCCCAGCCCCTCGCCGACGACGAGCTGCACGCCGAGGCGCTGCGGCTGCTGCGCCGCCACCCGGCGCTGGAGCGCGCCCGCCGGGAGACCCTGCGCCAGGCCGAGGACGCCCGCGCGCTGCTCGCCCCGCTGCCGGACTGCCCGGCGAAGGCGGCCCTGGAGGGCCTCTGCGACTCGGTGGCGATCCGCACCATGTGACGGCCCGGCCGGGAACCCGCCCGGCCGGAGCACCCGCCGGCCCGGCAGTCGCCCGGGCCCGGCACTCAGCCGGCCCCCTCCCGGCGCCCGCGCCGCCCGGCACCGGCCGCGCGGCGGTGGGCACCCCCCGGAGGACGGGCGTCCGGCGCCGTGAATCCCCCGGCGGGCGGACACCCGAATGGGGGAGACTGACCCCTGTCAGCTCACCCTGCCGGGAAGGTCGCCATGCGCCGCGTCGTCATCGCCGAGGACTCCGTACTGCTGCGGGAGGGCCTGACCCGGCTGCTCACCGACCGGGGCCTGGAGGTCGTGGCCGGGGTCGGTGACGGCGAGGGCCTGCTGAAGACCGTCCACGAGCTGGCCGCGGCCGGCGAGCTGCCGGACGTGGTGGTCTCCGACGTCCGGATGCCGCCGACCCACACCGACGAGGGGCTGCGGGCCTGCGTCGAGCTGCGCGGCCACTACCCGCAGCTGGGCGTGCTGGTGCTGTCGCAGTTCGTGGAGGAGCGCTACGCCTCCGAGCTGCTGGCCGGTTCCACCCGGGGCGTCGGCTACCTGCTGAAGGACCGGGTCGCCGAGGTGCGCGAGTTCGCGGACGCGGTGGTCCGGGTCGCCGAGGGCGGCACCGCGCTGGACCCGGAGGTGGTCCAGCAGCTGCTCAGCCGCAGCCGCAAGGGGGACGTCCTGGCCCGGCTGACCCCGCGCGAGCGCGAGGTGCTCGGCCTGATGGCGGAGGGCCGGACCAACACCGCGGTGGCCAGGCAGCTGGTGGTCTCGGACGGCGCGGTGGAGAAGCACGTCAGCAACATCTTCCTGAAGCTGGGCCTGGCGCAGAGCCCGGAGGACCACCGCCGGGTGCTGGCGGTGCTCACGTACCTCAACTCCTGACCGGCCGGGAGCGGAGCCCGGGGCACGACCGGGCCGCCGGAGCCCTCGGAGGGCCGCCGGAATGATCTCCGGAGGCCGGACGTTGGACCTCGTGTGCGGGTCGGGCGCGGGTCGGTGATTTCCCGCCGCACGCGGGAGTTCCGTCCCCGGCCGACCTCCCGCGCATAGGATGCGGGAGGTGCACCAGGCGGACGGGGCACGGGGCCGCGCCCGCGGTGGTGTGCCCACGAGGAGGTCCGCGGCAGTGACCAGTCAGGTCGATCAGTCAGAGGCAGTGGACGGCCCGGACGGCGACGAGGGTCGTTCCGGGAGCGGTGACGGACGCTCCGGCCCGACCGTGCCGGCCGGTCCTCCCGCCCCGGGAGGCCCTCCGCAGCGGCGGGCCAAGCCCATCCGCAGACTCGACCGGGTGATCATCCGTTTCGCCGGCGACTCGGGTGACGGGATGCAGCTCACCGGGGACCGGTTCACGTCGGAGACGGCGTCGTTCGGCAACGACCTGTCCACGCTGCCCAACTTCCCGGCCGAGATCCGGGCGCCCGCCGGGACGCTGCCGGGGGTGTCGAGCTTCCAGCTGCACTTCGCGGACCACGACATCCTGACGCCGGGGGACGCGCCGAACGTGCTGGTGGCGATGAACCCGGCGGCGCTGAAGGCGAACCTGGGGGACCTGCCGCGGGGTGCGGAGATCATCGTCAACACGGACGAGTTCACCAAGCGGGCGCTGGCGAAGGTCGGGTACGCGGCGGATCCGCTGGAGGACGGCTCGCTGGAGGCCTTCCACCTGCACAAGGTGCCGCTGACGACGCTGACGCTGGAGGCGCTGAAGGACAGCGGGCTGGCCCGCAAGGACGCCGAGCGGGCGAAGAACATGTTCGCGCTCGGGCTGCTCTCCTGGATGTACCACCGCCCCACGCACGGGACGGAGGCGTTCCTGCGCACCAAGTTCGCCAAGAAGCCGCAGATCGCGGAGGCGAACATCAGCGCGTTCAAGGCGGGCTGGAACTTCGGCGAGACGACGGAGTCGTTCGCGGTCTCGTACGAGGTGCCGCCGGCGCGGCTGCCGGCCGGGCGCTACCGCAACATCTCGGGGAACCTGGCGCTGTCCTACGGCCTGATCGCGGCGGCGCGGCGCGCCGAACTGCCGTTGTACCTGGGCTCCTACCCGATCACGCCGGCCTCGGACATCCTGCACGAGCTGTCCCGGCACAAGAACTTCGGGGTGCGGACCTTCCAGGCGGAGGACGAGATCGCGGGGATCGGCGCGGCGCTGGGCGCGGCGTTCGGCGGGGCGCTGGGCGTGACGACGACCTCGGGCCCCGGGGTGGCGCTGAAGAGCGAGACGATCGGCCTGGCGGTGTCGCTGGAACTGCCGCTGCTGGTCGTGGACATCCAGCGCGGGGGCCCGTCGACGGGCCTGCCGACGAAGACGGAGCAGGCCGACCTCCTGCAGGCGATGTTCGGGCGCAACGGCGAGGCGCCGGTGCCGATCGTGGCCCCGGCGACGCCGGCCGAGTGCTTCGACGCGGCGCTGGAGGCGGCGCGGATCGCGGTGACGTACCGCACGCCGGTGTTCCTGCTGTCGGACGGCTACCTGGCCAACGGCTCGGAGCCGTGGCGGATCCCGGAGGTGGACGAACTCCCGGTGATCAGCCCGGACTTCGCGACCGGGCCGAACCGGGAGGACGGCTCGTTCTGGCCGTACCTGCGGGATCCGAAGACGCTGGCGCGGCCGTGGGCGGTGCCGGGGACGGCGGGTCTGGAGCACCGGATCGGCGGCATCGAGAAGCAGGACGGCACCGGGAACATCTCCTACGACCCCGCGAACCACGACTTCATGGTGCGCACCCGGCAGGCGAAGGTCGACGGGATCGCGGTGCCCGAGGTGGAGGTCGACGACCCGAGCGGTGAGGCTCGGGTGCTGGTGCTCGGGTGGGGTTCGACGTACGGGCCGATCACCGCGGCGGTGCGCCGGGTGCGGGCGGACGGCGGTGAGGTGGCGCAGGCGCACCTGCGGCACCTGAACCCCTTCCCGGCGAACCTCGGGACGGTGCTGAGGAGTTATGACAAGGTCATCGTGCCGGAGATGAACCTGGGGCAGCTCGCGTTGCTGCTGCGGGCGAAGTACCTGGTGGACGCGGAGTCCTACAACCAGGTGCGGGGGCTGCCGTTCAAGGCGGCGCAGTTGGCGGACGTGCTGTCGGCGGCGATCGGCACCCTGGACGAGGAGGACCACCGATGAGCGAGAACGGCTTCCCGTCCCTGCGTCTGGTGCCCCGCGCCGAGGGCGCGCAGAGCGCCCGGGACTTCAAGACCGACCAGGAGGTGCGCTGGTGCCCGGGCTGCGGGGACTACGCGGTCCTGGCGGCGGTGCAGGGCTTCATGCCGGAGCTCGGCATCCGGCGCGAGAACACGGTGTTCGTGTCCGGGATCGGTTGCTCGTCGCGTTTTCCGTACTACATGAACACCTATGGGGTGCACTCGATCCACGGGCGGGCGCCGGCGATCGCGACGGGGCTGGCGTCCTCCCGGCCCGACCTGAGCGTGTGGGTCGTCACGGGGGACGGGGACGCGCTGTCGATCGGCGGCAACCACCTGATCCATGCGCTGCGGCGCAACGTGAACCTGAAGATCCTGCTGTTCAACAACCGGATCTACGGTCTGACGAAGGGCCAGTACTCGCCGACCAGCGAGCTGGGCAAGGTCACCAAGTCGACGCCGATGGGCTCGCTGGACGCGCCGTTCAACCCGTTGTCGCTGGCGATCGGCGCGGAGGCGACGTTCGTGGCGCGGACGATCGACTCGGACCGCCAGCACCTGCAGTCGGTGCTGCGGGCGGCGGCCGCGCACGAGGGCACCGCGCTGGTGGAGATCTACCAGAACTGCAACATCTTCAACGACGGCGCGTTCGAGGTGCTGAAGGAGCCGGGCACGCGCGACGAGGCGCTGGTCCGGCTGGAGCACGGGCAGCCGATCCGCTTCGGCGCGGGGCTGGCCGGCGGGGTGTTCCGCGGCCCGGGCGGTGAGCTGTCCGTCGGGGCGGTGACGCCGGACAACGAGGCGCAGGTGCTGGTGCACGACGTCCACGCGGCCAGCCCGGCGACGGCCTTCGCACTGTCCCGGATCGCCGACACCGACACCCTGCACCACACCCCGATCGGGGTGCTGCGCGACGTGCGGCGGCCGGTCTACGACGAGTTGATGGCCGATCAGCTGGACGCGGCCGTGGCCCGGCACGGGTCGGGCGACCTGGCCGGGCTGCTGGCCGGTGCCGACACCTGGACGGTGGACTGACCGCTCCGGACGGTGTGACGGCGCCCCCTCGGCCACCGGCCGAGGGGGCGCCGCCCGTTGTCGGGCCCGTCGTCGAGTCCGCTGTGGCGCCCGGCGTGCCGTGCGTCACTCCGCGGCCCACTCGACCAGCTCGATCACGACCCCGTTCGGGTCGGTGACCTGGAAGAGCTTCTCGCCCCAGGGCTCCTCGCGCAGCTCCATGGTGATCCCGGCGCCCTCCGCGCGCAGCCGCCGTTCCTCGCCCGCGAGGTCCGCCACGACGAAGGCCAGGATGGTGCCGGCCACCGTCCGGTGGCGCTGGTCCTCGGGCAGCACCTCGATGCCGCGGCGCAGGTAGACGACGTCGACGCCGCCACCCGGGTGCCGTAGCGAGACGAAGCCGTCGGCCGACATCGCCTCGGCGTAGCCGAAGTGGCGCCGGAGGAAGTCGGCGGAGGCGGTGGTGTCCTCGACGGTCAGGGCGATGGCGGAGGTGGTGATCTGCATGGTGGGCGTCCTCTCGTCGGCAAGCCGGCACGGTTATCCCGTACGCAGTACACTATACATAGTACGGAGAATTGTGCGAGGGCTCTCCGCCGATGCGCGTGGGGAGGCCCCCGGGCGGGAGCCTCCCCACGGTGCGGTGTGGCGGATCGAGAGACGTGACGGGTGCGGCCGGCGTGACCCGGCGTCACCCGGTGCGGCCGGTCAGCGGCCGCGCCGGGTCAGTAGACGCAGGGGATGCCGCCGTCGGACTCCGCGTCGACCGCGGGGCCCTGCACCGGCAGGTTGGCGGTCGGGTCGCCCGGGGCCCCGGAGGCGCCGGCGCTCGCGGTGGCGGTGGGCTTGTCGTCGGCCGCTCCGGTGAACCCGGTGCCGAGGGTGACCACCACCCGGCCGGCGGGCGTCGCGGCGGACTCGGTGGCGCTCACGCCGTAGCGCGCGGCGACCAGGTCGGCCGCGTCCTTGGCGCCCTTGCCGTAGACGACGGTGGTGGTCTTCGGGCGGGTGCTCGCGCTGCCGGTGCGGCCGGCCTTGAAGCCCATCGCGACCAGCGCCTTGGACTCCGCGCCCGAGGAGACCCCGGCGGCGGTCGAGGCGTTGAAGACGTCCACGGTGGCGGAGGCCGCGGCGGCCGTCGTCGTCGGGGACGCGGTCGGCGTCTGGGTGGGCGTCGCGGTCGGTGCGCCGGGGGTGGCGGCCGCGGTGTCCGCGGGCGCGGGGGCGGGGGCGGAGTCCGCGTAGCCGAAGATCTGCTTGACCACCTTCTGGACCTTCGCCGGGGTGACCAGGTTGACGTCCTGGCCGTTGCGCTTGCCGAAGTCGTCGAAGGTCAGGGTGTTGAACTCGACGTTGCCGCCGGTGAGGTTGGGCGCCTGCTGGGCGAAGTCGAGGACGTTCCACTCGTTGTCGATGACGAGGTCCTTCTGCACCACGCCGAAGAGCTTCTGCAGCTTGCCCAGGTCGCTGACGATGCCGTCCTGCTTGAGCTTGTGCACCACGGAGGAGATGAACGCCTGCTGGCGGTGGGTGCGGGCGAAGTCGCCGCTGTTGCCGTCCGGGCCGTCCAGGTTGTGGCGCTGGCGGACGAAGGAGAGCGCCTGGGCGGCGTTGAGCTTGTTGATGCCCTTGTGGAAGTCGGCGCCGGAGCCCTGGCCCTCCATGGCCGGGTCCTTGGTGTCGTGGGTGAGGCAGACCTCGATCGGTTCGACGGCCTTGGCGATGTCGTAGAAGCCCATCAGGTTGACCTCGGCGATGTGGTCGACGGGCTGGTCGAGGAACTTCTGCACGGTCTGGATGGTGGCCGCCCGGCCGGCGTCACGGCCGGCCTTCTCCAGGTCCGCGCCCTTGAGGCCCTTCGCCTGGAGGCCCGGCGTGGCCTTCTCCTTGGCCTCGCCGTAGGCCTCCTTGATCTTGCGCATGCCGGCCTGCTTGCCGTCGGCGCCGTACGTCATGACGTAGTCGTCGCGGGGTATCGAGACGGCCTGCACCTTGCCGCCGCCGGCGGGTATGTGCAGCAGGATCAGCGAGTTGGTGTTGTAGCCGCCGACGTCGGAGCTGTGGCCGGCGTGCAGCTCGTCCTGGACGAACTCCGGCGGCAGGTCGGTGCCGTCCATGTTCTTGCGGCTGTCCAGGCCGATCAGCAGCAGGTTGACCGAGTTGTCGAGGTGCTTGGGCGCGTCCTTCTTCGTCCCGGCGATGACGTCGGAGGTGGTCATCCCGTCGGTGAGGGACGTGTACTCGTACCAGACCACCCCGCTGGCGGCGAAGACCGCCAGGGCCACCGAGCAGGCCGCGGTGCGGCCCGCGATCAGCAGCGGGGAGCGCCTGCGGGCGGGTGCTGGAGCCGCCTCCGCGGCCCGGTCGGCGTTCCGTTCCTCAGCCATGGGCCCTCCTCCGGCCCAGGACCACCCGGACCACCATCACCAGCGCGGCCGCGGCTGCGGCTGCGGCCATCACGGGGAATCCGTGCACCACCCACTTCGCGGAGCCGGTGGCCAGGGCCCTGCCCCGGTAGGCGTCGCCGTTGGCCAGCAGTTCCGCGCCGGCGGTGACCCCGAGGACCAGCAGCGGGGAGGCGGCGAGCACCCACCACCAGCCGTTGCGGCCGCTGAGCGCGGCGGCCAGGCCGGTGCCGAGCACCGCGCCCACTCCGAAGGCCAGGCCGGTGCCGGGCCCGGAGAGCTCGTCGACCGCGGCGCCCGCCGCCGGCAGCCCGACGGCCAGCGCGGCGGGCAGGGCGGCGCCGCCGGGCAGCGGGCGGGCCGCTCCGCCCGACTGCCGCCGTATCCGCTGGTCGGACGTCCGTCCTCGTCGGCCCGCCACGTACTCACCCCCGGTCCTCGGTGCTGGTGCGCCACGGTGGCGCCCACGCCCGGCCGCCGTGTGGGGATCGGCCGTGCGCTGCCACTACTGGACGCTGTTGGTCGGCCGACTGGTTCCCTCGACCGGGTGAGCCGGGGCCTGCCGTCCACTTCTTTCTACACGGGTGTAGAGATCGGCAGCAGCATAGGACACCCTGGTCGGACGGCAACCCGGGCCGGCGCAGGCGATATATACTACACCGGGTAGTTTTCTAGTTCGACGGGCGAGGAGCGGTGCGGTGGCGGTGGTGGCGACGGGCGGAACGGGACGGCCGGAGAAGCGCGAGGCGATCGCGCGGGCCGCGACGGCGGTGTTCGGGCGCGAGGGCTACGTCCGGGCCAGCATGGACGCGATCGCCGCGGAGGCCGGGGTGTCGAAGCGGACGGTCTACAACCACTTCGCGGACAAGGAGACCCTCTTCCTCTCCGTCGCCCTGCACAACTCCGCCGAGCTCACCGAGCGGATCGCCGCCCTGATGGCCCGGTACCTCGACCGGGTCGTCGACCTGCGCCAGGACCTCGTCGACCTCGCCGTCGAGCGGGCCCGGGCCGTCCTGTCCGCGGGTGACCACGGCGCGCTCGGCCGGGCCATCCGCGCCGAGGTGACAAACATCCCGGCCGACGTGCTGGAGGCCTGGCTGGACGCCGGCCCGATCGCCTCGCAGCGTGACCTGGCGCGGCACTTCACCACCCTCGCCGACCGCGGACTGCTGGCCTTCGACGACGCGGCGCTGGCCGCCGAGCAGTACACCCTGCTGACCTTCCACGGCGTCGCCGAGCGCTCGTTCTGGGGGGCGCTGCCGGTCGCCGACGAGGAGGTCGCCCGGATCGCGGCGGACGGCGTGGAGGCCTTCCTGCGGATCTACCGAGCCCCGGCGGCGGGCTGACGCGCCCTCGCCGCGCCGGCCGCGGGCCGGGACGCCTCCGGTCTCCGGGCGGCGGGCCGACGCCCCGCGGGGTCCGGGCGGCGGCCGTGGCCGGCCCGCCGCCCGGACCCCGGCCGGATCAATTCCAGTTGACGCCCTTGCCGAGGGTGTACGGGTCCCCCCAGTACTCGGCGCCGGCGACCTTGGAGGCCGACGGGGACAGCGCCACCGCGCAGGAGGTGGCGGACTGCCCGGCCGTGAAGCCCGAGGGCAGCGAGCTGCTCGGGCACTTGGCGAAGGTGCCGATGATCATCAGGTCCTGCGCCTCGGTGCCGTCCGCCAGCAGGCCCTTCACGTGGTCCACGCTGGTGAAGGACAGGTCGGTGGAGCCGGCGTTGGTGACCTTGTAGTGGATGTAGTACGGCACCAGGCCCTTGGCCTTGTCGCCGAGCTTGAGGGCGGTCAGGTCGGCCGGGTCACCCTGGTCGATCGAGGTGACCGCCAGCGAGATGGTGCCCTTGGTGCTGCCCGAGGAGAAGGGCAGCGTGACGGCCTCGCCGACCTTGACCGTCGTACCGGGCGCCGCGGTCGCCCCGCCTCCGGCCGCCGGCGGGGCGCTGGCGGCCGGTGTGTTCGCCGGGGCCGCGGCCGTCGCCGCGGAGGTGGCCGGCGCGGCCGGGGTGGTGGCCGGGCCGGTCGGGGCCGCGGCCGGGGTGGTCGGTGCCGCGGCCGCCGGCGGGGTCTTCGCGGTGTCGGACGAGGCGGCGTCGTCGTTGCAGGCCGTCAGGGTCAACGCGCCGACCGCGACGAGTCCGGCCAGGACCGCCGCGTTCCTACTGCTGCCGATGGACTTCATGGGTGTCCCCCGTGTCTCGGGACGGCCGGACGGCCGCCCTTCCGGGGACGTTCATAGCGCAGGGCGCGACCGCGGCACCATCGGTTTGGCGGCGTCTTGACCCGGCCGTGACGAGTCCCGCGCGCAGCCGTGACGGAGGCCGCACCTCCGTGACGGGCCGTCCGCCGGTGCGGTCAGTGCTCCCGTTCGCCGGCGAGCAGGCCGAGCACCGCCTCGTCGGCGAAGGCCCCGTCGGCCCAGCGGGCGGCGCGCAGGGTGCCCTCCAGGGTGAAGCCGGCACTGCGCGCCGCCCGCAGCATCGGTTCGTTGTCGGCCAGGGTCTCCAGCTGGAGCCGCCGGAGGCCGAGCACGCGGAACCCGTAGTGGCAGAGGGTGCGCAGGGTGTCGGTGGCGAGCCCGCGCCCGCGGTGCGAGGGCCGCAGCGCGATCCCCAGGTGGGCGCACCGGTTGTGGGCGTCGACGCCCCAGAGCAGCGCCTCGCCCGCGAGTTCGCCGGTGGCCCGCTCGACCACGGAGAAGAGGGCGGCCTCCTCGCTCGGCTCGGTGACGGCGTACGGGGATCGGTCGGGCACGGGCGGGACGGGCCGCCACGGCCGGGAGTCGGCGCGTGAGCGGGTGGGGACGTCGTCGTACAGCTCGGCCTGGAGGACGGGGACGTCGTCGTGGTGCCGGGCGCGGAGGGTGACGTGCAAGCCTTGTAGCATGTCACATTGTCTATCAGGGGGCAGGGGTGGCGCGCCCCCGGGTTTCCGGACCGCGGGCCGGGTCCGGGCCGGGACGGCGGGTGGCCGCCCCGGCCGGGAGGGCCGCCGGGGCTACTCCTCGTACGCCTCGTCGCTCTCGTTGGAGAGCCGGCCGCTGAGGAGGCGCTGGGCCCGCTGCCACGTCCCGCCCTGGTCCTGCCGGCACTCGTGGACCTCGTAGGCCAGCGTGGTCGGCACGCCGTCCATGCCGAACTGCTCGTCACTGCCCAGCATCCGCACCTCGAAGCTCAGCACCCGGCCCTCCTCCAGCACCCACCGCTTGACGGGCGACTCGACCTCGCGCTCGAACTGCTGGTTGAGACTGGCGCTCATCGGGACGAGGTTGCGCGCCTCGGCGGGGCCGTGCAGGTGGTGGTTGAGCAGGTGCCCGCGGATGGCGCCGAGCCCCCAGGCGCCGCCCTCCGGCTCGAATCCGGACTGCCCCGGGGGCGCCAGCAGGGTGAGCGGTTCGGCGAGCATCCGGACGCCCATGACCTCGTCGACCAGGTCGCCGTCCTCGTCGATGTTCTGGAAGTTGCCGGTCTCGAACACGACCTGGGTGCGGGGCAGGTTCGCGAGGCTGGTGCCGCCGTACTGCTGGGTCTCGAAGCTGCCGACGGCCTGGTGGGCCGTCTCCAGCACCTCCCGGACCACGTCGCCGTACTCCCTGGTCCAGGGGAACCTCAACTGGTTCCACAGGATGGCGAGTTCGTCGGGCACGCCGTCCTGCTCGACCCGGCCGAAGTCCAGCGGCTCGCTCCGGTCCGGCCCGTCGGTCGTGCGGTTGACCAGGTAGTTCACCCCGCCCTGCTGGTCCAGTTCGACCTTGAGCTCGTAGCCGCCGGCGATCTGCTGGAGGGTGTCGTCGAGTTCGACGACGTGGCAGGTGATCGAGTAGGGCAGGGGGGAGTTGGGGTCGCCGTTCACGACCACCTCGTAGCCGAAGGTGCCGTTCTCGTTGTAGACCATCTTCTTGAGCGGCTCCTCGACCTCCTTGCTGTGCTTGCTGTTGAGCCTCTTCGAGAAGGGGGCGAGGTTCTCCGGGGTGGCCGGTCCGTGCAGGTGGGCGTTGAGCAGGTGCCCCTCCACGGCCCCGCCGAGCCCGGCGTAGGCGCCGGTCGTGGCGTCCGAGCCGGCCGCGCCGCGCGAGGTCAGGGGGTAGGCGCGCATGGCGGTGCCGCGGAGGACGCCGCCCGCGTTCACCACCGGGCCGAAGGTGACGACGGTCTGCGGCACGTTGTTGAGCTCGCCGTGCCGGTTGCTGAGCGCCTGCTGCACCTCGCCCATGCCGCTGCTCCAGCCGTTCGACAGCTTCTGGTAGGTCAGCAGGATCTGGTGGACGTCCAGCGCGCTCGGCTGCTGGGCGGCGTTGCGCAGGGTGTCCCAGTCCCGCAGCGGCGTGGTGTCGTCGGGGAGGGGGTCGTGGCCCTTGAGGAGTTCGATGCCCGGGCCGGGAGCCCGCTGGACGGCCGTTCCGGCGCCGGCGGTGGCAGGGGCGGCGGGGGCCCGCTGCACCCCCTCCTCCTCCTCCTCGTGGTGGGTGTGCCCGGAGTGGTCGTCGTGGCCAGCGTGCCCGCTGTGCTGCGCGGGCGTCGGACCGGACATCACCCGGTGGGCGTTGGCCTCGGCCTCGCGCTCGAAGCGGTCGGACGGGTCGCTGACGTTCAGTCCGGAGCCGTTGTCGGAGCCCGAGACGGGGCCCTGCCGCTGCTGGATGACATGGGTGAGCTCGTGGGCCAGGGTGTGCTTGTCGCCGCCGCCGTCGCCGATCACCACGTGGCTCCCGGAGGTGTACGCGCGGGCGCCGATGCCGGCGGCGGAGGCCCTGGCGGCACCGTCGTCGTGGATCCGGACGTCGGAGAAGTCCGCCCCCAGGCGGGCCTCCATGTCGGCGCGGACGGCGCCGTCCAGGGGGCGTCCGGGCCGCCGCAGCACGTCCCGCACCGACGACGCCTGCCCGGGCTCCTCCAGCAGCTCGCCGGCCTGACGCAGCATCTGGACGACGGCGGCGTTCCCGGCGGTGGCCTGCAGGCCGAGCAGGGGGGTGGCGGCGGCGCGGGCGGCGACCGGTCGGGCGACCGCCTGGTCCTGGGCGGTCTTCTCGCTGTCACGCGTCCGCATCGGCGTCCCCTCGGGTGTTCGGATCCAACACTCCTGAATACCCCTCGGATCCGCCGCACGGATAGGGCCCTCCGGGCAACGTCCCTGCCCCGGGAGGCAGTCCGGAGGGCCACCCGGTGCTCCGGGGCGGGCGTTCCGGGGCGGGCGTCCCGGTGGATCCGCGGAACGCTCCTCCGCCGGACGCGCCCGGGAGGGGACGGCACGGGTGGGGCTTGCGCCGGTCCTTCCGCGGCCGGCCGCGACGGGCGTGTTCCGGGCCCCACACGCTGCGTGTCTGGTTGGCTACCCGCACGCGGGGCGGCAGGCGCCTCCGGACGAAGGGAGACCGCCATGACGACGTCGGAGGAGGAGCGCACCGGCCCGGCGGCCCGGCTCGGGTTCGAGCCCGGCCAGGTCGTCCAGGAGGTCGGTTACGACGACGACGTCGACCTCGCCCTCCGCGACGGCATCGAGTCGCTGATCGGCCAGGACCTGGTGGACGAGGACTTCGGTGACGTGGCCGACGTCGTCCTGCTGTGGTTCCGCGAGGAGGACGGCGACCTCGCCGACGCGCTGGTGGACGCCGTCGGGGTGCTCGACGAGGGCGGCGCGGTCTGGCTGCTCACCCCGAAGTCCGGCCGGGACGGCCACGTCGATCCCGCGGACCTGCAGGAGGCGGCCCGGACGGCCGGCCTCGTCCAGGTTAGGAGCATCAGCGCCGCCGTGGACTGGTCCGGCACCCGGCTCGTCGCCGCAGGGCGCTGACCGCTTCGGGAGCAGGGGCGGGCGCGGGGCGTCGGCCCGTCCGACGCCCCGCTCCGCCCGCCGGATCCCGGCTCACCGCTGCGGCAGCTCACAGCCCTCCGGCCCGCAGGCCTCGCCGGACGCGCCTGCCCCTCCGGCCTCGACCAGGAGCGGCACCGCCACCCGGCTCTCCCAGGCCTGCTCCAGCGCCGCCGTGAACGTCGCGGACGGTTGGGCGCCCGAGACGCCGAGCCGCCGGTCGAACACGTAGAACGGCACGCCCGTCGCGCCCATCGCGCTCGCCGTCGCCTCGTCCTCGCGGACGGCCTCCGCGTAGGCCGCCGGATCGGCCAGCACGGCCGCCGCGGCTCCGCCGTCCAGCCCGGCCTCGACGGCGAGTTCCAGCAGGCGGCCGTCCGCGAAGGCGGAGCCCTCCTCGGCGAAGTTGGCCCGGTACAGGGCGTCCAGGAGCTGGGCCTGGCGCCCGTGCTCGGCGGCGAAGTGCAGCAGGCGGTGCATGTCGAAGGAGTTCGCCGCGTCGCGCCCCTCGCTGAGGTAGTCCAGGCCCTCCGCGCGGGCGTTCGCCGCGATCCCGGCCTCGGCGGCCTCGGCCTGCTCCAGGCTGATCCCGTACTTGGCGGCGATCAGCGGGACGACGGGCCGGGCCTCCGCGGGGGAGCGGGGGTCGAGCTCGAAGGAGCGGTGGACGACCTCGACGTCGGCGCGGTGGGGGAAGCGCTCCAGCGCCTTCTCGAACCGGGCCTTGCCGATGTAGCACCACGGGCAGTTGATGTCGCTCCAGACCTCGACGCGCACGGCGTTGCTCCTGTCATCCGGCCGCGCGGGTCCTTCCCGCACGCACCCCGGGGCCAACGCGGGCGGCGACCTGAATATTTCTCATCATGAAATATTCAGGTCCACCGTCAATGGCGGTCAAGGACCAGCGCCCGTTCGAGGGAACGGAGGCCTGCCCGCAGTCGCTTCTGGGCACGATCGGCGGGCCGGCCGTCCACCACCCCGAACGGAGAAGTCATGACCACCATCCCCGCCGACCTGCGCTACACCGACTCGCACGAATGGGCACGCCTGGAGAGGGACGGCACCGTGACGATCGGCATCACCGACCATGCGCAGAAGACGCTCGGCGACATCGTCTTCGTCGAGCTCGCCAACGTCGGCCGGACCCTCCAGGCCGGGGACCCGGCCGGAGTGGTCGAGTCGGTCAAGGCCGCGTCGGACTTCTACACGCCGATCGGAGGGGAGGTCGTGGCCGTCAACGAGGAGCTGAACGACAGTCCGGAGCTGATCAACGAGGACGCCTACGACTCGTGGATCTTCAAGCTCAAGCCCGCCAAGAAGGCGGAGCTGGACGGGCTCCTCGACGCCGCCGGGTACCGCGCCACCCTCGGCGAGTGAGCTGATCGACGGGGCCCGGTGCCGGAGCCGACCGGCCGCCCGTACCGGGCCCGTTCACAGGCAGATCCAGCAGTACAGCCGCTCCCCGGCCGCCCGGGCCCGCCCGGCCAGGGCGACCAGCTCCTCCGCCACCGGCAGCAGCTCCGCCGGATCGGCGCCGCCCCACTCCTCCGCCACCGCCCACGCGGCGACGGCCGGCGGCAACCGCTCGTCGCCGGCCCCGGCCAGGGCGTCCCGCGCGTCGTCACCGAGTTCCGTCACCCACGGGCCGGTGGCCCACGGGTCGTCCTCGTCCGCCGGCCCCCCGGGGCCGGGGAGCGGGGCCGTCGGCCAGACCGGCGTCTCGGTGACCAGGCCGGCCCGCCACGGCTCCTGCCGGACGGCCGCGACGAGCTGCCCCAGCAGCACGGTCGGGTCGATCCGCTTCGCCCGGACCCCGTCGAACTCCGGCGACCCGCCGTCCGTCCGCTCCAGCTCGCGCACGACCGCCGCCGCGTCCGGCGCCCGGAAGTAGTCCGTCAGCACGCCCATCCCCGCCGTCCTCTCCGCCTCGTCCTCGTCCCGGCCCGTTCTCGTTCCGGTTCGTGATTCCGGTGGCAGCAGACCAGACGCCGCCGACACCGGCGCCGGGGGGCGGCCCGCGGCGGCACGAGGGCGGCACGGGAGGTCGGGCCCGCCGGCTTCCCGTGCCACCTCCGGGTGCGTCCCGGGTGCGTCCCGCGCGGGCGAAGGCCTCGCGCCACCCCGCCTGACGGGCCATCGGGGTGATCATGCGGTCGTCATATGCACGGGATACCCTCTTCGGCGCACATCGGAGAACGGCACGACCAGGGGGGACGGCACATGGACCACGCGGACGGCGAGGGAGACGCACGACTCGCGGCCGAGGGCGAGGTGGCGGTGGCCCGGCTGGCGATCGACTCCGGGGACCTCGCGCACGCCGCGGACCACCTGGCCGACGCGATCCTCTCCGACCCGCAACTGCCGGAACTGCACGAGGCGTTGGCCGAGCTGTGCGCGGCCGCGGGCGGCCCGGCGGCCGCGCGGGAGCTGTTCCCGCTGGACGGCCAGGTGTTCCTGGGCACCGTCGTCTGCCGCGCCCACGTCGAGGCCGCGGCCGGGGACTGGGACACCGCCGTCGGGCTGCTCGCCTCCGCGATCCAGTACGAGCCGGCGAGACCCTGGGCGCACACCGCCTGGCTCGCCCGCGAGGACCTGCCCTCCCTGGTCGACCCGGACGCCGTCGCCCAGGCGGTGGCCCGGGCATCGGGCGGACTGCCCGACCCGCTGCCGGCCGAACTCGTCGACGCCGTCGGCCCCTTCGAGGACTTCGTGCAGGCCGTGGTGGACCTGCACGGCGACCACGCGCTGCTGCTGGCGATGGCCTCCGGCCTCACCCGCCGCGTCGGCGCCACCGCCCGTGCCGTCGAACTCGCCGAACTGGCGCACCGCCTGGCCCCCGGCTACATGCCGTCCGTGATGCTCGGCAACGCCCTGCGCGCCCACGGCCGGCCCGAACGGGCGCTCGCCGTCTGGGAGGCCGAACTGGCCCGGGTCGCCCCGGACCGGGACAACTCCAGCAGCTACCTCGCGGTCGACGTCGCGGAGTTGTACGGCGACCTCGGCCGCCCCGCCGACGGCCTGCCCTGGCTGGACCGGGTGCTCGCCACCGAACCCGACCACCCCAAGGCGGCTCCGGCGCGGTACGGCCTGCGGCACGCCGTCGACGGCGACCCCGCCCACCTGCTCGCCCTCGCGGACCACCACCGCGCCCACCCCGACCACGACTACGCCCAGGACCTGCTGGAGCGGCTCAGCCACCGGGAACCCTGGCTCGGCATGGTCCCCGGCGCGACCGAGGCGACCGTCAACGTGCTGCACCAGGTGCTGGCCGCCCCCGGCACCACCCGGGAGAGCGAGATCGAGTGCAGCGCCTCCGCCGTCGAGCCGCCCAGCTCGCTGCTGGCCGTCCGGCTCGCCCTGCCGCGGGCGACCGTCGGATACCAGTCCGTCGGTGAACCCGACCCCCGGGTGCCGCTGGCCGAGCCCGCCACCCGGATCTGGGCCTGGGACGGCACCGACCCGCGCCCGGTGGTCGGCCCGCCCGCAGCGCACAGCGCCGAACTCGTCCAGGCCACCGCCGAGATCGTCTGGGCGACCGTGCCCGCCGCCTACGACCACGCCGTCCGGCTGGCCGGGCTGCCGCTCGACGACCTGCTCGGCGTGCTCGCCCACCCGCCGATGCCCCGCGAGGACGAACTCGGCCGGGCCCTGCTCGCCCACCAGCCGGAACTCTGGGTGCGGGCCGTCCAGGTCTTCGCCTGCCTCGGCATCGCGCACCACCGCACCGACCAGCCGTGGGCGGAGTCCGACCGTCGCCGGGTGCTGGTCGACCTGCTGCTCGGGCCGGAGGACTGGGTGGTGGAGGCGGCCGGCTTCGCCCTGGTGGCGATCGGCTGGACGGAACCCGACACCCGCAGCGACGTCGCCGAACAGCTCGGGCAGCGGCTGCACTACAGCGTCCGGGCGTACGGCACCCGCGTGGTGACGGTGCTGCGCTCGGTGTCCGCGCTGGCGCTCGCCGCGCCCTGGCTGCCGAGGGCCGACCTCGACCTGGCCCGCCGCTCGATCGACCGGCTGGACGCCCAGCAGGCCGAGCAGGCCCAACGGGCCCAACAGGCCGAGCAGGCGGGGAAGGCGGGAAAACCGGGACGGGCGGGGCAGAGCGGCACCGCCGAGGAGACCGCAGCACCGGTGCCGGCGGCCGACGGGCGCCCGGAACCCCGCCCCGGGCTGTTCCGGCGTCTCTTCCGCCGCGACTGACGGCGCGGCTGACGGCGCGACCGGCGGCCGGGGCGGTTCGGCCCCGCAGGCCGGGCGGTGGGCCCGCCCGCCGGCGGTCAGCCCACGCCCGGCAGCGGATCCTGGTCGACGTCGAAGCGGGCGACCCGGTCCGCCGGGTCCCGGCACTCCGGGCCGAGCCGCAGGATCCGCGACTCCGGGTCGTGCAGCGGCCGGTGGCAGCGGCGGCAGGTGACACGGGGGCGGACGGCCTCGGGGGTGTCGGTGCCCGGAATCGGGTCGGGGCCGTCGGTCGGGGCACTGGTCATGGAAGGAGACGGTAACCCGGGCGGGCCGGGTGGGCCCCGTCGCGGCCGTGAAACGATGGCGGCATGGCCACGGACCGCAGCAGCGCAGGAGACCCGGCGCGTACCCTCGCCCTGCTCTGGGGGCTGACCGCCGAGGAGAAGCCCGGCCGGCGCGGCCCCAGGCAGGCCCGGTCGACCGGCGAGATCGCCGCGGCCGCCATCGCGCTCGCCGACGCCGAGGGCGTGGACGCCGTCACCATGCGCCGGGTGGCGCAGGAGCTGGGGCTGTCCCCGATGGCGCTCTACACCTACGTGCCCGGCAAGGCGGAACTGCTGGACCTGATGCTGGACACCGTCTACGCCACGATGCCCCGCAGCACCCCGGCCGACGACGGCTGGCGGGCCGGGGCCACCGCCGTCGCCGACGACAACCGGGCGCTCTACCGGGCCCACCCGTGGGTCGCGGCGGTGTCCACCAGCCGCCCGCCGCTCGGCCCGGGCCTGATGGCCAAGTACGAGTACGAGCTGCGCGCCCTGGAGGGCACCGGCCTGCCCGACGTCGAGCTGGACGCCGCCCTCACGCACCTGCTCGGCTTCGTGCAGACCTGCGCCCGGATGGCCGCCGACGAGCGCGCCGCGCAGCAGGACAGCGCGCTGACCGACGCCCAGTGGTGGGCGGCCAACGCCGAACTGCTCGGCAAGGTCTTCGACGCGGAACGCCACCCGGTGGCCGCCCGCGTCGGGGCCGCCGCGGGAGAGGCGCACGGCGGCGCCTACGACCCGGACCACGCGTACGCCTTCGGCCTGGCGCGGGTGCTGGACGGGCTGGCGGCACTGATCAGGGCCGAGGACTGACCGCGCCCGAGCACTGACCGCGCCCGGGGATCGACCGCCCCGGGGGATCGACCGCCCCCGCGGACCGATCCGGCGGACGGGACCGGTCAGGCGCGTGCGGCGCGGGCGTCGTACCCCTCGCGGGCGTCCCGGACCGCGCACATCCGGGCCTCCACCCAGTGCGCGAGCGCCGACACGTACTCGGCGGCCTCCAGCCCGAGCGGGGTGAGGCTGTAGTCGACCCGGGGCGGGATCACCGGATGGGCCTCGCGCAGCACGAAGCCGTCCCGTTCCAGGGTCTGCAGGGTCTGCGCGAGCATCTTCTCGCTGACGCCCGACACCCGGCGGCGCAGCTCGCTGAAGCGGTAGCCGCGCTCGCGCAGGGCGATCAGCACCAGCACCCCCCACCGGCTGGTGACGTGCTCCAGCACGCCCCGGGACGGGCACGTGCGGTCGTACACGTCGGGCGCCCGGTCGAGGAAGGACAGACCGTTCTCCATTACCTCCATGTCAGTACCCTACTTCGAAGTGCGTACTATCCAGGAGTTAGTGCCGTTCCTAGGGTGAGTGTCGAAGTCGGTGCGGCCCGCGAAGGCCGCGGAATCACCCCAGGGAGCGCACATGTACGTCGTCACCGGAGCCACCGGACAGCTCGGCCGGCTGGTCGTGGAGGGGCTGCTGGCCGCCGTGCCGGCGGAGCGGGTCGCCGTGGTGGTCCGCGACGCGGCCCGGGCCGCGGACTGGGCGGACCGCGGCGTGCGGGTCCACGTGGCCGACTACGACGACCCCGGGACGCTGGCCGGAGCGTTCGGCGCGGGCGACCGGGTGCTGCTGATCTCCGGGAACCAGATCGGCAGCCGGGTCGCCCAGCACGGCGCGGTGATCGACGCGGCCGCGGCCGCCGGCGTGGCGCTGCTGGCGTACACCAGCGTGCTGGCCGCGCCGACCGCGACCTTCCGGATCGCCGAGGAGCACCGGGCCACCGAGGAGCTGCTGCGCGCGTCCGGGCTGCCCTTCGCGCTGCTGCGCAACGGCTGGTACACGGAGAACTACCTGGCCGCCGCGGCCGCGAACGTCGCGAGCGGCGAGGTCTTCGGCAGCAGCGGTGAGGGCCGGGTGGCGAGCGCCGCGCGCCGCGACTACGCGGACGCGGCCGTGGCCGTGCTCACCGGTGAGGGGCACGAGGGCCGGGTGTACGAGCTGAACGGCGACGCCGACTGGAGCATGGCGGAGTTCGCGGCCGAGCTCGCGGCGGCCTCCGGCAGCCCGGTGGCGTACCTCGACGTCGCGCCGCAGGAGCAGGTGCGCCGGCTGGTCGCGGCGGGGCTGCCGGAGGGCTTCGCCGGGCTCTTCCCGGACACCGACGCGGCGATCGCCCGGGGCGAGCTGGCGCGGCGGGGCGACGACCTGGGCCGGCTGATCGGCCGCCCGACCGTCCCGCTGGCCGAGTCGGTCCGGGCCGCGCTCGGGGCCTGACGCCGGCCCGGGCCGCCCGACGTCTCCGCAGGTCAGCGCCTGTCATGACCAAAATGCGGAAACGGAGATGACAGTCTGCCCTCCCGCCCGCTACCGTCACCTGGACACACGTGCGCGCGGAGGGCAGGCGGCCATGCCGGAGACAGATCAGGACAGCGGAAGAGGCCTCTGGTACGGCTTCGCGGCCTACGGCATCTGGGGGCTCTTCCCGCTGTTCTGGCCACTGCTGGAGCCCGGCGCCGCCGACGACATCCTGGCCAACCGGATGGTCTGGTCGCTGCTCGCCGTCGTCCTCTTCCTGGTCGCCCAGCGGCACTGGAGCTGGATACGCCCGCTGCTGCGCCAGCCCCGCCGGCTCGCCATGCTGGCGGCCGCGGCCGCGGTGATCTCGGTCAACTGGGGCGTCTACATCTGGGCCGTCAACGCCGGGCACGTCGTCGAGACCAGCCTCGGCTACTTCATCAACCCGCTGGTCACCATCGCGTTCGGCGTCCTCGTCCTCAAGGAGCGGCTGCGCCGCGGGCAGTGGGCGGCCGTCGGCATCGGCGCGGCGGCCGTCGCGGTGCTGAGCGTCGCCTACGGGCGGCTGCCGTGGATCGCGCTCACCCTCGCGTTCTCCTTCGCCACGTACGGCCTGCTGAAGAAGAAGGTCGGGCTGAGCGGGCTGGAGAGCCTGGCCGCGGAGAGCGCCTTCATGTTCCCGTTCGCGCTCGGCTACCTGATCTACCTGGAGGTCAGCGGGCGCGGCACCTTCGGCCACACCGTCGCCGGCTCGTACGGCTGGGGGCACTCCGCGCTGCTGGTGCTCAGCGGGCTGATCACCGCCGTCCCGCTGCTGTTCTTCGGCGCGGCGGCCGTGCGGGTCCCGCTGACCGTGCTCGGGCTGCTGCAGTACCTGGCGCCGGTGTTCCAGTTCCTGATCGGTGTCGCGGTGTTCCACGAGTCGATGCCGCCCGCCCGCTGGGCCGGTTTCGCGCTGGTCTGGGCCGCGCTCGCGGTGCTCACCTGGGACGCGCTGCGCCAGCTGCGGGCCGACCGCGCGGGGCGGGCCGCGGCCGTGCCGCCGCCCGCCACCGCCCCGGCCCTGCTCAAGGGCTGAGGCCCCGCTCGAGGACTGACGTCCTGCTCGAGGACTGAGGCCCGCCCGGCTCGGGCGCGCCCGGTTCCGGGTGTCCGGCCGGGTGACACACGGCCGCGTGTGTCACCCGGCCCGCTGCTACGCCGAGCCCGGGGCCGGGCCGGCCCGGCGCGCCGCTCAGGCGCTGATGTCCCGGCTGGTGAACCGCGACCAGGCCGCCGCGCCGAACACGGCCACGTAGGCCGCCTGCAGACCGAGGTCCTTCCACACGGAGTCCCAGTACATCGGCTCCCGCAGCAGGTCCGCGAAGCTGAGCCAGTAGTGGGTGAACAGGAACGGCCGTACGGCGTCCAGCTGCGGGAAGGCGTCCAGGATCTGCACCGTGACCACCAGCCCGACGGTGGCGGCCATCGCCGCGATGCCGCTGCCGGTCAGCGTGGAGACGAACAGGCCGATCGCCACCAGCCCGGCCAGCGAGACCGCCACCACGCCGGCCACCAGGACCGCCCGCAGCAGCGCGTCGCCGAAGCCGATGGTGTCCCCGGAGATCAGCGTGACCTCGCCCAGCGGGAACAGCGCGGCACCGGTGGCCAGCGCCGCCAGCGCGACCGCCGCGGTGGCGGCCAGGCAGAACACCAGGCCGGCGGTGAACTTGGCGGCCAGCAGCCTGGTCCGCCCGGCCGGCGCGACCAGCAGGTAGCGCAGCGTCCCGGTGGCGGCCTCGCCGGCCACCGAGTCGCCGGCGACCACGCCGACCGTCATCGGCAGGAACACCGGCAGGGCGACGGCGAGCGCCGTGAACACCAGGAACAGGCCGTTCTGGGTGGTCTGGGCGATGAAGTTCACGCCTCCGCCGCCCTCGTGCGGGCTGTCCGTGTTGAGCTTGACGACCACGCCGATCAGGACCGGCAGCACCGCCAGGATCCCCAGCAGCACCTTGGTGCGCATCCGGCGGAAGGTCAGGTGCAGCTCGTTGCGGAACAGCGCCAGGAAGCCGGCCGCGGTCTGCGGGCGCCGCCCGACGGCGACCGCCGGCACCCCGGAGGCCGTGGACCCGGACGCCGTGGCCCCGGGCAGCGTCGCCCCGGACGGCGCCGTCTCAGCCTGCGACATCGAAGCCCTCCCCGGTCAGCGCCACGAAGGCGTCCTCCAACGTGCCCCGCTCCAGCCCGAACCCGTGCACCCGCACCCCGGCCTCGACCAGCGCCGCGCACAGCTTCGGCAGCGCCTCCTCGACCGGCGCACCGGCGGCGCCGGTCGTGCCGAGCTCGCCGTCCACCCGCCCGTCGCCGGGCACCAGGGCCAGCACGCCGCGCGCGGCCAGCACCTCGGCGGCCTGCGCCACGTCCGGCGTGCGGACCACCAGCCGGCCCTGGGCCCGGGCGGCCAGCTCGGCGACGGTGCCCTGCACCAGCAGTCGGCCGCGGGACATCACCGCCGCGTGGGTGCAGACCTGCTCGATCTCGTCCAACAGGTGCGAGGAGAGGAACACCGTGGTGCCCTCGGCCGCGACCTCCCGCACCAGCGCCCGGATCTCGCGCATGCCCTGCGGGTCCAGCCCGTTGGTCGGCTCGTCCAGCACCAGCAGCTCGCGGGGCTGCAGCAGGGCCGCGGCCAGGCCGAGCCGCTGCTTCATGCCGAGCGAGTACGCGCGGGCCTTCTTGCCGGCGGCGGCGCTCAGCCCGACCCGTTCCAGCGCGTCGTCCACCCGTCCGCGCCGGGTCCGCGGGTCCGCGGTCGGGTCGGCGGCGTCGAAGCGGATCAGGTTGTCCCGGCCGGTGAGGAAGCCGTACAGCGCGGGGCCCTCGATCAGTGCGCCGACCCTCGGCAGCACGGTGGCGACGGACTGCGGCATCGGCTCGCCGAGGACGGCCGCCGAGCCCGAGGTGGGGGCGATCAGGCCCATCAGCATCCGGATGGTGGTGGTCTTGCCGGAGCCGTTCGGGCCGAGGAAGCCGAAGACGGAGCCGCGCGGCACGGTCAGGTCCAGGCCGTCCACGGCGAGCTGGCCGCCCCGGAAGCGCTTGGTCAGGCCGCGGGTCCTGATCACGTCGTCGGTGCCGGTGCCGGTGCCGGTGTCCGAAGGGGCCGGTGAGGCGGGGGAGGAGGGGGGAGCGGGGGAAGCGGGAACCGGGGCCGGGCGCTGCTCGGCGCCCGGGCCCCCGGCCGACTCCGTAACGTCCCCCGTTACGGGAGCCTTGGTCATCCGTCAGTTCACCCCGGCGGCGTGCTGCAGCACCGGCAGGGTCACCGCACCGGCGAAGACCCGGCCGTCGTCGGTGACCAGGACGTTCACCACCTTGGTGCTGATCAGCGTGCCCCCGTTGACGGGCTTGCCGAGCGACTTCACCAGCGCCTGCGGGTTCAGCGCCGGGCCGCGGTCGCCGTGCTTGCCCTGCTTGCCCTGCGTGCCGTCGGTCTTCGGCGCCTCGACGGTGCCGTCGGGAAGCTTCGCGGACACCACGGCCGTCCAGCCCTCGCCGACCACGTTCACGCCGTCGTGGCCCCGGCCGGCCTCGCCCTTGCCGGCGTTCTCCCCGCCGGCCCGGCCCTTCCCGGCGGCGTCCTCGCCACCGGCGCCCGGGGCGGATCCCCCGCCGGCCTTCTGCTCCGTCACCTTGGCGCCCTTGGGCACGGTGAAGTCGAAGGTCTTGCCGGCCGGCTTGGCGAAGGACACGTCGGTGAAGCGGACGTCCAGCACCGTCGAGCCGTCGACGCCCTTGACCACCACGGCGAGCGGCACGCCGTTGTCGGCGGCCACCGAGATCCGGACCTCGGCGACGGTCGAACCCGGCTGGGTGGGCTTGACGCTCAGCTGGTACGCCTTCTGCCCGGCCACGTTGGCGGTGCCGGAGACGGTGACCGCGGTGGTGCCCGCGCTCCCGGTCAGGAACTGCCGGGCCGCCTCCTGCGGGGTGGTCGGCACCCCGGTCAGCGGCGCCCCCGGGTGCGCGCCCCCGGTGCCGGCGGCGTGCCGGGCGGCCTGGCCGGTCAGGTGCAGGGCCGTGTTGGTGGTGCTGTCCCAGGCCCAGGCCTGGTCGCCGTTGTGCACGACGGTGTAGCCGGACATGTTCTCCAACAGGTCCACCCGCTGGCGGTCCGGGCCGTCCACCGCGATCCGCAGGGTCTGGTCGCCGCCGAGCAGCCCGAGCAGCTTGGCCTGGGGATCGGCCGCGGAGGAGTCCCCGCCGCCGCGCCCGGCCGCCGCGCCGATCCCGCCCGCCGCCGCCCCGAGCAGCTGGGTCGGCAGGCCGAGGTCGGTGGAGACGGACACCGTGCCGGAGAGGGTCTGCGCCTCGGAGCCCAGCGCCTTGGCCACCACCTGTTCCGCGGGCAGGGTGGGCAGGTCGGGCGGGGAGTCGGCGGCCAGCGCGGGCACCAGCCCGATCCCGGTGGCGATCACCGCGGCGATGGCCAGCGGCACCCCGGCCCGGATCGCGGTGCGCCGCCGCGAGCGGTACGGCACGCCGCCGTCCACGCTGTCCCCCGCCGCCGTGTCATTGGTCATGGCGTCCTCAACTCCTCTACGAACGCGAGCGATTGGCTGTACCCCTCCATTAGAGGGCGCACCACCGGCGCCGTCATCGCCCTGCAGGGCCAGTTCGGGGTAAACCTCCCGGGTACATCGACCCTGAGACGCCCTCAGGGTTGACTCCTCCCGACGTACCACACCTGGCGTAGGGTCGCGCCATGGACGGAACCGCCGTGGACGCAAGCACCCCCCCGACCGCGAACGCGATGCGCCGTGCCCTGCGCCGCGCCCGGGACGGCGTCGCCCTCGACGTGACCGAGGCCGCCGTGCTGCTCCGGGCCAGGGGCGAGGACCTGGCGGACCTCTGCGCGAGCGCCGCCCGGGTCCGCGACGCCGGACTGGCGGCCGCCGGTCGCCCCGGCGTCATCACCTACTCCAAGAGCGTCTTCATCCCGCTCACCCGGCTGTGCCGCGACCGGTGCCACTACTGCACCTTCGCCACCGTCCCCGGCCGGCTGCGCCGGGACGGCCACGGGATGTTCATGTCCCCCGACGAGGTCCTGGACGTCGCCCGGCGCGGGGCCGAACTCGGCTGCAAGGAAGCCCTGATCACCCTCGGCGACAAGCCCGAGGACCGCTGGCCCGAGGCCCGCGAGTGGCTGGACGCGCACGGCTACGACGACACCATCGCCTACGTCCGGGCGATGTCCGTCCGCATCCTGGAGGAGACCGGCCTGCTGCCGCACCTCAACCCCGGGGTGCTGAGCTGGACGGACTTCCAGCGGCTCAAGCCGGTGTCCGCCTCGATGGGCATGATGCTGGAGACCACCGCCACCCGGCTGTGGAGCGAGCCCGGCGGCCCGCACCACGGCTCGCCCGACAAGGAACCGGCCGTCCGGCTGCGGGTGCTGGAGGACGCCGGGCGCAGCTCCGTCCCGTTCACCAGCGGCCTGCTGATCGGCATCGGCGAGACGTACGCGGAGCGCGCCGAGTCGCTGTTCGCGCTGCGCCGGATCTCCCGGGCGTACCACGGCGTCCAGGAGCTGATCCTGCAGAACTTCCGCGCCAAGCCGGACACGGCGATGCGCGGCATGCCCGACGCCGAACTCGACGAGCTGGTCGCCACGGTGGCGGTGGCCCGGCACCTGATGGGCCCGACCGCCTGCCTGCAGGCGCCGCCGAACCTGGTGGACGGCGAGTACGAGCGGCTGATCGCGGCCGGTGTCGACGACTGGGGCGGCGTCTCCCCGCTCACCCCCGACCACGTCAACCCCGAGCGCCCCTGGCCGCAGATCGAGCGGCTCGCGGAGCGCTCCGCGGCGGCCGGCTTCGAGCTGCGCGAGCGGCTCGCGGTCTACCCCGAGTACGTGCGGCGCGGCGAGCCCTGGCTCGACCCGCGGGTGCTGCCGCACGTGCGGGCGCTGGCCGACCCGGACACCGGGCTGGCGAATCCGGACGCGGTGGTCCGCGGCCTGCCCTGGCAGGAGCCCGAGGACCTGCCCGCCTCCTACGGGCGGACCGACCTGCACACCGCCGTCGACACCGAGGGCCGCACCGGTGACCGCCGGGCCGACTTCGAGGACGTCTACGGCGACTGGGAGGTGCTGCGCGAGCAGGTGCTCGCCGAGGGCGCGCCGGAGCGGCTCGCCGGGGACCTGCGCGAGGCGCTGGCCGTCGCCGCCGACGACCCGACGCGGCTGACCGACGACCAGGCACTGGCCCTGTTCCACGCCGACGGCCCGGCCCTGGACGCGCTGTGCCGGATCGCCGACGACGTCCGCCGCGCCGCCGTCGGGGAGGACGTCACCTACTGCGTCACCCGGAACATCAACTTCACCAACGTCTGCTACACCGGCTGCCGCTTCTGCGCCTTCGCCCAGCGCCGCACCGACGCCGACGCCTACACGCTGTCGCTGGAGCAGGTCGCCGACCGGGCCGCGCAGGCCTGGGAGGTCGGCGCCACCGAGGTCTGCATGCAGGGCGGCATCCACCCGGACCTGCCGGGCACCGCCTACTTCGACATCGCCCGTGCGGTGAAGGAACGGGTGCCCGGCATCCACGTGCACGCCTTCTCGCCGATGGAGGTGGTCAACGGCGCGACGCGCACCGGGCTCTCGGTGCGCGACTGGCTGCAGCGGGCCAAGGAGTCCGGCCTGGACACCATCCCGGGCACCGCGGCGGAGATCCTGGACGACGAGGTCCGCTGGGTGCTCACCAAGGGCAAGCTGCCCGCCGCCACCTGGGTCGAGGTGGTCACCACCGCGCACGAGCTGGGCATCCGCTCCTCGTCGACCATGATGTACGGGCACGTGGACACCCCGCGGCACTGGCTGGGGCACCTGCGGCTGCTCGCCGAGGTCCAGCAGCGCACCGGCGGCTTCACCGAGTTCGTGACGCTGCCGTTCATCCACACCAACGCGCCGGTCTACCTGGCCGGGATCGCCCGGCCCGGCCCGACCGCCCGGGACAACCGCGCGGTGGTCGCGATGGCCCGGCTGCTGCTGCACCCGCACATCCCCAACATCCAGACCAGCTGGGTCAAGCTGGGCGCCGAGGGCGCGGCGGAGATGCTGCGCTCGGGGGCCAACGACCTGGGCGGCACGCTGATGGAGGAGACCATCTCGCGGATGGCCGGTTCGGCGTACGGGAGTTACAAGTCGGTGCGGGACCTCCAGGCGATCGCCGAGGCGGCCGGTCGGCCGCACCGCCAGCGCACCACCACCTACGAGGAGGTGCCGGCCGAGCGCCGGGCCGCGGCGCTGGCCTCGGACGGGCACCTGCCGAAGCTGCTACCGGTCCTGGACTGACGGCCGTCCCCGGCCCGCCCCGGGGTCCCCGGCCCGCGGGGCCGGCCGGCGGCCCCCGGAACCCGGGTCGGCACCGGTGGCGTCCACCGGTGTGACGGCCGGGGGCCGGCCGCCACGGCCGAGGGGGGCGCGGTGGGAACGCCAGGGGGCACGAAGGACGCGGTGGAGCGCCGGGCCGACCGGGACGGCGCCGGCTGGTGGTGGGCGGTGGCGGCGGCGGTGCCGGTGGGGGTGCTGGCGTTCGCGCTCACCACCTACGCGGACGAGGCGGGCCGGGACGTCTCCTGGGACCCGTGCCACCCGGTGGGCCCGCCCGGGTCGATCGTGGCCGCGGCGATCGGCGCCCCGGTGCTGAGCCTGGTGGCCACGGTGGCGACGGTCCGGGCCGCGGTGGTCTCCGAGCGGCGGCCGGGCCTGCGGCTCTCCGCGGTCGTGGTCGCCGGCATCGTGGGCTTCCTCGGGCTGCTGGAGACCATCGCCGTGGTGGGCGTCCTGGGCCAGGACGGCACCTGCCCGCGCTGAACGGCCGCGGGCGTACCGCTCGCCGAGCACGTCGGCGTCCACGGCGGAGGCACCGGCCGGGAGGCGGTCGAGGGTGGCCGGCCGTGGCCGCGGGACGGCTGATCGGCAACAGTTTGTTGAAGTGCTGGTGTGCGAGGGATCCCGTCGATACGTTCGGACCTTCGAATACAGTGCCAGGGCGCGACCGGCCGTGCCCCGCGCAGCCCCCACCCCGAGGAAAGGCGCCCCGTCGTGATGCCACTGTGGTCACGCGCCCAGCAGCAGGACTTCCGCAGCCGGGTGCGGGGCTGTCTGCTCGGCGGCGCCATCGGTGACGCGCTCGGCGCCGGCGTCGAGTTCGAGCCGCTCGAGAAGATCCGCGCCCAGTACGGGGCCGCCGGCGTCACCGGCTACGTCCCCGCGTACGGGCGCACCGGCGCCGTCACCGACGACACCCAGCTCACGCTGTTCACCGTCGACGGCCTGATCCGCGCCCACATCCGCCGCGACACCGGCAGCTGGCACCCGCCCACCGACCTGCACCTGGCCTACCTGCGCTGGGCCGCCACCCAGCACGACTGGGGCCCCGACGAGCGCCGCCCCGACCTCGGCTGGCTCGGCCGCGAGGAGTGGCTGTACGCCCGGCGCGCCCCCGGTCAGGGCTGCCTGACCGGCCTCACCGGGCCCGACGGCGAGCGCCTCGGCACCGTGGAGCGGCCCAAGAACCCGCACTCCAAGGCCTGCGGCACGGTGGTCCGGGCGGCGCCGTTCGGGCTGCTCACCACCTGGGAGCCCGGCCTGGTGTTCCAGCTCGCCGTGGAGTGCTCGGTGCTCACCCACGGCCACCCCACCGGCTACCTCGCGGCGGGCGCGTTCGCGGTGATCGTCCAGAGCGTCGCCCGCGGCGGCACGCTGGAGGAGGGCGTCCACCTGGCGCTGGCCCTGCTCTCCGAGCGGCAGGCGCACGAGGAGACCACCGCCGCGCTGCGGGCCGCGCTGGACGCCGTCCGGGCCGGCGAGCCGTCCGCGGACCGGGTGGAGGCCCTGGGGGAGGGGTGGGTCGCCGAGGAGGCGCTGGCGATCGCGGTCTACTGCGCGCTGGTCGCGCACGACGTGCGCTCGGGCCTGCTGCTGGCCGTCAACCACTCCGGGGACAGCGACTCCACGGGGGCGGTCTGCGGCAGTCTGCTCGGAGTGCTGCACGGCGACACCGCGCTGCCGCCCGGGCTGGTGGCCGGGCTGGAGGGCCGCGGCGCGATCCTCGAACTCGCCGACGACTTCGTGCTGGAACTGATGCACGGCGCCGAACTGCACGACCCGCGGAGCCCGGAGGGTTCGGCCTGGGCGGTCCGGTACCCCGTGGTGCGCTGACCCCGGGTCGGATGCGGCCCCGCGGTGGGGCGTCGCGGGCCGCCGGGAACGGCAGTTGCCCGTAGCGTCGGCCGCCGCCGCCGGGCGACGGGCACCGCTACGGGCAACTGGGCCGAGCACGGAGCCGGATCAGAACCCGCCGAACACCCCCGCCGCCGCGGCGCTGGCGAACGCGTTCCAGGCCTCGGTGGAGAAGTGCAGACGTGGTCCCTGAGGGTCCTTCGAGTCCCGTACCGCCACCGCCCCCGCGGCCGGCGTGGCGATCTCGACACAGGCGCCGTTGCCGCCGCTGTGACTGCTCTTGCGCCAGCGGGTTCCGTGCTCGGAGGTGCTCATCAGTGGTATCCCTCTTCAATCTCAGCTATCAGTGACCGGCTCTCCGCCACGCCGAGCGCCGCCGCCCTCAGGTAGTCGTACAGACCGGTATAGCGGCGCACGTCGGCCTCCTTCTCCAGGTAGAGATCGCTCGTCACCCCTTCGAAGTAGACAACCGTGGAATCGGCTGACTCGGGGAACTCGAGCAGGGAGAATGTCCCGGTCATGCCGGGATGGGCGCCGTGCGAGAACGGGATCACCTGGATGGTGATGTTCGGACGCTGGCTCAGCTCCATCATGTGCTTGAGCTGCTGGGCCATCACCTCGCGGCTGCCGACCTCGCGCCGCAGCACCGCCTCGTCTATGACGGTCCACAGGCTGCCCAGCTGGTTCTCGCCCTGGACGCGGTCCTGGCGCTTCATCCGGACCTGCACCCTGCGCTGCACGGCGAGCGCGTCGGTGTCCGGCTGGGTGCCCTCGACGACGGCCTGGGCGTACTGCTCGGTCTGCAGCAGCCCGGGGACGAAGGAGGACTCGTAGGCGCGGATCGAGGAGGCCTCGGCCTCCAGCCCGATGTAGACGCTGTACGGGGTCGGCATGTCGTTGAAGTCGTGCCACCAGCCGCGCTGGCGGGACTCCTTGGCCATCTCCATCAGGCTGGAGCGCATCTGTTCGTCGTTCACGAGGTAGACGTCGCAGAGGTCGCGGACGTCCCGCTGGCTGATGCTGCGGCGGCCGTTCTCCAGGCGGCTGATCTTCGACTGGGAGACCATCAGCCGGCCGGCCACCTCCTCCGCGGTCATCCCGAGCCCCTCGCGGAGCTTGCGCAGTTCCGAGCCGAGACGTCGGCGGCGCACGGTGGGATTGATGTTGGCGGACACGTCGACCTCCGGCCGGACCTCTGGTGATCGTTGGAACGGCAGCCCTCGGAACACTTCGGACATTGGGACCAACCCCCCTGACTCGGAGCAGCATGTCACCTTGGGCCAGGTCGGCGCCGGGGAATCACAGCAGCGCAGTAGAACAGATCGTCGGAAAAGCACTTCTGTGAGACGGCGAGGGCCGGCCCGTGGTAATGCGGCTCAACGGCTCGGACTCATCTTGCTACTTGTCTACCCCGGCGGTGCACGTGCCGGTGGCACATGCGAGGACAGACTCCGCCGGACGTCCCCCGGTGCGGGCCGTGGCGGGCTCGCCGGGGGACGGCAGAGGGGCGGTCACCGCGCGACTTCCGTCGCGGGGCGACCGCCCCTCCGTGCTCTCTGGTGGCGCGGGTGGTGCGGGTGGTGCGTCGGGTCGCTCAGCGCCGTCGGGCGGCGTGTGCGCGGTGGCACGCGCCGCCGGGCGCGAGGCCGGGCGTGTCGTGCGTGTGGTGCGGGCCCTGCGGATGGTGCGTGCGCCGCGGACGGTGCCCGCCGCGCACCGGGCCCGGACCGGTCACCGCCCCGGGCCGCGTGCCGCCCGCCGGGGCGGCGGACCCGCTCAGCGGACGCCGACCCTGGACGCGGCGACCCGCCCGCCGGAGCCCCGGCCCGCCGCACGGGCGGTGGAGCGGCCGGTGGCGGTCGCGGAGCCCTGGGACGAACGGTTCTGCTGAGCCGGCAGGCCGTTCTGCACGTCCATCACGGCGTGCGCGACCATACCGCCCAGCGGGTCGTACCGGATCAGGTCGCGCAGCCGCGACCGCGACGAGCGGCCCTCGTTGCCCGGGTACAGGTGCTTGCCCAGGCCCACCGAGTGCGCCAGCGCGGCCAGCGCGGCCGTCCGCGGGTCCGGCGGCACGCCGGTCCGGATCGCGGTGTCCAGCCGTTGCTTGATCGCGGCGTTGGTGCAGTCCTCCGACGCCTGGTAACGGGTCGTCGGCAGCACCCCGCACACCTGGCCCGGCACGGCCGTGACCATGCCGCAGCGCTCCAGGTGCGCCAGGTACGTCTGCCGCAGCCCCAGCCGGGGCCCGCCGATCCAGTGCGCCGCACGGACCGGACTGCCGCGTCGGCGCAGCAGCTCCAGTGCGTGGTCCAGCGTCGGGTCGCCGGTCGGCCGTGCGAGCACGACGGCGATCCGGTCTCCCTCAGGTACGATCCGTCCGGCCAGGGACAGCTCGACGAGCTGCGCCCCGGCGAGTCCGAGGTCGAGGGTCTGCGGCTGCGCCGTGGTACCCGTGGTCGGGTCCAAAGCGAGCAGCAAGAGTTCCTCGGGAACAGTTCTGCGGCTCTTGCCCATCCAAGCCTCCCCGCGTGGATGAGAGACAGGGTGACGCCTCTCACACGGGCTTGTCGAGTACGCCTCCGAATCGTGACCTTGCGGTGAAGGCGGGGAACCGGGAACGGCGGGCCCTGCGTCTGACCGGTGAACAGACCGCGGTACGGCCGTGCGGCGGCAATAAGGGCCGGTCGGGCGGGGTGTGCGCGGCGGGATCGGCCGCCGGTGGCGGAGACTGTACAGGTACACGGGGCGGGGCGTCGGCTTCCCGAAATCGGGTCTGCCGGTGCCCCGCCGGGCGTTGAGGAGGCTGGGATACGTGGGCGAGTCCCCCGACAGGGTGCTGAGGGACGGCGAGCGGGCGCAGGAGCGCGAACGCGAGGGGGCCGGGGCGGCCGCCGGCACCGGTGCGGACCCGGACGGCAGCACCGACCGGGAGGCCGCCCCCGCGGCGGGTGACACGCCCGGGGCGGGGGCCAAGCGCGGCTCGACCGTACAGCTCCGTGTCCGGGATGTGGACAGCAGGACCACGATGCTGCGGCTCCCGGTGGACAACGCGACCACCGCGCTGCGGCTGCCCCCGGAGCCGGCCGAGCCCTCGGACGACGGGAGTTCCGGAGACGGGGCCCGGGAGACCGACGACGCGTCGGCCGAGGGCGCCACGGAGGAGAAGGCCGGGCGCCCGGCCGGCGCCGACCCGCGTCTCGCCATCCGGACGGGCGCGACGAAGCCCGCGAAGGCGGCTTCGAAGCCGGCGGAGCCGGTCGCGGAGTCCGCGGCGGAGGCCGGAGCGGAGGGCGACACGCCGAACCCCGGCGCGCCCGCCGGGGCCACCCGGGCCGCGGAGCCGACGGCGGCCGAGGCCGACGGGGCCGACGCGGCCGCTCCGAAGGCCGAGACCGACGGGGCCGCCGCGGCGACCGAATCCGCCGGGGCCCCCGAAGCCGACCGGGCCGCCGGACCCGCCCCGAGCGCGGTGCCCGCCCGGCCGGTGCGGCTCGCCAAGCCCGCCAAGCCCGCCGAGCCCGCCCGGGCCGAGGAGCCGGAGAAGCCCGTGCCGCTGCGCGCCGCGGGCTCCTCGGCCGGCACCGTGCCCGAGCCCCCGGCGCCCGGCCCGCTGCCCGAGCCGGCCCCCGTCCCCGAACCGGAGCCCGAGCCGCACCCGGCGCCCAAGCCCCTGCCGGAACCCGAGCCGGCCCCGGAGCCGCTGCCGAAGCCGGCCCCCGCCCCCGCGCCCCGGCCCGCCCCGGCGCCGAGCCCGCTGCCCCGGCCCGACCCGCAGCCGGTGCCGCCCGTCCCGCCGCTGCCGGGGCCCGAGCCGCTGCCCGCCCCGGAGCCGCTGCCCTCGCCGGAGAACACCGCCGAGGCGATGGACGTGCTGGCCACCCTCAACGCGCGCCCGGTCTCGCCGCTGCGCCGCGCGCTCAAGCGGGTGACCATCTGGACGGTCTTCCTGGCCGTCGTGCTCGGCGCGGTCGTGGTGGCCCAGCTGCTGCGCCCGCTGCCGGACGCCAAGGTCCGGATGAGCGTCGCGGGCAGCTACGGCTTCTCCGGCGACCCGCTCGACCTCGCCTGGCCCGCCAAGGGCCAGTCCGCGGCCGAGGTGGTCGGCGTCGGCAGCCTCGGCAGCTCCGGTCAGGAGACGCCGGCGTCGATCGCCAGCGTCACCAAGGTGATGAACGCCTACCTGGTCCTGCAGAAGTTCCCGCTGAAGAAGGGGGAGAGCGGCCCGAAGATCACCGTCGACAAGCAGGCCGCGCAGGAGTCCGGCAACCTCGACGAGTCGCGGGTGCCGCTGACCGAGGGCCAGGTGCTGACCGAGTACCAGGCTCTGGAGCTGCTGATGCTGCCGTCCGCCAACAACGTGGCCCGGCTGCTCGCCCGCTTCCACTCCGGCTCCGAGGAGGCGTTCGTCAAGCTGATGAACGACACCGCGGCCAAGTTCGGGATGGGCAACACCACCTACGCCGACCCGGCGGGCTACAACGCGGACACCAAGTCCACCGCCAAGGACCAGCTGAAGCTGGCCGAGCAGGTCATGCAGGACGAGATCTTCCGGCAGATCGTGTCCACCCCGGACACCACCTTCGGCAACCAGAAGATCAACAACACCAACAACCTGATCAACCCGAAGACCGGTGTCATCGGCGTGAAGACCGGGTCCAGCACCCCGGCCGGCGGCTGCCTGATGTGGGCCGCCTACAAGGAGGTCGGCGGGGTGAAGCGACTGATCCTCGGCGTCACCCTCGGCCAGCCGGCCACCTCCGCGGCTCCGGGCGACGGCATCCTGCCCACCGTGCTGAAGGTCAGCGGCAAGCAGATCCAGGCCGCGCAGACCGGGCTGACCGGCCAGACCGTGGTGAAGAAGGGCGACGTCGTCGGCACGGTGGACGACGGCCTCGGCGGCAAGGTCCCGGTCGTCGCGACCAAGGACCTCGTGGTGGCCGGCTTCCCCGGCGTCACCGGCACGGTCACCCTGGACACCGGCAAGGTCGGCCACACCGCCAAGGCCGGCCAGCAGGTCGGCACGCTGCGGGTCGGCGCCGGCGACGACCGGGTGGAGGTCCCGGTGGCCCTCCAGACGGACCTCAACCCGCCGTCCATCCAGTCCAGGCTCGTCCGCGTGCTCTGAGCCGCCCGCTCCGGGCCGCGCCCCGCGCGGCGGTCCGGGGCCCACGAGACGCCCGAGGAGGAGCCGGTCGGTCCGGCTCCCCCTCGGGCGTCTCCACACGGCCGCGGCCCGTCGCGCCGGACGTCCCGGCGTGGCGCAGGCCCGGCGCGCTATGGCGTGATCCGAAAGACACGCGCTAGCTGTCGCGGTCGAGCAGCGCGACGGTGAACCCGCCGACCGGCGTCACCTGGTCCGGTGTGCCGTACCGGGCCCGCAGCGCCTGCGCCTCGTCGTCCGGGACGGCCGTGAGCGGATCCCGGGTGTCGCCGAGCACCAGCAGCCAGATCCGCGCGCCCTGCCCCAGGCAGGAGGCCGGCAGGTCGCAGACCGCGGGCGACAGGTCCTCCGCGTCGTCGGCGCTCTGCGCGACGAACACCGGGTACGGGTGCACGTCCGACGGGAGGTAGTAGCTCACCCCCGGCCAGACCATCGCCCAGGACTGGTCGCCCAGCGGGGCCGCCATGCCGTCCCCGGCGCGGTAGCCGGCCGCGATCACCGCGGCGGCCGCCCGGAACGGCTCCTCCGAGCCGTTGTGCGAGCCCACGTAGCGCACCGCGGGCTGCTTCGGCAGCGCCGCCGCGGCCGGGACGGCCAGCATTCCCACGGCCAGCGCCCCCGCAGCCACCCGGGCCCCCGAGCGGAGGCGCAAGCGCCCGGCCAGGCCCGTCGCGAAGCCGTACGCCGCGCCGACCCCGCCACCGGCCAGCACCGCCCAGGCCGGCATCGTGAAGAGCAGGTACCGCTCGATGAAGTACGAGGTGTCGCCCTGCGACACCACCCACACGCCCACCACCGGCAGCTCCGCGAGCAGCAGCGCCTGCCAGGCCTGCACCCGCCGGCCGGGCAGCAGCAGCGCGGGCAGCGCCAGCACCGCGAAGGCGTAGAACACCAGGTGCGAGCCGAACAGGTGCTCGCCGAAGTGCAGCAGGCCGCCCGCCGACGGCTTCTCGATCCAGCCCAACTGCCGGTCCGACTGCCGGCTGCCCAGCAGCACCACCGGCAGCACCGGCAGGGTGGCCACCAGCACCGCCAGCGGGTACCGCCACAGCAGCCGCCGGTCCACCGACCCGCGGGTGCGCCACAGGTGCAGCAGCACCAGCGCGGCCTGGCCGGCCACCGTGCTGAACGAGATCAGGTGGCCGGCTCCGGCCAGCGCCATCGCCACGCAGTACGGCGCCCAGCGGCGCCAGGTCGGCTGCTCCAGGGCCCGCAGCAGGAACCAGGTGGCCGCCGCGATCGCGCAGGTCACCAACGCGTAGGCGCGGGCCTCCTGCGCGTACCGGGAGACCTCCGGCGGCACCGTGAACAGCAGCCCGGCGCCGACGGCCGCCACCCGGTTGCCGAACATCCGCTCGGCGGTCAGCGCCACGAACGCGGCCGCCCCGGCCATGGCCAGCACGGACGGCATCCGCAGCGCCACCGTCGAGTCGCCGAACACCGCCGTCCAGACGTGCATCACCAGGTAGTAGGCGCCGTTGCTGGCGTCTATGTGCTGGAGCAGCCGCAGCAGGTCGCCCAGCGACCGGGTGGCCACCGTCCAGGTCGCCATCTCGTCCCGCCACAGATCCGGCGTCCCCAGCCGGTACCCGCCCACCGCCAGCATGACCACCGCGGGCCACAGCCACACCTGCCCCAGCAGTCGGACCACCGGGCGCCCAGCAGGTCTCATCGGGTCCTTCGTCTCCTTCGTACGGCGGGCCGGCGGATCGAACACTTTCCCGCAGGCTACTTGACCCGCCCTGACGCCCCGTCGGCACCCGCGCTCACGGCCGCGCCGGCGCCGGCCCGGTGACCGGGCCGTCACGGACCGCGCGCGCACCGGACGCGCTCGGGACGCGCAGGGCGACTCCAGGGCACCCCTGGCCGGAACGGTCCAGGGACGTTTCCGGCCAGCCGGATTCCCTTCCACCGCCGCTGAGCTGCGACGAAGCTAGTGATCGCCGCCAGGGAGCACCGCTCCGGACGGCGCCGGAGGATCCGTCACCGCGGGACGCGACCACCGGACCCACCCAGCCGTCGCACCCGTAGAAGAGGACACCGTCATGCTCCGCACCGTCATCGCCAAGGCCGCCGCGGTCGCCACCCTCACCGTCGTCGCCCTCGGCACCGCCGTCGCCGCCCAGGCCGCGACCGCCCCGCCGACCACCGCCGTGGTCGCCGGCGACATGATCTGGGGCTGACGGTCCGCGAGGACCCAGGAGCCCCGGGCCCCCGGAGGACCCGAGGGGCCGTGACGGCCGGCAGGCCGTAGGGCCGCACCACCCCGCCGCACCGCCTCGCCGCACGATCCGGAAGCCCCGGACCCCCGGAACCCGTCCGGACCCGACCCGACCGGCTGCTCCTGCAGGGCAGCCGTCCCCCGGGTCCGCACCCGGGCGCCGCACGCCGGTCTCCCGGCACCGCCGCGCCCCGAAGTCCCGGCACCGCCGCTCCGCGGCGTCACCGGTCGGCCGTTCCCGCAGGCCGGCCGACCGGACGCCCCGCACACAGCGCACCGCACGCCGCAAGCCGCGCGCACGGTCGCCCTCCGTCGTCGGGCCCCACCGCCACCGAGGCCGGGCCCAGTCACCAGCCTCCCCCCGCTCCCTCTGGAGATCCGTCATGCCCGTGAACCGCACCAAGCTCGCCAACGTCGCCATGGCCGGTGCCCTCGCCCTCGGCGCGGCCGTCTCGACCGTCTCGCTGACCACCCAGGCGCACGCCGTGGGCAGCTCCTCGGTCAACGGCGCGATCAGCCGGGACGAGATCATCGCCCGCGCCCAGAACTGGGTCGACCAGGGCGTGCCGTACAGCCAGAGCCTGTGGCACAGCGACAGCAACGGCTCCTACCGGCAGGACTGCTCCGGATTCGTCTCGATGGCGTGGCACCTCGGATCCAGCCGGGTCACCTCCACCCTCGACGACGTGTCCACCAAGCTCGGGAGCCTCGACGACCTGAAGCCCGGCGACATGATCGACAACATCAGCACGCACGTCGTGCTGTTCGCCGGCTGGACCGACGGCAGCCACAACACCGCCGTCATCTACGAGGAGCCGAAGCCCGGGCTGACCGCGCGCAAGACCACCTACTCGCGCAGCTACCTGATCTCCGGCGGGTACATGCCGTACCGCTACGACAACACCGTCGACAGCGCCCCGCTGCCGCCCAAGCAGAACGCCGTGGGCTGGGGCGCCCAGGTGGTGGTGAACGGCGGCGGCAACGTCTTCCACAGCACCCGCTCCTCCAACGGCACGTGGACCGGCTTCGGCAACGTCGAGAGCGCGGCCGGCGACATCGGCGGCGTCCAGTCCATCGCGGACGCCGGCATCAACGGGGACACCCACGTGCTCGCCGTCGGCGGCGACGGGAACATCTACCACACCATCCGCCACTCCGGCGGCTCCTGGGACCGCTTCAGCGACATCGGCCCGCAGACCAACCAGCTCGGCAGCGTCACCAAGGTCTCGGCGGTCTCGATCGGCGGCGACCTGCACGTCCTCGCGGTCGCCAACGGCAGGCTCTTCCACACGGCGCGCCTCGCCAACGGCACCTGGATGCACTTCGGCGACATCACCCCGGCGGGCGGCCCCGTGACCAGCGCCTCGGCGGCGAGCGTCAACGGCGTACTCCAGGTCGTGGCCGTCTCGGACGGCACCGTCCTCCACACCGTGCGCGCCGTCGACGGGAACTGGTCGGGCTGGGGCAACGCCTACGACGCCGCCGGGAACATCGGCCCCGCCCAGGACGTCGCCGTCGCCGGCACCGGTGCCGACGCGCAGATCGTCGTGGTGACCAACGACGGCCGGCAGTTCCACGGCGTCCGCTACGGCAACGGCAGCTGGCAGCAGTTCGCCGAGCTCGCCCCCGTGATCGGCTCGTTCACCGCCAACCGGGTCAGCGCCGCCAACGTCGACGGAGAGTTCCAGGCCGTCTTCATCACCAACGACGACCGGATCATGCACACCATCCGGGACGGTGCCGGCAGCTGGGACCCGGCGGCCCCGATCCAGCTGAACGGCGTCAGCGGCAACCACTACGCCGTCTCCATCGGCGGCACCTACAACTGACCGTCCCGCCCGCCGGACCCACCCGCCGGCCCACCGCCGCCGCTCACCCGCGGTGGGCCGGCACCCCGCCGCCCACGCTCACCGTCGCGCCGCTCGCCGCCGCTCACGCCCCGCCGCGCGACGCCGCCGCTCAGGCCCCGCCGCTCCGCCCGCCCCCGGCTCCGTCCCGCGCGAGCCGTCCCCCTCCGAGAAAGAGGACCCGATGTCCCGCGCACCCCGCCGCCGCGCAGCCGCGCTCACCCTCACCGCGCTGGCCGCCCTGACCCTCTCCACGGTCGCCACCGGCTCCGCCCAGGCCGCCTCGGTGGCCACCTGGGACCGCGTCGCACAGTGCGAGAGCAGCGGAAACTGGAGCTACTACAAGGCCGGTTGGCAGTTCTACGGCGGCCTGCAGATCACCAAGAGCACCTGGGAGGCCTTCGGCGGAACCCAGTACGCACCGCTGCCGCACCAGGCCACCAAGCAGCAGCAGATCATGACGGCGGAGCGGATCCTGGCCGGCCAGGGCACCGGCGCCTGGCCGAGCTGCAACGCGGGCCTGGGCAGCGACCACGCCGACCCGTACCCGGGGCCGACCACCCCCGTCAGCAAGGCCGGCGACCTGTACCACGCGACCCGCCTCGCGGACGGCAACTGGACGTCCTTCAGCCCGCTGAACGGCTACGGCGGCGCCGCCTTCTTCAACGGCACCCAGGACGCCATCGCGGCCACGCCGGACGGGTCGACCCAGACGCTGGCCACCGGCGCGGACGGGAACCTGTACCACACCGCCCGCTACACGAACGGCTCCTGGACGGGCTGGGCGCCGGTGGACGGCTACGCGGGCGCCGCGCGGTTCGCCGCCCAGGGCGAGGCGATCGTCGGCATGTCGAACGGCGACAGCCAGCTGATGGCCATCGGCAAGGACGGGAAGATCTACCACAACGCCCGCTACGCCTCCGGCAGCTGGCAGGGCTGGGCGCAGGTCGGCGACTGGGGCGCCCAGAAGATCGCGGCCGCCAGCCTGCCGGACGGCAGCATGCAGGTGCTGATCGTCGGCTACGACGGCAACGTCTACCACAACGTCCGTTCCGTGAGCGGCTCCTGGCAGGGCTGGAACGCCGTCGCCGGCTTCGGAGCGGACACCTTCCAGGCGAAGGACGTCGCGATAGCCGGCCTGCCCAACGGTGACGCGCAGCTGCTGGCCTCCGGCAGCGACGGCAAGCTCTACCACAACATCCGCCTCGCGAGCGGCTCCTGGCAGGGCTGGGGCGCCGTGGACGGCTTCGGCGGCGCGGCGGGCTTCCAGGCCTCCAGCTTCGCGATCAGCGGCATGCCGAGCGGTGACACCCAGCTGATCGCGGTCGGCAACGACGGCAAGGTCTACCACAACGCCCGCTACGCCTCCGGTACTTGGCAGGGCTGGTGGAACACCGCCTTCGCCGGGCAGAAGGTCTCCATCGCCGGCATGTCGGACGGCGGGGCCCAGATGGTCGTCTCCCGGGGCTGACCCGCCCCGCGGTGGCCCGTCGGGTACGACCGCAGACCGCGGCGGCCACCGGCCGCGGCGACCCGCCCGGGCCGCCGCGGCCGGTGGCACGCCCGGACCGCCGAGCGCAAGATCACGTACCCGCCGCCCGGCCGTCGCCCGACCCGCTACACTGGCCCCGTGACGGCTTGCCCTCGGGCCGGCCGCCAAGGATCCGCCAACGGGACACAGCCGCTCCCCGGCGGATCCCGCCTCAGTAGCTCAGGGGATAGAGCACGGCTCTCCTAAAGCCGGTGTCGCAGGTTCGATTCCTGTCTGGGGCACGACGCAGGACGCAGAAAAGGCCCAGGCCGGAGGGTGAATCCCCTCGGACCTGGGCCTTCGCCGTTCCGTGCCCCCGCCGTGTCGTGCCCCAGCCGTGCCCCAGCCGTGCCGTGCCTGTCCGGTCCGGCGGACGGTTCAGGCCAGGGTGTAGCGGTTGCGCGCTGCGGCGGGGCGTCCGCCGGCCAGGGCGAGGTCGGCCAGCAGCGTCTCGGTCTCCCGGACGGTCCGCAGCACCACGGGGTCGAGGTCGACGACGACGAGTTCGCGGCCGTCCTCGCCCGCCTCGGCGAGCAGTCGGCCGTCCGGCGCCCAGACCGCGCTGCCGCCGCAGGTGTGCCAACCGCCGGTGTGGCCGATGTGGTTGGCGAGCACGGTGTAGAGCGTGTTGTCGAGCGCGCGGGCGGGGAACCAGGTGCGGGACTCGTGGTGGCCGTGGCCCACGCTGAACAGGGCGCCCACCAGGTAGGCGTGGCAGCCGTCCAGGGCCGCGGCGCGGGCGTGCTCGGGGAAGCCCGAGTCGTAGCAGACGCCGAGGCCGAGCCGCCAGCCGTCCAGCTCCAGCGTGCAGCCGGTCGTCCCGGGGCGGAAGTGGTCGCGCTCGGCCTTGAACAGGAACTGCTTGTCGTAGCGGGTGACGAAGCCGCCGTCCGGGCCGATGACGAGGGCGGAGATGCGCAGGTCGGCACCGTCCTGCACGGCGGCGCCGACGATCGCGGCGGTGCCCGTCGCGCGGCAGGCGTCGGCGACCGGCGCGAGCCGCGGGTCGGCGGGCTGGACGGCGTGGGTGAGCGGGTCCGAGGTGATCAGCCCGATCTCGTAGCCGGCGAGGAACTTCTCGGCGAACAGCACCAGGCGGGCGCCGGCCCGGGCGGCCTCGCGGATCAACTCGGCCGCCTGGGCGGCGTTGGCGGCGATGTCGCCGGCCACGGCCCGGGCCTGGACGGTGGCGATCCGCAGCGGCCGCTCCGGGTACCCGCCCTCGGTGGGGTGGCTGGCGGGGGCGGCGGGCGCGGCGTTCATGACCGTCACGCTAGCGGACGGTGGCGTCCGGATTCCGGACGAGGTGCCCGCGTGTGCCGGCGGGTCGGCGCGGTGGTGGCGGGGTGGGCCGGCGAGGGGGCGGGCCGGTGGCCCGGTTGGGGATCGGTGGCGGGCGGTGGGCGGCCGGCGTGCGCGGGTGACGCCGGGGTAGCGGCACCACCACCCGCACACCGTGACGTGTGCTCAGCGGCCGGGCGTCAGCGGCTTCGCCCGGGCGGGTGCGTCAGCGGACGGCCTCGTCGGGGTGGTCCGCCGGGTCGCCCTGCGGTTCGGCTCCGCGCGGCGGCCGGACGGACGGCACGATGATCCGCTGGACCCGGGGCCTGGTGCGCCAGTTGACCCGCCGGACGTCCCGGGCCAGCGCGCCCGGGCGCCACAGTTCGACGAGGGCGGTCACGGCGCCCAGCACGATCCCGGCAGCCAGCCAGCCGGCAACCACGTCGCTCGGCCAGTGCACCCCGAGGGCGATCCTCGTCCACCCGATGGTCAGCACGCTGACCGCGGCCACCGTGCAGGCGGCGGTCCGGCCCCGGCGGTGGACCCGGTACCAGACCAGGCCGACCAGCACCGCGCAGGTGATCGCCGAGGCCATGGCGTGCCCGGAGGGGAAGGCCGGGCCGCCGGCGTGCGAGACCGGGTCCCCGAAGGACGGCCGTCTGCGGTCGACGGCCAGCTTCAGTGCCCACAGGGCGCCCCAGCCGACCAGGGTCTGGGCGGCCACCCAGCCGGCCAGCACCCGGGCGCCGATCAGCCAGAGCCAGGCGGCCGCGATCCCCAGGAGGGCACGCATCGTGATCGTGCCGCCGATGTCGGAGAGCGTCTGCACCGAGGCGGTCCAGATCCGGTGCTCCCTGGCGAAGATGTGCAGTTCGTCGATCCAGCTCTGGTCGAGCTGTTCAAGGGGGTGCCAGTGCCCGGTCACCAGGACGGTCAGCAGGCCGAACAGCGCGGCGCAGCCCACTGCGAGCGCCGAGTCCCGCAGCAGGCGGCGGTGACGCGCAGTGACTGAGGTCGCGCTGTTGGTCAGGTGCATGGCTGACACCTTCCCAGTGTCCCGGGTCGATCGGGACGTGGAGTGATAGCGATTCGGCATCGTTTGTGCGGAGAACCTGCGTGCGCCGGGGTGTGAGCGCGGGTGATCGCCGGGGGCGCGGGGAACGACCGTGCCCGTCCGCCGGTTCACCCTGTAGGGCGGTGGTCGTGTGCACGGGGCGTGAGCGACCCGCTCGGAAGCGGTCGCAGAATCGGCACCGGAGGTGCCCGGCCGGTCACCCAGCGTCCAGAACCGGGGTGAAAACCGGCAGGATACTGCATGGCGCGGAAGAATCTGAGTGACTTGGGAATGTTGTCCGGAATCTGTTCGTTGGATCGTTACGTGTGAGCCCCGCGGGGCCCGCACTTCTTGCCCTCTCGGGGCAGGCAGGCAGAGCTCGGCAATTCCAGCAAAGGGAGCAAGCATGGCCACCCGTGCCGTCGTTCGCGACAGGGCCGACCGGACTCGCGCGGCCCGCCCGACCAACCTCGAGGCCGACCGTGACCTGGTCGGCATGTACCTCGACGAGATCGCCAGGACGCCCCTGCTCGATGCCGCCGAGGAGGTCGAGCTCTCGCTGCGGATCGAGGCCGGCGTGTACGCCCAGCACCTGCTGGACGAGGGCGGGTTGCCCGACGGCGTCTCGCGCGAGGAGCTGGAGGTGATAGCCGAGGACGCGGAGCGCGCCAAGGACGTCTTCATCCGCTCCAACCTCCGACTCGTCGTGGCGGTCGCCCGCCGGTACCCGCGCAGCGGCCTGCCGCTGCTGGACCTCATCCAGGAGGGCAACGCCGGCCTGGTGCGCGCCGTCGAGAAGTTCGACTACGCCAAGGGTTTCAAGTTCTCCACCTATGCCACCTGGTGGATCCGGCAGGCGATCACCCGCTCGATCGCCGACCAGTCCCGCACCATCCGGCTGCCCGTGCACCTGGTCGAGGAGCTCGGGCGGATCCGCCGGGTGCAGCGCGAGAAGTCCAAGGAGCTGGGCCGCGAGGCCGACCCGGCGGAGATCGCGGCCGAGCTGGACACCACCGAGGCCCGGATCAAGGACGTGCTCGACTGGGCCCGTGACCCGGTCAGCCTCAACATGTCGGTCGACGACGAGGGCGAGACCCAGTTCGGCGACCTGGTCGAGGACACCGGGGCGACGTCCCCCGAGGACGCCGTGATGGTCATGCTGCGCCGCGAGGAGCTGGACGACCTGATCGGGCGGCTGGACGACCGCACGGCCTCGATCATCCGCTCCCGCTACGGGATGGAGGACGGCCGCGAGCGCACCCTCACCGAGGTGGGCAAGCAGCACGGCCTCACCCGCGAGCGGATCCGCCAGATCGAGAAGCACGCGCTGGCCGAGCTGAAGAAGATCGCGGACCACGCGGGCTTCGAAGCGGCCTGACCGAGCGGCCTGACCGAGCGGCTTGGCCGACCGACCCGGCCCACCGGTCCGAGCGAGCCGCCCGGCCGTGGCACGCGACCGGACCGGCCTCCCGGGCCCCGGTGCGGAGAACTCCGCACCGGGGCCCGCGGTTCGCGGAGCCTAGGCTTGAGGGCGGAACGATCCGGGCGAGCAGCGGAGTGAGCAGGGTGGAAGAGCAGGAGCAGGAGCAGGAGCAGGACCGGGGCCAGCGGAAGCGCGAGGAGCAGCCGGCCGCGGCCAAGGCCCGGCTGGTCTTCCGTGACCCGCTGGACCAGCAGTCGAGCGACGACACCGACGCCGGCTGGGGCGACCGCCCCGGGGCGGGGGAGAGCGGTGGGCGGGGGCTGGACTGGTACCTGAACCAGCGCCCGCCGCACCACGGGGACTGAACGGCGCCGAGCGGCGCCGAAGGGGACGGGAACGGACGGGACGGGAACGGACGTGGCGCGGACGGGGGCCGGGCGGGTGGTGCGGCCCGTCAGCTCCGGGCGGTGACCAGCGCGTCGCGGATCTCGGTGAGCAGCAGCACCTCCTTGGCCTCGGCCTCCGCGGTGGACTCGGCGAGGGTCTTGCGCCGCGCGGTGAACCGGTTCATGGGGACGATCAGGCAGAAGTAGACGACGGCCGCGGTGATCATGAACTGCAGGACGGCGCTGAGCACCGATCCCCACAGGATGAAGATCCCGGACACGACCTCGCCGGTGGGGCTCACCTCGCAGGGGCCCTTGAGGCAGGAGCTGTAGGACGCCAGGTCCTTGGCCCCGAACACGCCGACGATCGGGTTGATCACGCCCTTGACGAAGGCGTTGACGATGTTGGTGAAGGCCGCGCCGATGACGACGGCGACGGCGAGTTCGACGACGTTCCCGCGCAGCAGGAATTCCTTGAAGCCTTTCATGCCGCCGTGAACGACGAAGTCGTCGCCCGGTTACGGGTGATCTTCCAGTGCTCCGGATTGACAACCCGTCCGGCCCACCGCGCCGCCCGGAGGGGGCGGCAGCCCGGCCCGGGCGGGCCCGACCGCGAGTGCCGCGGCCACGGCGAGCAGCACCGCCGCGGGCACCCCGGCCCGCCGCCGTACGACGTGCCGCCAGCGGTGCCACCGGCCGGCGCCGCGCCGGATCGGCGGGAACCGGGGCACCTCCTGCCGGGGCGGGACGGTGGGCGCGGGCAGCGGGATCGAGAGGATCGGGGAGGACATCGGCACCACCGGGGTCGTAGGGCGCCGGCCCCTGCCGGGCCGGCCGCGTTCTGCTGACCCACACGATGGGCGCCCGGCGCCGCCGCGGGAAGCCGTTATCCGCAGCCTGTGGACAACCCGGCCCCTGTGGACGAATCCGTACACCCGCAGGAGTGAGTACGGCCGGCCGGATTGACGACCGGGCCGGTCCGGGGCCACCAGAAGGGCCTGGAACCACGAGAAGGGCCTGGGACCACCAGAAGGGCCCGGAACGACGAAGGAGGCCCGGAACGACGCCCGGGAACGACGAGAAGGCCCGCCGCCCCCGCGCGGAGCGGGGGTGACGGGCCTGTCCCGTGTCGTCGACGGTGCCGGCCGGGCCGGCGCCGTGATCAGCTCGCGGCCGGAGCCGGGCTCGAAGCGCTCGAGGAGCTCGAAGCGGAGGACGTCGAGGAGGACGTCGAGGTCGAGGACGAGCCGTTCGAGGACGTCGAGGACGAGCCGGTCGACGCCGAGCCGCCGGAGCCCACCGAGCTGCTGGAGGACGAGCGGCTGTCGGTGCGGTAGAAGCCCGAGCCCTTGAACACGACGCCCACGGCCGAGAAGACCTTGCGCAGTCGTCCCTGGCAGTCGGGGCACGTGGTCAGCGCCTCGTCGGTGAACTTCTGCACCGCCTCCAGGCCGTTGCCGCACTCGGTGCACTGGTACTGGTACGTGGGCACTTGTCTTCCTCCTGGCACTCTCGCCTGATGAGTGCTAACGATGGTCAATGATGCGGCATTCCGCGGGATCAGTCCAGCGACTCCGGTGTGAGATGAGCCGGGTTGAACGCCCGCGCCGTTCCGGGGTGGTGGTCCGGCGCGGACCGCGGGTACCGGCTCAGCCCTTGGCCGCACCCACCAGCTGCCGCGCCGCGGCGTGCTCCGACGGGGCCGCGTCCGCCGCGGTCGCCCCGTCCGCACCGCCGGCGCCGACCGCGCCGCCGGGCGCGACCAGCAGGTGTCGCAGCGCGACCAGCGCGACCAGGCCGAGGCCGGCGCCGATCACCGGCACCAGGAAGCCCGCGGACGGCCCGTTGGCGTCGATCAGCTGGCCGGCCACCATCGAGCCGACCGCCAGGCCGAGGCCGATGGCGCCGGTCAGCCAGGTGAAGGCCTCGGTCTTGGCGCCGTCCTCGACCAGCGTCTCGACCAGGGTGTAGCCGCTGATCAGGGTCGGTGCGATGGCCAGGCCGCAGACCAGCCCGGCGACGGAGAGCGCGACCAGGTTGGGCATGGCCCACAGCGTCGAGCAGCCCAGGACCAGCAGCGCGTAGCTGGCGATCATCCGCTGCTGCACCGCGTGCCGCCAGGCGATCACGCCGTAGAGCACGCCGGCCACCATCGAGCCGCCGGCGAAGATCCCGTACACGGTGCCGGAGGCGTCGTGCTGGCCGACCGAGTCGGCGAAGGCGTTCACCGAGACCTGCATGCCGCCGAAGACGGCGCCGACCCCGAGGGTGACGCCGGCCAGCAGCCGGACGCCGGGCGAGGAGAGGGCGGAGGCGCGCCGGGCGCCGGGGCGCGGCGTGATCCGGGCGGGCGCGGTGCGCCGCTGGGTGGCGAAGACCAGGCCGCCGACGAGGGTCAGCGCGGCCTCGGCGATCAGGCTGGCGGAGGGGTTGACCGAGGTGGCGATCTTGGCTGCCACGATCGGGCCGACCACGAAGGTGAACTCGTCCGTCACGGACTCGAAGGCGAACGCGGTGCTCACCTTGGCGGCGGAGGTGGCGGACGCGCCCTCGGCGCCGAAGGTGGCGACCCAGCGGGCGCGGACCATGGCGCCGATCTGCGGCACGCTCGCACCGGCCGGGACGGCGGCCAGGAACAGGGTCCAGGCCGGGGCGTGCCCGAGCGCGAGGGCGATCAGCACGCCGACCGACAGGGCGTGCACCAGGACGGTGGGGACGAGCACGGTGGCCTGTCCGTACCGGTCCGCGAGGCGGCCGGTCTGCGGGCCGATCAGGGCCTGCGAGACGGCGGCGACGGCGGTCACGGTGCCGGCGGTGCCGTAGGAGCCGTGGGTGTCCTTGACGAGCAGCAGGATGCCCATGCTGAGCATCGCGTAGGGCAGCCGCGCGACGAACGCGGGCACCAGGAACGTCCAGGCGCCGGGCGTGCGGAGCAGCGCCCCGTAGCCGACGCGGGCGGGCGCGCTGGTGGCGCCGGCGTCCTCGGCGTTGTCGACCGTTCGGCGGGCCGTCACGGTCGGTCCTTCCTGCTGCCTGGTAGCGCGGCAGGGCATGGTGTGGCCCCGACGGCGCCGAGAGTCGTCCTCTCGCGCGTCGACCGGGGTAGATACCGGGCCGGTCCGGCGTGTGGGCCGGGGCCGGACCGCGGCCGCCGAGCGGTCGCGCCAACTCTGCGTCAGGCAGATGCTGGGTGTGGTGTACCCATCATACATATACGCGCGTAGATGTCGCGCTGGCCACCACACTACAGGGCAAATCCAAAACTGTCCTGCCTATTGAAGGTGAACGGCGCGTTAAGCCTTGAAAGCCACCCTCAACCCGCCGCCGCCCGCCGCCGCCACCCGGCCCGGCCCCGCCGCGAGACCTCCGCCGCGAGACCCCGCCGCCGCACCCCGCCCGGGCTCACCGCCCGTTCAGCCACCCCGCGAGCTTGCCACCCCGGTCCACGGCCCGCAGGCGCCGCTCGGCCGCCTCGCCGACCGCGTCCGTGGTGACCACCAGCAGCTCGTCCCCGCCGCGCAGCACCGTCGCCTTGTCCGGCACGAAGGAGTTGCCCTCCCGCACCACCAGGGTGACCGCCGCCCCCTTGGGCAGCCGCAGCTCGCTGATCTCCACGCCGGACATCCGCGAGGTCGGCGAGAGCGCGACCGACAGCAGGTGGCCGTGCAGCTTCTCCAGCGGGGCGGACTCGATGCCGAGGTCCTGGCCCATGGCGCCCTCGCCGACCCGCAGCCGCTTGGCCACCCAGGGCAGGGTCGGGCCCTGCAGCAGGGTGAAGACGACGACCAGGATGAAGACGATGTTGAAGACGTCCTCGGCCCGGTGCGCGCCCGACACCACCGGGATGGTGGCCAGCACGATGGGCACCGCCCCGCGCAGTCCGGCCCAGCTCAGCAGCGCCTGCTCCCGCCCCGGGACCTTGAACGGGGTCATGGTGAGCACCACCGAGAGCGGCCGGGCGAGGAACACCAGCACGCCGCCGATGACCAGCGCGGGGGCGACCGAGGAGCCCATGGTCTCGGGCGTGCAGAGCAGGCCGAGCAGCACGAACATGCCGATCTGCCCGATCCAGGCCAGTCCGTCGGCGAAGCCCCGGACGGCCGGGCCGTGCGGCAGCTTGGCGTTGCCGAGGATCACCGCGCAGATGTAGACGGCGAGGAAGCCGGAGCCATGCAGCAGCGCGCCGCCGGCGTAGGCGAGCACGGTGAGCGCCATCACGGCGATCGGGTACAGGCCGGAGGACGGCAGTGCGACGTGCTTGATCCCGTACGCGCCGATCTTGCCGACCGCGAACCCGACGGCGGTGCCGATCGCCAGCTCGGCGACGATCGTGCCGACCAGGACGTACCAGGAGTCCAGCTCGCCGACGGTGGCGAAGGCGACGACCAGGATGACGACGGGGGCGTCGTTGAACCCGGACTCGGCCTCCAGCAGGCCGGTGAGCCGGTGCGGCAGCGGGACCATCCGCAGGACGGAGAAGACGGCGGCGGCGTCGGTGGAGGAGACGATCGCGCCGAGCAGCATCGAGGTGCGCCAGTCCAGGCCGACCAGCCAGTGCGCGCCGGCCGCGGTGACGAACACGCTGATCCCGACGCCGACGGTGGCGAGCGCGGTGGCGGCCGGCATGACCGGTCTGACCTCGCGCCAGCTCGTCTTGAGGCCGCCCTCGGCCAGGATGACCACGAGCGCCGCGTAGCCGAGCACCTGGGTGAGCTCGGCGTTGTTGAAGGTGACGCCGATGCCGTTCTGGCCCAGCGCGACGCCGATCCCGAGGTAGATCAGCAGGCTGGGCAGGCCTGATCGGGTGGAGATGCGCACGGCGACCACTGCGACCAGCAGGATCACGGAGAACTCAAGGAGCAGCTGGTTCAGGTGGTCGATGTTCACGCAGTGGCACCTCGGGCAGGCAGGGGCGGGCGGGGTGTCGGTCGTGCTGGCGAAGGGGGGCCCGTTAAGAAGTCGTCAATGCTCCCCTTGCGGATCGTTACGCAGTCTAACATTTTGCCATATCTTTAGTTTCCTGTCCTCCCCGGGCCCCCACCAGCCCTTCCGGGACTCCCCGTTGACCTCCTCCGATCCCGTGCGGAGCGTCCCCCGTGCACGGTGCTCGGCCGACTCGGCCTAATGTGGTGCCCTGTCACGGCCCCAGGCCCTGGACACGCCCGCCCGCCCCGAAGTCAGGACCGCAAGGACCCAGATGCCCCGCTCGAAGAAGTTCCGGCGCGCCCGTCTGTTCGTGATCGTGCTGGTCGTGCTGCTGGTGGCCGGCGTCGGCTACGGCGGCTACCGCGGGGTCACCGCGGTCCGCGCGTCCTTCCCCGAGGTCGACGGCAGCGTCAAGGTGGCGGGCCTCAGCGCGCCGGTCGACGTCAAGCGGGACGCCAACGGCATCCCCCAGCTCTACGCCGACACCTCCGAGGACCTCTTCCGCGCCCAGGGCTACGTCCAGGCGCAGGACCGGTTCTGGGAGATGGACGTCCGCCGGCACATCACCGCCGGGCGGCTCTCCGAGATGTTCGGCGACGGCCAGGTCGACACCGACGCCTTCATCCGCACCATGGGCTGGCGCCAGGTCGCGCAGAAGGAGTTCGACACCAAGCTGTCGCCGGAGACCAAGAAGTACCTGCAGGCCTACGCGGACGGCGTGAACGCCTGGCTCGCCGAGCACCCCGGGGGCGAGAAGGCCTCCCTGGAGTACGCGCTGCTCGGTGCCGTCAACGGCGACTACAAGCCCGAGCAGTGGACCCCGGTCGACTCGGTGGCCTGGCTCAAGGCGATGGCCTGGAACCTCTCCGGGAACCTCCAGGAGGAGATCGATCGCGCGCTGCTGGCCCAGGACTTCGGGCCGGACAAGATCGCCGAGCTCTACCCCGAGTACCCGTACACCCGCAACGGCACGATCGTGAAGACCGGCACCGTCTCCGGGGACACCTACCGCCCCGCCGACGGCAACCCGCCGACCGGCTCCGCCCCCGCTGCCACCGCGCAGGGCGCGGCCACCACCAAGGCGCTGCTGCAGGGGCTCACCGACCGGGTCGACGGCATGCCGCAGCTGCTCGGCCGCCCCGGCCAGGGCATCGGCTCCAACTCCTGGGTCGTCGCCGGCAGCCACACCACCACCGGCAAGCCGCTGCTGGCCAACGACCCGCACCTCGGCCCCGGCCTGCCCTCGGTCTGGTACCAGATGGGCCTGCACTGCCGCACCGCCTCGCCGGCCTGCCAGTACGACGTCTCCGGCTTCACCTTCGCCGGGATGCCCGGCGTGGTGATCGGCCACAACAAGGACGTCGCCTGGGGCTTCACCAACCTGGGCGCCGACGTCACCGACCTCTACCTGGAGAAGGTGACCGGCCCGGACACCTACCAGGTCGACGGCAAGGACGTGAAGTTCGACCTGCGCAAGGAGACCATCAAGGTCGCCGGCGGGGACGACCGCACCATCACCGTCCGCACCACCCAGACCGGCGCCCCGCTCATCTCCGACCAGAGCACCGAGCAGCAGAACGTCGGCAAGTACGCGCCCAACGGCAGCGCGGCCCCCGACCGGGGCACCGGCGGCTACGGCGTCGCGCTGCAGTGGACCGCGCTCAACCCCGGCAAGACCATGGACGCCGTCTTCGCCCTCGACCGGGCGAGGAACTGGGACGACTTCCGGGGCGCCGCCAAGGACTTCGCCGTCCCCGCGCAGAACCTGCTCTACGCCGACGCCAAGCACATCGGCTACCAGGCTCCGGGCGACGTCCCGGTCCGCGCCAAGGGCGACGGCACCCTCCCGGCCCCGGGCTGGGACTCCGGGTACCAGTGGAAGGGCTCGATCCCCTTCACCGCGCTGCCCTACAGCCTCGACCCGGCCGCGGGCTACATCGTGACCGCCAACCAGGCCGTGGTGGACCCGAGCTACAAGTACTCGCTCACCAAGGACTGGGAGTACGGCACCCGGGCCAAGGAGATCACCGACCAGATCGAGGGCCTGCTCAAGAACAACGGGAAGATCTCCCCGGACGACATGCAGTCCATGCAGCTGGACAACACCAGCATCATGGCCAAGACGCTCGTCCCGCTGCTGCTCAAGCAGCAGATCGACGACCCGTACGTGCGCGAGGCCCAGGACCTGCTCAAGGACTGGAACTACCACCAGGACGCCGACTCGGCCGCCGCCGCCTACTACAACGGCGTCTGGCGCCAGCTGCTCACCCTCGCCTTCGGCCAGAAGTTCCCGGCCGACCTCCGGGCCAAGGGCAACTGCCTGCTGGTCCGCCAGCAGGACGACCCGACCAAGCCGGACAGCTCCAGCAAGATCGTCACCGAGTGCGGCACCCGTGACCCGGGCAAGGCCCAGCCGGACGGCGGCGACCGCTGGACCGAGGTGGTCCGCCAGCAGCTCGACAAGCCCGACAGCTCCTGGTGGACGTACATCGACTCCGACCACAAGGAGCAGAAGGGCCTGGACAACCTGCTCAAGGAGGCGATGAAGAACGCCCGGCAGGACCTCACCGCACTGCTCAGCAAGGACGTCTCCACCTGGAGCTGGGGCCGGCTGCACAAGCTGACGCTGCGCGAGCAGACCCTCGGCACCGACGAGTCCTCGATCGCCTCCGGCGTGGTCCACCGGCTGCTCAACCGCGGCCCGTACCGGCTCTCCGGCGGCTCGGCGGCGGTCGACGCGGCCGGCTGGAACGCCGCGGCGGGCTACCAGGTGGACTGGATCCCCTCGATGCGGATGGTGGTCGACCTGAGCGACCTGGACTCCTCGCGGTGGGTCAACGTCGGCGGTGCCTCCGGCCACGCCTTCCACGACAACTACAACGACCAGACCGACCTCTGGCTCAAGGGCAAGCTGCTGACCTGGGCCTACACGCCGGACGCGGTCGAGAAGGCCACCAAGCACAAGCTGGTGCTCACCACCGGCTGACCCGGCACGACCCGACGGCCCCGCTCCTCAGGAGCGGGGCCGTCCGTCGTCCGCCCCGGGCCCCGGCCCTACCGGGCCGGTCCCGAGCCCCGAGCCCCGGGCACCGCCCCACCCCGCCCCGCCCCGCCCCGCTCACCCGAGCCGCTGCGGCCCCGACGGCACGACCGCCAGGTCCACCGAGCGGTCGTGCGGCTCGGCCGGCACCCGCGCCAGCAGCTCGTCCTCGTACAGCAGCACCGCCAGCACCGGCCGCGCGCCCGCCCGCTCCAGCCGGGCCAGCACCCGGTCGTACGACCCGCCGCCGCGGCCCAGCCGCAGCCCCCGCCGGTCCACCGCCAGGCCCGGCAGCAGTACCACCGAGGCGGCCGTGACGGCCTCCGGCCCGAGCCGGGGCCCGACCGGCTCCAGCAGTCCGCGCCCGGCCGGGGCAAGTTCCCGCGGGCCGCCGTACTCGGCCCAGTCCAGGTCGTTGTCGGGCAGCAGGACCGGCAGCAGCACCCGCACCCCGCGCTCCCGCAGCGCGTCCAGGAGCGGACCGGTCCCCGGCTCGGAGCCCACCGAGACGTACGCGGCCACCGTGGCGCCCGGCTCCGCGAGGGCCCCGGCGTGCCCGGCCAGCGCCCGCGCGGCCGCGGACCGCTCCCCGGCGGTGAGCGCGCGCCGCCGCGTCAGCAGCCGTGTCCTCAGCTCGCTCTTCTCGTTGTGCATCGGATCCTCCGCAACTCTGCCCCGCCGGCCGCTGCCGTCGACCCGCAGAGCCTGACACGGGAAAGGGCGCCCCGATTGTCCACCCCGCTGCTGGTCCAGGCCCTGGCCGCGCTGAGCGCCCCGGCGCTGGCCGGTGCCGCCGTGCTCGGGCTGCGCCTGCGCCGGGGCCGCGGCGACGCCGCCGCCCGGGAGGACGGGCTGCGCGAGCGGATCGCCGAGCTGGAGGCGCACTGCGCCGACCTGGAGCGCACGGCCTCCTGCGACCCGCTCACCGGGGTGTGGAACTACCGGCACCTGCAGCTCACCCTGGACCGCGAGATCGAGCGGGCCCGTCGCGCCGGGCGCCCCGACCAGCCGGACGGGCCGCGTCCGCTGGCCGTCCTGCTGCTGGAGATCGCCGGCTTCGACGCGGTCGTCGCCGAGCACGGGCGGGGCCGCGCCGGCGCGATACTGCGCGACCTCGCCCAGCGGCTCGGGATGGAGATCCGCCGGTCCGACACCCTCGGCCGCTACAGCGGGGAGGAGTTCCTGGTGGTGCTGCCGGACACCGGCGCGGAGGGCGCCGCCCAGGTCGCCGAGCGGCTCGTCTGGTCGGTGCGCCGGCACCTGCTGCTCGACTGGTCCTCGGGCCCGCGGGAGCCCCGGCCGGCCGGCGGCAACGGGCTGACCGCCGCCGTAGGGGTCGCCGTGCTGCCCGAGGACGGCACCCACGCCGCCGTCCTGCTGCGCGCCGCCGACCGGGCGCTGGCCGAGGCCCGGTCGGCCGGCGGCGACTGCTGGCGGGGCCGGCCGGGACCGCTCCCCGCGCACGGCGGCGGCACGCGCCCGGCACCCCCCTGCGAGCAGCCCGGTTCCGGTGCGGGGCAGGCGAACAAGGCGGAACCTGACTGTTCGGGAAAGCCGGGTAGTGTGTCCGCCTGTGCCGGAGGTGACTCCCTCGCCCATCCGGTCGCTTCCCATACGCCTGCCACCGTGGCCGGGCCCCGTGACGTGCTGTCCTAGCCGTCCGACCGTGCTCGGCCCGGGCAAAACGTGCCTGAGTAAGGTAAACGCATGACGACGACCAACTCCCGAATTCCGGTAACCAAGGCCGTGGTACCCGCGGCCGGACTGGGCACCCGCTTCCTCCCGGCCACCAAGGCCACCCCGAAGGAGATGCTGCCCGTCGTCGACAAGCCGGCCATCCAGTACGTCGTCGAGGAGGCCGCCTCCGCGGGCCTGTCCGACATACTGATGGTCACCGGCCGCAACAAGCGCGCGCTGGAGGACCACTTCGACCGCGCCTACGAGCTGGAGGAGCTGCTCGCCCGCAAGGGCGACCAGGACCGCCTGGCCCGCGTCCGGGAGTCCGTCGAGCTGGCCAACATGCACTACGTCCGCCAGGGCGACCCGAAGGGCCTCGGCCACGCCGTCTCGGTCGCCGAGCAGCACGTGGCCGGCCAGCCCTTCGCCGTCCTGCTCGGTGACGACCTGATCGACCCGCGCGACCCGCTGCTCTCCCGCATGATCGAGGTGCAGCAGGAGCTCGGCGGCTCGGTCGTCGCCCTCATGGAGGTCGACCCCTCCCAGATCCACCTCTACGGCTGTGCCGCCGTCAAGGCGAACGGCTTCGGCGAGGACGTCTTCCAGGTGACCGACCTGGTCGAGAAGCCCGAGACCGACGAGGCCCCCTCGAACTACGCCGTCATCGGCCGCTACGTCCTCGACCCGCTGGTCTTCGACGTGCTGCGCGAGACCCCGCCCGGCCGCGGCGGCGAGATCCAGCTCACCGACGCCCTGCGCGAGCTGACCACCCGCGAGCCGGAGGCCGGCGGCCAGGTGCACGGCGTGCTCTTCAAGGGCCGCCGCTACGACACCGGTGACCGCGCGGACTACCTGCGCGCTATCGTCCGTCTGGCCGCCGAGCGCGACGACCTGGGCCCGGAGTTCCGCTCCTGGCTGCGCGAGTTCGTCGCCTCCGAGCTGCAGGACTGACACGACGACAGGGAGCGAGCCGCCGATGACCGGGTCCACCGAACACCCCACCGGATCCGCCGCAGCCTGCTGCGACGGGTCCACGGACCCGGCACCGGCGGCCCGCCGCCTCTGGACGGTGGACGAGCACCTCGCCGACGTGCTGGCCGCGGTCGGCCCGCTGCCCGCGATCGAGCTGCGACTGCTCGACGCCCAGGGCTGCCGGCTCGACGAGGACGTGGTCGCCGGCGGTGACCTGCCGCCCTTCGACAACAGCTCGATGGACGGCTACGCCGTCCGCACCGCTGACACCGACGGCGCCACCGGGCAGTACCCCTCGGTGCTCGCGGTGGTCGGCGACATCGCCGCCGGCGCGGGCGAACTTCCCCGGGTCGGGCCCGGCCAGGCCGCCCGGATCATGACCGGCGCCCCCCTCCCGCCCGGTGCCGAGGCCGTCGCCCCGGTCGAGTGGACCGACGGCGGCACCGGCACCGGCGTGGCCGCCGACGCGATGACCGCCCCCGTCGAGGACGAGGAGGTCCGCGTCCTGCGCCCGGTCGCCGGGGGCGCGCACGTCCGCCGGGCGGGCAGCGACGTCGCCGCCGGCGCGAAGGTCCTGGAGGCCGGCACCCGGCTCGGCCCCACCCAGCTCGGCCTGCTCGCCGCGATCGGACGCGCCGCGGTGCGGGTCCGCCCGCGCCCGCGGGTCGTGGTGCTGTCCACCGGCAGCGAGCTGGTGCAGCCCGGCGAGCCGGTCGGCCCCGGGCAGATCTCCGACTCCAACAGCTTCACCCTGACCGCGGCCGCCCAGGAGGCCGGCGCCATCGCCTACCGGGTCGGTGCCGTCCCGGACGACGCCGACCGGCTCCGGGCCGTCCTGGAGGACCAGCTCGGCCGGGCCGACCTGATCGTCACCAGCGGCGGGGTCAGCGTCGGCGCGTACGACGTGGTCAAGGAGGTCTTCGAGTCCTACGGGGGCGTCGACTTCCGCAGGCTCCGGATGCAGCCCGGCAAGCCGCAGGGCTTCGGCCGGATCGGCGGCGGGGACGGCGTCCCGCTGCTCGCGCTGCCCGGCAACCCGGTGAGCGCCTACATCTCCTTCGAACTGTTCGTCCGCCCGGTCATCCGCACCATGCTCGGCGCCGCCGACGTCCACCGCCCGGTGGTCCGGGCGCTCTGCCCGGCGGAACTGCGCTCCCCGGCCGGCCGCCGGCAGTTCCTGCGCGGCCGCTACTCGGCCGCGGACGGCACCGTCGAGCCGGTGGGCGGCGCCGAGTCGCACCTGGTCGGCGCACTGGCCCGGGCCGACTGCCTGATCACCGTGCCCGAGGACGTCACCGCCCTGCCGCCCGGCAGCGAGGTCGACGTGGTGCTGCTCGGCTCCTGAGCCCGTGTCCCGGCCCCCGGCCCCTCCCGCGTGGCGGGGCGGGGGAGCTGTACGGTAGCGCGGTATTCGATCTGCGCGCCCCTGGAGCCCCCCGTGACGACACCTCCCCCCGGCGACCGCCTCACCCACGTCGACGACCAGGGCGCCGCCCGGATGGTCGACGTCTCCGAGAAGGCCACCACCGCGCGGACCGCCGTCGCGGCCGGCCGGGTCCGGGTCTCCCCCCGGGTGGTCGAGCTGCTGCGCGGCGAGGGCGTGCCCAAGGGCGACGCCCTCGCGGTGGCGCGGATCGCCGGCATCATGGGCGCCAAGAAGACGCCCGAGCTGATCCCGCTCTGCCACCCGATCGCCGTCTCCGGCGTCAAGGTCGACCTCGTGGTCGCGGACGACGCCGTCGAGATCACCGCCACGGTGCGCACCGCCGACCGCACCGGCGTCGAGATGGAGGCGCTCACCGCCGTCGCGGTGGCCGGCCTCACCGTCATCGACATGGTCAAGGCGGTCGACAAGGGCGCCACCGTCGAGTCCGTCCGGGTGCTCGCCAAGACCGGCGGCAAGAGCGGCGACTGGTTCGCGCCGGAGGCCGGCGCGTGAGCGGGCGGGCCGGGCGGGCACTGGCCGTCACCGTCTCCAACCGGGCCTCGGCCGGCGTCTACGAGGACAAGGGGGGCCCGCTGCTGGTGGCCGGGCTGACCGCGATGGGCTTCACCGCCGACGGCCCCCGGGTCGTCCCGGACGGCGAACCGGTGGAGGCCGCGCTGCGCGAGGCCGTCGCGGCCGGCTACGACGTGGTGCTCACCACCGGCGGCACCGGCATCTCGCCGATGGACCTCACGCCCGAGATGACCGCCCGGGTCATCGACCGGCAGGTCCCCGGCATCGCCGAGGCCGTCCGGGCCCACGGCCGGGAGAAGGTGCCGACCTCGGCGCTCTCCCGCGGGCTCGCCGGCCTCGCCGGACGTACCCTGATCGTCAACCTGCCGGGCTCGACCGGCGGCGTCAGGGACGGCCTGGCCGTCCTGGAGCCGCTGCTCGCCCACGCCGTCGACCAGCTCGGCGGCGGGGACCACCCCCGGCCCGACGCACCAGAGTCCGGGAGAGCGCACTGAACGCCGGCTGGCCGGTAGAGCTCCACGAGGGGGACGTCGTGCTGCGCCCGATCCGGGCCCGCGACCAGCGCGAGTGGCAGGAGGTCAGCCGCCGCAACCGGGACTGGCTGCGCCGCTGGGAGGCCACCGTGCCGCCGGGCCCGGCCGGGCAGACCGCCGGCCCGCGACCGACGTACCGGCAGATGGTCCGCTTCCTGCGCGGCGAGGCCTCGGCCGGGCGGATGCTGCCCTTCGTGGTGCTCCACAAGGGCCAGCTGGTCGGCCAGCTGACCGTCGGCGGCATCACCTGGGGCTCGATGTGCTCGGCCAACGTCGGGTACTGGATCGACGAGGCGGTGGCCGGGCGGGGCATCATGCCGACGGCCGTCGCGCTCTCGGTCGACCACTGCTTCCGCACCCTCGGACTGCACCGGATCGAGGTCTGCATCCGCCCGGAGAACGGGCCGAGTCGGCGGGTGGTGGAAAAGCTGGGCTTCCGCTCGGAGGGAATCCGCCCGCGCTATCTCCACATCGACGGCGACTGGCGCGACCACCTGGTGTACGCGCTGACCGACGAGGAGATCCCGGAAGGGTTGCTGGGGCGGTGGCGGGCGCTCAGTTCCGGTCGCGATCCGAGTAATTGAATATATGTTCGAATCAAATATCGATATGGCATCGGCACGCCCGTGGACCGGCACAAATGCCGGCAAAATAGTCGGAGAATCAGCTTGATCACACGACACGCCGCGCCAAATTGCTGCCAGGCCTTCCCCGGCGCCCGTACGGTGTGAATCGTGAGCAGTAGCGGCCTTATCTACGCCGTCATCGTAGGGGCCTGGGCCGCCTATCTGGTGCCGATGTGGCTCCGCAGGCAGGACGAACTCAACGAGGCACGTCCGACGGAACGCTTCAGCACCGCCATCCGCCTGCTGGCCGGGCGATCGGCACTGGAGCGGCGGGCAGCCCGGGCCCTGGGCGACGGACCGCGTGACGACGAGCAGGACGGCGACGGCCCTCCCGGACGGGACGAGGCCGCCCCCGGCGACCCCGCGGACACCGCGGAACCCGGCGCGGAGCCCGCGCCCTCACCCTCGCCGGTGCCCTCGCCCGCGGCCTCGCCGGAGCGCGCGGCCCGGGCCGAGCGGCCCGCGGTCGCCCCGCAGGGCGGGGCCCGGCGCCGGGCACAGCTGCTGGCCCGCCGGCGCCGGATGGTCACCGGCCTCTTCCTGGCCTTCGCGCTCGGCGCCGTCGTCGCGGCCGTCGCCGGACTGGCCTTCCTCTGGGTCCCGGCCGTCCCGGCACTCCTCCTCACCCTCTACATCGGCCACCTGCGCAAGCTGGAGCGCCAGCGGTACGAGGTGAAGCTCGACCGCGACCGCGCCGCCCAGGCCGCCGAGCGGCTGCGCAAGCGCGAGCAGCAGCGGGCCGCGGCCCCGGAAGCCGCGGCCGCTCCGGCCGAGGCCCCCGCGGCCCCGGACCGGGCCGCCGGTGAGCGCACCGGGCGCCGCCCCCACCTGCGGCTGGCGGCCGACCCGGAGGAGGCCACCGTGTCGGTGGCGTCCGCCTCTGTGGTGGCCGAGGCGACCGAGCATGAGGAGTGGGTCGACGGCATGCGCGAGCGCGGTGCGGCCGGCCCGGACTCCTGGGAGCCGGTGCCCGTCCCGCTGCCGACCTACGTCACCGCGCCGGTCGCCCCCCGGGTGTCCCGCAACCTCGACCTGTCGGCCCCGGGCACCTGGACCGCAGGCCGCCCGGCCGAGCCCTCCCGCAACACCCCGCTCTTCGACCAGTACGCCGAGGCCCCGGCCCCCGAGGCGCGCCCCCGCGCCGCCAACGAATGACCCCTCCGGCCCCCGACCAGCACCGGGCCGCCGGGGGTGGTCACGGACCCCCTCCGAAAGGTGCTAGAGTTTCTTCTCGTTGGGGCTGTGGCGCAGTCCGGTAGCGCACCTCGTTCGCATCGAGGGGGTCAGGGGTTCGAATCCCCTCAGCTCCACCCAACGGAAGCCCCGCCCGGTCGTCAGACCGGGCGGGGCTTCTGCGTTGTCCACGGGTACTCCGCCCGGGGGTGCGGGAGTTGGCGGCGTGACGAGCGTCACGGGGGTGGTCCGGCGGTGGCCTGACGGTCAGTCGCGGACGATCGTCACCGGGCAGGGCGCGTGGTGGAGGCAGTACTGCGCGACGGTGCCGAGCGGGGCGCCGGCCGCGGAGGAGCGGCCGCGGTTGCCGAGGACCAGCAGGGCCGCGCCGGCCGCGGCGGCCACCAGGGCGGGCCCGGGCGCGCCGGCCCGGAGCCGGCGGTGGACCGGGAGCGGGCAGCCGGCCAGGGCCTCGTCGAGGATCTCGGCCGCGCGGTGCTCGGACCCGAAGCCGTCCAGGGCGGGCAGGACGGGGCCGTGCTCGCCGTGGAGGCAGGGGAAGTCCCAGACCGACACCGCCTCCAGCGGGCCGCCGGTGAGGCCGGCCAGGCGGGCCGCCCAGCGGACGGCGGCGCGGGAGGGCGGCGAGCCGTCCACGCCGACCACGATCCTGCCCTCCGGCTGCCGGGTCATGGTCCGAGCCTAAGCGGGTGCCCGGGCGCAGGCAGGCGGTGGCGCCGTCCGGGCCGGCGTGGGGCGGGTCCGGGCGTCGGCGTGCGGCGGGGGGAACGGCCGGGGGCCGGCCGGAACGGATCCGACCGGCCCCCGGGTGGGACGGGTGCGCGTCAGGGGCGCTGGGAGCCCGCGTAGGGCCCGGGCTGCGGGGCGCCCGGCTGGGGCGGGACGGCCCCGTAGCGGGCCTGGCGGTAGCCGCGCGGGTGCCGGGTCAGCCGGTAGCCCAGGACGCCCGCCAGGGCGGCCAGGAAGCCGCCGCCGATCGTCCAGTACCAGCGGCTGTTCCAGCCGGAGAACCAGCCGGTGTACCAGTGCTCCTCGGGCTCCACCGGGGCGGCCGCCTTGGCGGTGCTCGCGCCGCCGCCCGCCGGCGGGACCAGCGGGGCCTTCAGCTCGCCGCCCTCCGGCTGGGCGTTGTCCGCGTCGCCCTTGGCACTGACGTGCAGCTGGACGGAGGCGGCCAGGCCGAGGTCCGGCTGCGGGGCGTCGCTGACCGACAGCCGCACGTAGTAGGTGCCGGGCAGCGGGTCGCCGGACCACGGTTCGGCCCAGGAGCGGACCTCGCGCAGGGTGCAGCTCAGCGCGAGCGTGGTGGCGTTCTGGTCGCCGGTGGCGTTCTGGGTGCCGGCGGTGCAGGCCTGGCGGCGGCGCAGCCCGTCGAAGACCTCGACGGACCAGGTCTGCGGGCCGTGCCGGTCGGTCGCGGGGGCCAGGTTGACGGTCAGGCCGATCGTCGGGGTCTGGCCCTCGGAGGCGCCGAACGCCCAGTACAGGTAGTCGCCCGTGGAGGCGGCGACGTTGGCGTCCTGGCCGGGGGACAGGTTGGTCGCGGTCAGGAAGGACGTGCCGGCCCTGGTGGCCGGGGCCGGGGTGCCGCTCGCGCTCGCCGAGGGCGACGGCGAGGCGGCGGAGGCGGCCGGGGCGGCCAGCGCGAGGGCGGGCAGCAGGGCGAGGGCGGCGAGGGTGCCGCGCAGGGTCGTACGCATGGTCAGTTCTCCCGCCAGACAGCGATCCGCCAGCGCGCGATCCAGCCGAACAGCAGGCCGAAGACCAGGCCGGCCAGGGTGAGGGTGAGCAACAGGATCCAGCCGCGGCCGAGGCCCATCGCCGCGCCCTCGGGGGCCGGCGAGGCGGTGGCCAGGTCGACGGTCAGCTCCAGCGGCATGCCGGGGTCGGCCAGGACGCCGGACTGCGGGGCCAGCGCGTTGCTGACGACCAGGCAGACCGTGGTCTCCGGCTTCGCGCTCGGCGAGGAGGTCGGGCTCGTCGTGACGTACCCCTTGGAGTCGCTGGTGGACCAGCGCAGCCCGGTGGAGATCACGTCGGTGCGGCCGCTGCCGGCGTCGGTGCCGCGGACCAGCTCCTGGCCGGTCGCGCTGGTCGCCTGCAGCAGGACGCCGTAGTCCCGGGCCACCGCGCGGTCCAGCCCCACGCTGACCGAGGCGCGCAGTTCCTGGCCGGACTTGACCGGGACCTTGTAGACGCGGTGCTCGGAGAACTTCTCGCGGTCGGTGTAGACGCCCGGGGCGAGCACCGGGGCGTTCTCGCACTTGTCGGTGCCGGCGGTCTTCACCGGGGTCACCGTGTAGGTGTCGTTGGAGCGGTCGACCAGCTGCTTCACCTTGTCGGTGAGCTGCTCCTGGGTGCGCACGTCGGTGTAGGTGCCGCCGGTCGCGTTGGCGATGCACAGGAGCTGCTGGCGGGTCTTGTCGTCGTGGGCCAGGCCGAGCGTGTCGACGACCAGGTGGATGCCCTGGGAGGCGAGTTCGCGGGCGACGTCGCACGGGTCGGGCGGGGTGCAGGTGTCCTCGCCGTCGGTGATCAGCACCACCCGGCGGGTGGTCTCGCCCTTGCCGAGGTCCTGGGCGGCACCGCGCAGCGCCAGGCCGATCGGGGTGAAGCCGGTGGGCCGCAGGGTGGCGACGGCCGTCTTGGCCTCGACCTTGTTGGTCTTGCCGACCGGGAACAGCTGCTTGGTGTCCTGGCAGCCCTGCGTCTTGTCGTTGCCGGGGTAGTTGGCGCCCAGGGTGCGGATGCCGAACTCGGTCTCCGCGGGCAGCGCGTCGATCACGTCGTTCAGCGACTGCTGGGCCACCGAGATCCGGCTCTTGCCCTGGATGTCCCGCTCGTTCATGGAGCCGCTGACGTCCAGGACCAGGTCGACCCGGGGGGCCTCCTTGGGCGTGGCGGCGGATCCGGCTGATGGTTCGTCGGCGTGGGCGGGCAGGCCGAGGAGCAGTGAGGCGCCCGTTATCGCCAGGGCGGCCAGCAGGCCGCCGAGCCTGGTCTTTGGTCGTCGTCCGGTAGTCACCCGGCGATCCTAGGGCGTGTCTTGCGGATCTTTGTCGGGGCCGCGACGCCAGGGCACGCACCTCGCCGCGTTGTCGTCAGTCGCCGATGCTCCGCATGGACTCCATCCTCCGCCTTGCGATGCACGCACCCTGACGCCGCGTCCTGTCCGACAAGACCCACAAGACACGCCCTGGGGATCATCAGTTGGCGATGGCCAAACGAGTCCGGATCGCGCGACGGCCGGGCTCGGGGTGAACTCCGGCGCGCGGCCGGGGGATCCGGTGCAGCGCTCACGCCGTCCTTACGCCCGCCGGATAGCCTTCCCACGGCGCGGACGGGAGGGGCGGGATGGAGCTGGCGGCCGTCGGCAAGCGGTACGGGCGGGGTGGGCGATGGATCCTGCGCGGGGTCGACCTGGCAGCCGGGCCGGGCGAGTTGGTGCGGATCGCGGGCGCGAACGGGAGCGGCAAGTCGACGTTGCTGCGGCTGGCCGCCGGGATCGAACGGCCGACCGCCGGGCGGGTGGTGCGCCCCGGCGCGACCGCGTACGTGCCCGAACGCTTCCCACCGGCGCTGCCCTTCGACGCGGCCTCCTACCTGCTGCGGACCGGCCGGGTGCACGGGCTCCCCGCGGCCGTGGCACGGCGGCGGGCCGGGGAGTGGCTGGACCGCTTCGGCGTCGCCGACCGGGCCGGCACCCCGCTGAGCCGGCTCTCCAAGGGCACCTGCCAGAAGGTCGCGGTCGTCCAGGCCCTGCTCGCCGAGCCCCGGGTGCTGCTGCTGGACGAGGCCTGGACCGGACTCGACCCGCAGGCCCGGGCGGTGCTGGACGAGGCGGCCGTCGAGCGGGCCGCCCGGGGCGGCACGGTGCTGTTCGTCGACCACGACCCGGCCCGGCTCGCCGGGGTCACCGGCGCCGTCTACCGGGTCGGCGCGGACGGCGGGCTGCGCCCCGACGGGCAGCCGGCCCCCGGGACTGCCCCCGGGACGGCCGCCGGGGTGGATACCGAGAGTGCGGCCGAGATGGAGATCGAGGTGGACGTTCCGGACGGCACCCCGCTGCCGCCCGGGCTGCCCGGTGCGCCGCGGGCGACTCCGCTGGCCGGGACGGCGGTGCGGCTGACCGTCCCCGCCGCGCAGTCGGACGCCCTGCTGCGCCGTCTGCTGCTCGGCCGCCCCGCCGTCCGGGTGCTGGCGGTGCGCCGGGGGGAGGGGGAACGGTGCGACCGCTCGGCGCGCTGACCCGGTACCACCTGGAGCTGCTGGTGCGCTCGCACGCCTGGCTGCCGCCGTTCCTGGCGTACGCGCTGCTGCTGGTGGTCGGCGTGACGGTGGGCAACCCGCTGCTGGGCGACCTCGGCTACGGCGCGGCGGCGCTGGTGCCGGTGAGCGCCTGGTACGTGCGCGGCGTGCTGGGTGCGGAGCCGCCGGCCTCCCGGGCCTGCCTGGTCGCGGCGGCGGGGCCTCCGAAGGTCCACCTGGGGGCGCTGCTGGCCGCGCTGACGGCGGGGCTGGTGCTGGCGGTGGGCCAGGTGGCGGTGCTCTCGGGGACCTTCGGGACGGTCGCCCGGCCGGGGGCCGCCGCGCAGCCGCCGGTCGGCAGCGCGCTGGCCGCCGGTCTGCTGACCGCGGTGGTCTGCGTGCTGCTGGGGGTGACGGCCGGGGTGCTGGCCGACCGGCCGGTGCCGGTGCGGGCCCCGTACGGCATCCCGGTGGCCCTGGGGCTGGCCGTGCTGGCGCTGGTGGCGCCCGTGTCGCCGGCCAACACGGCCGTCCGCGGCCTGGTGGACGCCGCCCGGACCGGCCGGGTGACGATGCCGTGGGTGCCGGCGGCGCTCGCCCTCCTCCTGCTGGCCGCGGCGGTGGCCGGGACGGCGGCGCTGGCCGGCCGGGGCGCGGAGTGATCCGGTCGACGGGGGACACACCGTCATGAAGCGCAGTAAATATGGATAGTGCTCGTTAGGGTGACGAACCGGGGCGCGGGCCCCGTCGTGCGGGTGCCCGGGCCGGCCGGCGCGTCCGACCGTCCGCCCCGTTCGGCCTCCCCGGGCAGCGGTGACCCGCCGCAGCGCCCGGCTCCCCGCGACCCCCAGGACGGTCCGTGGCGACACCCTCCGCCGTGACGCGATCCGCCGCCCGGCCGAGCCGGCCGGTGCCGACCGGGCGCCCCGTCGAGCTCCGGCTGCTCCTGGCCGCCGTGCTCCTCTCCGTGTTCGGCTACGTCGAGGTCGGCGTCGACCTGGACGGTGAGGTGCCCGCCGACGCCGCCGGGTACGGCGCCGCGCTCGGCGTGCTCGCCCTGCTGGCGCACGTCGTGGTCCGCCGGCGGGCCCGGTACGCGGACCCGCTGCTGCTGCCGATCGCCGTGCTGCTCAACGGGATCGGCCTGGTGGCCATCCACCGGCTGGACCGGGCCACCTCCGGCGCCGGCGCGGCCTCCGCGCAGCTGCTCTGGTCGGGCCTCGGGGTGGCGCTGTTCGCCGCCGTGGTGCTGCTGGTGCGCGACCACCGCCGGCTGCAGCGGTACGCCTACCTCGGCGCGCTGGCGGCGCTGGTCCTGCTGATCCTGCCGGTCTTCTTCCCGCCGGTGTACGGCTCGCGGATCTGGATCACCGCCGGGCCGCTCTCCTTCCAGCCGGGGGAGTTCGCCAAGATCCTGCTGGCCGTCTTCTTCGCCGCCTACCTGGCGGTGCACCGGGACGCGCTGGCGCTCACCGGCCGCCGGATCGGGCGCCTGCGGCTGCCGCCCGGGCGGGTGCTCGGGCCGGTGCTGCTGATCTGGGCCGCCTTCGTCGGCGTCCTGGTGCTGGAGACGGACCTCGGCACCTCGCTGCTGTTCTTCGGCCTGTTCGTGGTGATGCTGTACGTGGCCACCGCGCGCACCGGGTGGGTCGCGATCGGGCTGGTGCTGGCGGCGGTCGGGGCGGTGACGGTGGGCCGGCTCTCGCCGCACGTGCACAGCCGGGTCGCCGACTGGCTGGACCCGCTGGGATCGATCGCGGCGGGCCGGGGCGCCAACCAGATCGCCCAGTCGCTGTTCGCCTTCGCCTGGGGCGGGGAGCTGGGCACCGGCCTCGGCAACGGCCACTCGGTGCTGATCGGCTTCGCCGCCAAGTCCGACTTCATCCTCGCCACCCTCGGTGAGGAGCTCGGCCTCGCCGGGCTGATCGCGGTGTTCCTGCTGTACGCGGTGCTGGTCTCCCGGGGGTTCCGGACGGGCATCGCCCTGCGTGACCCGTTCGGGCGGCTGCTGGCGATCGGGCTGGCCGCGATCGTCGCCCTGCAGGTGTTCGTGGTGGCGGGCGGGGTGCTCGCCCTGATCCCGCTGACCGGGATGACCCTGCCGTTCGTCGCCCAGGGCGGGTCCTCGGTGGTCACCAACTGGATCATCGTGGCGCTGCTGGTGCGGATGAGCGACACCGCCCGCCGGCCGGCGCCGGTCGCCGCCCGGTCCGCGGCGGGAGGGCGGCCATGACGGGCGCGGGCCCCCGGGGGAACGGGCCGCAGGGGCTGCCGGGCATCTCCGTCACCGGGCGCCGGGCGGGCACCTTCTGCCTGCTGCTGATCGCCGCGCTGTGCGTCCAGGCCACCCGGGTGCAGGTGTTCGAGGCGGACGGGCTCGACCACAACACCGCCAACCAGCGGCTCACCGTCGAGCGGTACTCCCGGCCGCGCGGCGACATCCTGGTCGGCGCGGACGCCGTGACCGGCTCGGCGCCCACCGGCGGCCGCTACGCCTACAAGCGCACCTACACCGACGGCCCGCTGTTCGCGGCGGTCACCGGCTTCGCCTCGCAGGCCTACGGCGCCAGCCAGCTGGAGGGCGCCGAGGACGACCTGCTGTCCGGCACCGACCCGGGGCTGTCCGGCTGGGCGGTCTGGGACGCGGTGGCCCGCCGGCGGAACCCCGGCGGGGACGTCCGCACCACGCTGAACCGGGCCGCCCAGGAGGCCGCGATGCGCGGGCTCGGCAGCCGGCAGGGCGCGGTCGCCGCGATCGAGCCGGCCACCGGCCGGATCCTGGCGCTGGCCAGCACGCCCTCCTACGACCCGGGCGGTTTCGCCGGCTCCGGCGCGGCCGACCAGGCCGCCTGGAACCGGCTGCGGCTCGACACCGACCAGCCGATGCTCAACCGTGCGCTGCGCCAGACCTACCCGCCCGGGTCGACCTTCACGGTGGTCACCGCGGCGGCCGCGCTCGCGAACGGGGTGGTCACGGACGTCGACGCGCCGACCGGTGCGCCCTCCCCGTACGTGCTGCCGGGGACGGCCACGACACTGGTCGACGACACCCCGGAGTGCGACCGGCCCGGGCAGTCGCTGGACACCGCGATGGTGCTCAGCTGCAACAGCGTCCTCGGCTACCTCGGGGTGCGGACCGGGCTGGACCGGACGGCGGCGATGGCCGAGAGCTTCGGCTTCAACGACCCCGGGCTGGACACGCCGGTGCGCGCCGCCCGGTCGAACTTCGACACCACGATGGACCAGTCGCAGCTGGCGCTCTCCTCGATCGGCCGGTTCGACACCGCGGCCACCCCGCTGGTGATGGCGATGGTCGCCGCCGGGGTCGCCAACGGCGGCACGGTGATGCGTCCACAGCTTGTGGACGAGCTGACCAGGAGCGACGGCGGCACGGTGCGGCTGATGAAGCCCGCCACCTACCGGAGGGCGATGACGCCGGAGGTGGCCGCGCAGGTGCAGCGGCTGATGACCGACGCGGTGGAGCGGGGCACCGGCCGCGACGCCCGGATCCCCGGTGCGGTGGTCGGCGGCAAGACCGGAACCGCCCAGCACGGGGTGGACAACGGCGCGACGCCGTACGCCTGGTTCATCGCCTGGGCCGGGCCGGCCGGCTCGGACCGGGTGCCGCCGGTGGCGGTGGCGGTGGTGATCGCGGACAGCGGTGCCGCGGAGGCCACCGGCGGCGGGCTCGCCGCGCCGGTCGCCCGCTCGGTGATGCAGGCGGTGCTCGGCGGTTGATCTTCGCGACGGCCTCTGACCTGCTGCTTTAACCGCTGGAGAGGAGATGCGCCGTTTGCGAAGTGTCCGGTTTGTGTGCCCCGTTGCGCCGATTCGTACAATGCGCCGAGCGAGACTGTTCGTTTGCGACACTGGTGCATTCGCGGGGTACTGTCCCATGTTTGTTCGGTTGGTCCCCGATGACACCCCACGGGGCGTCGGGTGACCGGCCGCTAGGACACCCTCCCCCGCCTAGAAGGACCGCAGTTTTGGCCAGCAACTCCCTCGGCGCGCGTCTGCTGCGACGCAAGCCCGTCTCATCACTCATCGCCGAGAGTGAGGGCCATGGCCTTCCCGCCGGCGCGCCCGAGGAGGGCGGACGCTCCGGCATCCACCTGCGCCGCACGATCGGCCTCTGGCAGCTGTCCTCGATCGGCATCGGTGCCACCATCGGCACCGGCATCTTCTTCGTGCTCAGCACCGCGGTGCCCTCGGCCGGCCCGGCCGTCATCCTGTCCTTCGTGATCGCCGCGGTCACCGCCGGACTCACCGCGCTCTGCTACGCCGAGATGGCCTCCGCGATCCCGGTCTCCGGCTCCTCGTACTCCTACGCCTACGCCACGCTCGGCGAGGGCGTCGCGTTCGGCGTCGGCATCTGCCTGCTGATGGAGTACGGCGTCTCCGCCTCGGCGATCGCGGTCAGCTGGGCCGAGTACCTGAACAAGTTCCTCGACCTGGCGTTCGGCGTCACCATCCCGGAGCAGCTGTCCGGCGCGCCGGACAGCACCCACTGGTTCAACCTGCCGGCGCTGCTGCTGGTCGCCATGGTCTGCTTCCTGCTGATCCGCGGCGTCAGCGAGTCGGTGAAGGTCAACGCGGCCATGGTCGGGATCAAGATCCTCATCCTGATCCTCTTCGTCGGCGTCGCCCTCACCGGCTTCCACTCCGGCAACCTGACCCCGTTCATGCCGCTCGGCATCGGCGGCGTGCAGGTCGCCGCGTCCAGCATCTTCTTCTCCTTCATCGGCCTGGACGCCGTGTCCACCGCCGGTGAGGAGGTCAAGAACCCGCGCCGCACCCTGCCGCTGGCGATCATCATCTCGCTGGTCGTGGTGACCCTGCTCTACATCCTGGTCGCGCTGGCCGGCATCGGCGCCCAGCCGTGGGAGAAGTTCGACGGCCAGGAGGCCGGGCTCGCCCAGATCCTCCAGGACATCACCGGCCAGAGCTGGCCCGCGATGGTCTTCGCCGTCGGCGCGATCATCTCGATCTTCAGCATCACCCTCGTGGTGATCTACGGCCAGACCCGCATCCTGTACTCGATGGGCCGCGACGGCATGCTGCCCAAGCGCTTCGCCCAGCTCTCCCCGCGCACCGGCACCCCGGTCTGGAACACCCTCGTGGTGGGCCTCGGCGTCGGCGCCCTGGCCGCGTTCATCCCGCTGAACATCCTGGCCGACATCACCAGCCTCGGGACCCTCATCGCCTTCTCGGTGGTCTCGATCGGCGTGATCATCCTGCGCCGCACCCAGCCCGACCTGCCGCGCGGCTTCAGGGTCCCCGGCTACCCGGTCGTCCCGCTGCTCAGCGTCGCCTTCTGCATCTACCTGATCACCGGCCTGCACGCGGACACCTTCCGGGCCGGCGGGATCGCCATCGCCGTCGCCGTGGTCGTCTACTTCGGCTACAGCATCAAGCACTCCAAGCTGGAGCAGTCGGCCCAGCAGGCCGTCACGGCGGACACCCCCGCCGACACGAACAGCTGAACCGGACGTATCCGGACATGAGGGGCCGCCGGTGGGAACGACACCCGGCGGCCCCCCTCGTGCCACCACTCGCGCCGTGGTCGACGCCATGGCGACAGGGCCCCGCTCCCACCCATAACCTTCCACCATGGTGAGCACCCGCACGCCCGGCTTCTCCCGCCCGCGCGGCCGCTTCACCGGCCGCTCCAGAACGCCGGCCCCGCCGACCCCCGACGGAACGCCGTCCGCACCCGGACGGCTGCCGCTGGGCTTCTCCAGTCGGCCGTTCCCCCGTCAGCGGGGCGAGAGCACCTTCCCGCCCACGCCCGATCGGCTGAATCCCGCCCGGCTCGCCTCGACGCGCACCGTCCAGCTCCTCGGCTGCCTGATCGCGGCCGGCTGGGCCGCCGCCTTCCCGCTCGTCTCCGACCTGCCCAACCAGCGGCTGTGGGGCCTCGTCGCGGCTCCCTCGTACGCCCTGGCCGGACTGCTCTGCCTGACCCTGCCGCGCCGCTTCGCGGCCCGCGCCGCCGCCGCCGTCGCCATGGTCGGCGCCGTCCTCGCGCCACTCGCCCTGCTCGCCCTGCACGGCCGCCACCAGTCCGAGGTGATGGTCGTCGAACGCTCGGCGCACCTGCTGCTCACCACCGGCAGCCCGTACCTGCCCCACCCGGTGGTGGTCACCGACTACAACCCGTACCTGCCGGCGATGACCCTCTTCGGGATGCCGCGCCAACTGCTCGGCGACGGGAACGCCTTCGCCCGGGTCGCCGGGGACGCCCGGATCTGGTTCGCGCTCACCTTCGTCGCCTGTCTGCTGGCCAGCTGGCGGCTGCTGAGGCCGTCCCGGGACCGCGCGCCGCTGCTGCCGCTCGCCGTCCTCACCGCCTCGCCGCTGATCGCCCTGGCCTTGGTCGTCGGTGGCGTCGACCTCCCGCTGATCGGCGTCTGCTGCCTCGCCATGGCCCTCGCCGAGCGCGACCGCACCGTCGGCGCCGGCCTGGTGCTCGCCCTCGCCTGCACCCTCAAGTGGACGGCCTGGCCGGCCCTGCCCGTCGCCGCACTGCTGCTCTGGCGCCTCTACGGCCGCCGGCCCGCCGCCCGCACCGCGCTGATCGCGTTCGGCACCGGTCTGGCCGTCATCCTGCCCTCGGTGCTCACCCAGGCCGACGCGCTGCGCGAACAGGTCGTGCGCTTCCCGCTCGGGCTCACCGCCATCCGCACCCCCGCCGGTAGCCCGCTGCCGGGCAAGGTGCTGGCCGGCTTCGGGCCCACCGGGCACTCCGTCTCGCTGGCGCTCATGACCATGGGCGGCATCGGGGTGGCCATCTGGCTGCTCGCCCGGCCGCCGGTCTCCGCGATAGCGGCCGCCGACCTGCTGGCCGCCGGACTGGCCATCGCGTTCATGCTCGCCCCCGCCGGGCGCTTCGGGTACCTGGCGCTGCCGGTGGTGCTGGTGATCTGGCCCCGGCTGGCCGCCCGGCGTTGGACCAGCCGCAGGCCCGTCCCTCCGCCGCGCATGCTGGGGCGGCCGGAGCCCGCGCTGCCGCGGGGCTGAGGCGGTTGGAGCCCGCGCTGCCGCGGGGCTGAGGCGGTTGGGCCGTCGCCCGCTCGCTGGGTTTTCGCCCGCTCGCGGGAGGAGGGGCTCGAGGCGGGGTGGTGTTCGCCCGCCCCGAGCCGGGAGGCGTCAGCGGGTGCCGGCGGCCTTCAGGAGGGAAGCGACGGCCGGGCCGGCCGCGTCCACGCCGTGCCCGCCGCCCTGCACCTCGGCGGCGACCGCGATGTTGCCGCGGTAGGCGGTGAACCAGCTGTTGGTGACGGTCGCCCCGGCGACCTCGGCCGAGCCGGTCTTGGCGCCGGCGTTGTCGGTGATGCCGGCCATCACGTCCTTGGCGGTGCCGCCCTGGGCGGTCGCGGCCATCATCGCCTTCAGCTTGCCGTCGACGTCCGCGGAGAGCGGGCGGGCGGCCTTCTGCTGCGGCAGGTCGGCGACCAGGATCGGCTGCTTGAACTCGCCGCTCTGCACCGTGGCGGTGATCGAGGCGATGGCCAGCGGGTTCATCTGGACCTTGCCCTGGCCGATGTAGTTCATCGCCTGCTCGTCCTTGTTGGAGCCCGGCGAGGGCACCTTGCCGTCGGCGTTCGGCAGGCCGGTCTTCCACTCCAGGCCGATGCCGAAGAGGTCCTTGGCGGTGCCGGACAGCGTGTCGGGCTTCAGGCTGGTCAGGCCCTGGTTGATGAAGGCCGTGTTGCAGGACATCATGAAGTCCTGCTGCAGCGTGTTGTTCGGGAAGGCGCCCGGGAACGAGTTCGGGACGGCGACCGCGTTGCTGCTCTTCTCCGGACAGGCGACCACGGTGTCCGGGTTGACCCCGGCCTCCAGCAGCGCCGCGGAGGTGACGATCTTCATCGTCGAACCCGGTGCGAGCAGCCCGGTGAAGGCCCGGTTCTGGCCGCTGGCGGGCGCGTTGGCGAAGGCCAGCACCTGACCGGTGCTCGGCTCGATCGCGACGATCGACCCGGACTTGCCGCCGAGGTCCGTCATCGCCTTCTCGGCCGCGGCCTGGATGGCGTTGTCGATGGTCACCTTGAACGGCTTGCCGGGCTTCGGCTCGACGATGGTGAACAGTTTGTCGTTGGCGGTCTTGCCGGACGGGTCGCTGATCACCACCGCGCTGCCCGCGTCCTGGTCCTTGTTCGGGTCCGGCACCAGCTTGTGGGCGTTGTCCTGCAGGGTGGCCAGCAGCGCCGGGGTGAGCGAGGCGCCCTGCAGCGCCTTGCCGTTGCGGTCCACCGCGTTGGACGGCGGCGCGAAGACCTGCTGGGTGGCGATCGTCTCGTTGCCGGACAGGTGCGGGTGGATCACCGTCGGCGCCCAGTGCACGGCCGGGGTGTCGTCGCTCATCTTCACGACGCTCAGGAAGCCGTTGTAGTCCCAGACCCGGTTGGTCCCGGCGAACTCGGCGCGGGCCTTGTACCCCATCAGCACGCCGGTCGGCGCGGGGGAGGCGGCGGCGGACGGCGAGTCCGTGGCGCCGGGGGTCGCGCCCGCCGACGGGGTGGCCGAGGCGCCCGCGGACGGCTTGGCGGCCGGGGAGGGCGTCCCGGTGGCCGCGGCGAAGGCCTGCGGGGTGGCCGGGCCGGCCGGGCTCAGGGTCAGCCCGCTCGGCTTGACCTGGTCGCGGAAGGCGGTCAGCGCGGTGGTGGCCGCGGCCGGGTCGTCGGTCAGCGAGGCGGCCTTGTCCAGGTCGCCGGCCGCCCAGGCCGCGAGGAAGTCCTTGGCACCGTTCGCCGCCTGCTCGGCCGAGGGCGGCTCGGCGACCACCGTGCGGGGCTTCTTGTCCGAGGAGGACCCGGAGCCCGAGCCGCCCACCAGGCTGTACGCCCCGTAGCCCCCGCCCGCCAGCACGGCGACGGACACGCCGGTGATGATGCCGATCTTCGCGCCTCTGCGCATGGTGCTGCTCCCCCAAGGGTCTCGCGGCCGGGCGCAACCGACCGGGGCCGGAAACGCGGTTCGCCCCCCACCCTAGGCAGCGCCGATCGGTGCGCCGACGAAACGCCCGGGAGTTGTGACGGATCTGGTACGTGTCGTGCACCGCATACGGACGGTTCGCGGGTGTCCGGTGTGCGCGGACCCGGGCCCGGGCGTCAGATCCAGCTGGTGAACCACATCCGCTGGCGCCACTCCTGCATCGGGATCGTCTGCCCGGTGAACAGCGGGAAGAAGAACAGGAAGTTCCACATGATCAGCAGCACCAGCAGCCCCGCCGCGGTGGAACCGATGATCCGGCGGTCCCGCGAGGCGCCGGCCGGCCCGATCAGCGCCCCGACCAGCATGGTCACCGCGAGCACCAGGAACGGGACGAACACCACCGCGTAGAACAGGAAGATCGTCCGCTGCTGGTAGGCGAACCACGGCAGGTAGCCGGCGGCCAGGCCGCACAGCAGCGCACCGGCCCGCCAGTCCCGCCGCGCCGCCCAGCGCCACAGGCAGTACACCAGCGCCACCACGGCCGCCCACCACAGCAGCGGGGTGCCGATGCCCAGCACCTCGCGGGCGCACTCGGCGGCCGTGCAGCCGCTCTGGCCCTGCTTGGGGGACTCGTAGAAGAAGGAGACCGGCCGGCCCAGCACCAGCCAGGACCACGGGTTCGACTGGTAGGTGTGCGGGTCGCTCAGGTGGGTGTGGAAGTCGTACACCGTCGAGTGGTAGTGCCACAGGGCGCGCAGCCCCTCGGGTATCCACGGGTAGTCGGTGGACCGGCCCACCGCCCAGTCGCGGCCCCAGCCGCCCTGCCCGGGCGCGTTGCTGCTGGCGAACCAGCCCCACCAGGACGCGACGTAGACGGCCAGCGACACCACCACGATCGACACGAAGGCCGGCAGCACGTCCCGGGTGAGCGCCGCGAGGTGGGGGCGCGGGGCCCCGGCCAGCCGGCGGGCGCCGACGTCCCAGAGCACCGTCATCACGCCGAAGGCCGCCGCCACGTACAGGCCGCTCCACTTGGTGGCGCAGGTCAGGCCGACGCAGACGCCGGCGGCGATCCGGTACGGGCGCCAGCCCAGGTTCACCCGCTGCGCCAGCAGCGCGTCCGGCACCCCGCCGAGGCGTTCCGCCAGCCGGGCCCGGGTGCGGTCGCGGTCCAGCAGCAGGAAGCCGAAGGCGGCGAGGATCCAGAACATCACCACCAGGTCCAGCAGCGCGGCGCGGCTGAGCACCAGGTGCAGGCCGTCCACCGAGAGCAGCAGGCCGGCCACGCAGCCCAGCAGGGTCGACCGGAACATCCGGCGGGCGATCCGGGCGAGCATCAGCACCGACAGGGTGCCGAGCAGGGCCACCGCGAACCGCCAGCCGAACGGGTTCATCCCGAACAGCACCTCGCCCGCACCGATGATCCACTTGCCCACCGGCGGGTGCACCACGTACGAGGCCATCGCCCGGTACGGGACGGCCGCGCCCGGCGTCATGATCTGGTCGTTGGCGCCGTCCGGCCAGTTGATCTCGTAGCCGCCGTGCCAGAGCGCGTAGGCGTCCTTGGCGTAGTAGGTCTCGTCGAAGATGATCGCGTGCGGCTGGCCGAGGTTCGTGAAGCGCAGCACACCGGCGAACAGCGCCACCGCCAGCGGGCCCAGCCAGCCGGCCCAGCGGCACAGGAAGGTCCACAGGCCCGGGGCCACGGAGACGCCCAGGCGCTGCAGCAGCGGCGAGGGCGGCGCCGGGGTCGAGGTGACCCCGGGGCCGTCCGGCATCGGCGGCACCAGGCGCTCGGTCAGCGGGGCCGTCGGGCGGGCGGCGTAGCCGTACCGGGCCAACCGCTCCCGCCAGCTCCCCGGGGCCGGCTCGGCCGGTCTGGGGGCCGGGACGACGGGGGACGGCGGGGCGACCGGGGAGGGCGGGCCGGCCACGTCGCCGCCGTCCTGCGCGGTGTGGTCCGTACCGGTGGGCGTCCTGGCCGCCGTGTCGCCGTTCATCCGCCACATCGTAGGGGCGCTCTTCGTACGCGTGTCCGCTCCCTCGGAAGCTGCCCGAATCGTCACCAAAAGCCCCCGGGCGGCGGCAGCTGCAAGGATGGGGGCCGTGACAGGAGTACTCGTTCTCGCAGGCACCCCCATCGGCGACGTCTCGGACGCCCCGCCCCGGCTGCTCACCGAACTGGCCGCGGCCGACGTGATCGCGGCCGAGGACACCCGTCGGCTGCGCCGGCTCACCCAGGCCCTGGGGGTGACCCCGGCCGGGCGGGTGGTGTCCTACTTCGAGGGCAACGAGGTCGGCCGCACCCCCGAACTGGTGGAGGCACTGCTCGGCGGTGCCCGGGTGCTGCTGGTCACCGACGCCGGCATGCCCTCCGTCTCAGACCCCGGCTACCGGCTGGTCGCCGCCGCCGTCGCCGCCGACGTCAAGGTCACCGCGGTGCCCGGGCCGTCCGCCGTGCTCACCGCGCTCGCGCTGTCCGGCCTGCCCGTCGACCGCTTCACCTTCGAGGGCTTCCTACCCCGCAAGACCGGCGACCGGGCCCGCCAGCTCGCCTCGATCGCCGCCGAGCCGCGCACCATGGTGTTCTTCGAGGCGCCGCACCGGATCGCCGAGGCGCTCGCCGCGATGGCCGAGGCCTTCGGCGCCGACCGGCCCGCCGCCGTCTGCCGCGAGCTCACCAAGACCTACGAGGAGGTCAAGCGCGGACCGCTCGCCGAGCTGGCGGCCTGGGCGGCCGACGGCGTCAAGGGCGAGATCACCGTCGTGGTCGCCGGCGCGCCGCCGGCCGCGCCGCAGGACCTCACCCCGGCCGAACTCGCCCGGCTGGTGGCCGTCCGGGAGGAGGCGGGGGAGCGCCGCAAGGAGGCCATCGCCGCGGTGGCGGCCGAGCTGGCACTGCCCAAGCGGGAGGTGTTCGACGCGGTGGTGGCCGCGAAGAACGAGGCCAGGGGAGCGGCCGGGACCGCGGCCGGGGGCGGCGGCGGGGCCGGGAGGTAGGCGTCGGACGGGCGGGGCCCCCGGGGCCGGGAGGCCCGGCCCGGGGCGCCCTGGAAAAGGGGTGAATTCCGGGGGTTGCGTGACTCCCGGGGAGTCGTACCTTTGAGTGAAGGCCCCGGTAAACGCCAGTGGAGCTGAAGATTCCGTCGTGGTTTTCGGAACGGACCAGGCCTTTCGTATAGGAGTTCCCAACCCGCGTCCAAGTCTTCACAAGCAGGGCATCGGCCGGGGCGGTCCGGGCATTTCCTGGAATGGAAAGACCCAGCCGGGCGAGCGCCCGGCGGGCGCTGGGAGACGGCTATGAGCGAGATGATCGGTAGCCCCCTCGGTGGCAACGCGCTGAGCGCCCCCGGCCTGGCCGGCAGGCCGCACACCCCCGTCGAGACCGTGCGGGAGGCGTACTCCTTCGCGTGCCTGCGGTGCGGGTACGGCTGGGAGCAGGCGTACGACATCGAGCACCACGTCGGCAAGGACGGACACCCCGTGTTCGAGTACCACGCCAACGGAGTCCGGGTGCCGTCCCCGCTGCTCAAGCCGACCTGCCCGGGCTGCGGCGGACACACCGTCCGGATCATGCGCGAGGGCAGGGTCGCCGTGGCCGACCAGTCCTGGCACCACGCCCCCGGCTACTCGGCGCACGCCGAGCCCGCCGGGGCGCCCCCGGAGCCCGCGGCCGACAAGCCGCGCGGACGCTGGGCCCGGTTCTGGTCGCGGCTGATGGGCTGACCACGGGCGCCGGGAGCGGATCCGGGGCCGCCCGCCGCACTGCTCGCGGCGGGCGGCCCCGGGCCGGACCGGCCGGGCGGCGGTCCCCGGTCCGCGGGCCGGAACGCGGTCGAAGGGTGCGGGCGGGCCCGACTAAGCTTTCCGACCATGGCGGCCACTGCAGACCACAGCACCACCGGGGCGAACGCCCCGGCGTACTACGTTTCCACCCCGATCTACTACGTCAACGATCGCCCGCACCTGGGCCACGCGTACACCACCGTGGCGGGCGACGTCCTCACCCGCTGGCACCGCCAGCGCGGCGAGAAGGTGTGGTACCTGACCGGCACCGACGAGCACGGTCAGAAGATCATGCGGACCGCCGAGGCCAACGGCGTCAGCCCCCAGGAGTGGTGCGACAAGCTGGTCGAGGAGGAGTGGAAGCCGCTCTGGGAGCACCTGGAGATCGCCAACGACGACTTCATCCGCACCACCCAGCAGCGGCACACCGACCGCGTGCAGGAGTTCGTCCAGGACCTGTACGACAAGGGCGAGATCTACAAGGGCGGCTACTCCGGCCCGTACTGCGTCGGCTGCGAGGAGTTCAAGCTCCCCGCCGAACTGCTCGACGGCGCCACCGCGGACGAGAAGCTCTGCTCCGTCCACAAGCGCCCGGTCGAGTGGCTGGAGGAGGAGAACTACTTCTTCCGCCTCTCCGCGTACGGTCCGAAGCTGCTGGAGTTCTACGCCGCCAACCCGGACTTCATCCAGCCGGCCTCGGCCCGCAACGAGGTGCTGCGCTTCGTCGAGCAGGACCTGAAGGACCTGTCGATCTCCCGCTCCACCTTCAACTGGGGCGTCCCGCTGCCGTGGGACGAGAAGCACGTCCTCTACGTGTGGGTCGACGCGCTGCAGAACTACATCACCGCGGCCGGCTACGGCAGCGACCCGGAGCGCTTCGCCGAGCTGTGGCCCGCCTCCGTGCACCTCGTCGGCAAGGACATCCTCCGTTTCCACGCCGTCATCTGGCCCGCCATGCTGATGGCCGCCGGGCTGCCGCTGCCCAAGCGGGTCGTCGCCAACGGCTGGCTGATGGTCGGCGGCGAGAAGATGTCCAAGTCCAACCTGACCGGCATCTCGCCCACCGACCTCACCTCGCACTTCGGCGTGGACGCCTACCGCTACTACTTCCTGCGGGCGATCCCGTTCGGCACCGACGGCTCGTTCTCCTGGGAGGACTTCACCGCCCGGTACACCTCCGAGCTCGCCAACGACTTCGGCAACCTGGCCTCCCGGGTCGCCGCGATGGTCGGCAAGTACTTCGACGGGAAGCTGCCGGCCGCCACCGCCGCGGGCGAGGCCGAGCAGGCCGTCGCCCAGGGCCTGGCCACGGCCGTCGCCGCCGCAGACCGGAAGATCGGCGAGGAGCTGGACTTCGCCGGCGGCCTCGCGGCGATCTTCGAGTTCGTCAAGCAGGTCAACGGCTACCTCACCGAGCAGGCGCCCTGGAAGGTCGCCAAGGACGACTCCGAGGAGGGCCGGGCCCGCCTCGCGACCATCCTCTACACCGCCGCCGAGTCGCTGCGCGGCACCGCCGTCCTGCTCAACCCGGTGATGCCGTCCACCGCCGAGAAGCTGTGGGCCTCGCTGGGCGCCGCCGACGCGGGCCTCGGCGCGCTCGCGGCGCAGACCGTCGCCACCGCGGCGGACTGGGGCCGGCTGCCCGTCGGCGCCACCGTCACCAAGGGCGACATCCTGTTCCCGCGCCTCGAAGAGAAGCCCGCCTCCTGATGGCCCCCAAGGACGACCGCGCCACGCCGCCGCCCCTGCCGCAACCCCTGGCGGTGGCGGTGGCCGACTCGCACACCCACCTCGACATGCAGTCCGGCACGCCGGCCGAAGGGCTGGCCCGGGCGGCCTCCGTCGGGGTCACCACGGTCGTCCAGGTGGGCTGCGACGTGCCCGGCTCGCGCTGGGCCGCCGAGCTGGCGGCCCAGTTCGAGCAGGTGCACGCCGCCGTCGCGCTGCACCCCAACGAGGCGCCGAGGATCTTCCTCGGCGACCCCGACGGCTGGTCCGGGCAGCAGCGCCCCGCCGGCGGCGCCGCCGCCCTCGACGAGGCCCTCGCCGAGATCGACCGGCTCGCGGCCCTCCCGCAGGTCCGCGCCGTCGGCGAGACCGGCCTCGACTACTTCCGCACCGGGCCCGAGGGCGTGGAGATCCAGAAGGAGTCGTTCCGCCGCCACATCGAGATGGCCAAGCGGCACGACAAGGCCCTCGTCATCCACGACCGCGACGCCCACGAGGACGTCATCGCCGTCCTGCTCGCCGAGGGCGCGCCCGAGCGGACCGTCTTCCACTGCTACTCCGGCGACGCCGCGATGGCCGAGGTCTGCGCCGAACACGGCTGGTACCTGTCCTTCGCCGGCCCGGTCACCTTCAAGGCCAACCAGCCGCTGCGCGAGGCCCTCGCCGCCACCCCCCTCGACCGGATCCTGGTCGAGACCGACGCGCCCTTCCTCACCCCGCACCCCTACCGCGGCCGCCCCAACGCCCCGTACCTCATCCCGGTCACGGTGCGGTCCATGGCCGCGACACTGGGCCTGCACGAGGACGAACTGGCGACCGCCATCGCCGCCAACACGGCCCGGGCGTTCGGCTACTGAGCCGGCCGCCCGGCCGCCGGGTCCGTCCGGCGCGTCCGGGCGGCCCGCCCCGCGCCCGTATCCTTGGCGCGTGAGCACCACCGACCCCACCCCTGACAGCCACCTGCTGGGCGCCGCCGACATCCGCGAGCTGGCCGCCGCCTTCGGCGTCAAGCCGACCAAGCAGCGCGGGCAGAACTTCGTCATCGACGGCAACACCGTGCGGCGGATCGTCCGGGCCGGCGGGGTGACCGAGGAGGACGCGGTCGTCGAGGTCGGGCCCGGACTCGGCTCGCTGACCCTGGCGCTGCTGGAGGTCGCCCGGCACGTGACCGCGGTCGAGATCGACCCGGTGCTCGCCCGGCACCTCCCCGACACCGTCGCCGCCCGGATGCCCGGCAAGGCCGACGCCTTCGACCTGGTGTTCAGCGACGCCATGGAGGTCACCGAGCTCCCCGGACCGGCGCCCACCGCGCTGGTCGCCAACCTGCCGTACAACGTGGCCGTGCCCGTCCTGCTGCACATGCTGGCGACCTTCCCCAGCATCGAGCGCACGCTGGTCATGGTGCAGAGCGAGGTCGCCGACCGGCTCGCCGCCAAGCCCGGCAACAAGGTGTACGGCGTCCCGTCGGTCAAGGCCAACTGGTACGCCGACGTGAAGCGGGCCGGCGCCATCGGGCGCAACGTGTTCTGGCCCGCCCCCAACGTCGACTCCGGGCTCGTCTCGCTCATCCGCCGGGAGCCGCCGAGGACCACCGCCAGCCGCCGGGAGGTGTTCGCCGTCGTCGACGCCGCGTTCGCCCAGCGGCGCAAGACCCTGCGCGCCGCGCTGTCCGGCTGGGCCGGCTCCGCCGCCGGGGCAGAGCAGGCCCTCACGGCCGCCGGGATCGACCCCAAGCTGCGCGGCGAGATGCTGACGGTCGAGCAGTTCGCCGCCATCGCCGAACACAAGCCGAAGGCGGACACCGAGTGATCACCGTACGCGTCCCGGCCAAGGTCAACGTCCAGCTCGGGGTGGGCGGACTGCGCACCGACGGCTTCCACGAGCTGGCCAACGTCTTCTTCGCGGTCGCCCTCGGCGACGAGGTCACCGCCACCCCGGGGGACGGCGTCACGCTGACCTGCTCCGGGCCCGACGCGCACGCCGTCCCGCTCGACGACAGCAACCTCGCCGCCCGCGCCGCCCGGCTGCTCGCCGCCCACCACGGCATCGCCGACCCCGGCGTGCACCTGCACATCGCCAAGGCCATCCCGGTCGCCGGCGGCATGGCCGGGGGCAGCGCCGACGGCGCCGCCGCACTGGTCGCCTGCGACGCGCTCTGGCAGCTCGACACCCCGCTCGACACGCTCCTGGAGCTCGCCGCCGAACTCGGCTCCGACGTGCCGTTCGCCCTGCTCGGCGGCGTCGCGCTGGGTCGCGGCCGCGGCGAGATCCTGCAGCCGCTCGCCGTCGACGGCACCTTCCACTGGGTCTTCGCGGTCGCCGACGGCGGCCTGTCGACGCCCGCCGTCTTCCGCGAGTGCGACCGGCTCCGCGAGGAGGCCGGGACCGGCTCCAGCGACACCGACGTCCCGGTGCCCGAGGCCGACCCGGCCCTGCTCGCCGCCCTCGCCGGCGGCGACGCCGTCGCCCTGGCCGCCGCGCTCGCCAACGACCTCCAGCCCGCCGCCGTCTCGCTGCGGCCCGGGCTCGCCGACACCCTGAAGGCCGGCACCGAGGCCGGGGCCATCGGCGCCCTCGTCTCCGGCTCCGGGCCGACCTGCGCGTTCCTCGTCAAGGACGCCGACGCGGCCGCCGCCGTCGCGGAGGCGCTGCGGGCCTCCGGCACCTGCCGCACCGCCCACGCCACGTACGGGCCGGTGCCGGGCGCGGCGCCGGTGGCGTAGGGGCGGCGGACCGGCGGACCGGTGGGGGCCGGGGGCCGGGGGCCGGTACTGTTCGGCGGGGTCCGGGTGGGGCCGGGGCGGGTTCGTGCCGGGTCCGGGACCGCCCCCGGGAGCAGCCCGACGTGGACCCGCGGGCGCGCCCATTAGGCTGGGGAGATCGGGGCGTCCCCGACAGGGGCACCCGGCCACGAACGGCGGACCGCCCCGACCCCGCCGAACCCAGGAGCGCAGCACACGTGGCCGTCAACCTCGCCACCATCGAGTCCGTCACGAAGGTCTACGGCACCCGGGCCCTTCTCGACGGGGTCAGCCTCGGCGTCAGCGAGGGAGACCGGATCGGCGTCGTCGGACGCAACGGGGACGGCAAGACCACCCTGATCCGGATGCTCGCCAAGCTGGAGGAGCCCGACAGCGGCCGCATCACCCACTCCGGCGGACTCCAGCTGGCCGTCCTCACACAGCACGACTCGCTCGACCCGAAGGCCACCATCCGGCACGAGGTCATCGCCGACCGGGCCGACCACGAGTGGCTCGGCGACGCCCGCATCCGCGACATCATCGAGGGCCTCTTCGGCGGCCTCGACCTGCCCGGCTTCGCCGACGGACTGGACACCGTCATCGGCCCGCTCTCCGGCGGCGAGCGCCGCCGGATCGCCCTCGCCAAGCTGCTCCTCGGCTCGCCCGACCTGATCGTCCTCGACGAGCCCACCAACCACCTCGACGTCGAGGGCATCAACTGGCTCGCCCAGCACCTCCAGAAGCGCCGCTCCGGGCTCGTCTGCGTCACCCACGACCGCTGGTTCCTCGACCAGGTCTGCACCCGCATGTGGGACGTCCAGCACGGCACCGTCCACGAGTACGAGGGCGGCTACTCCGACTACGTCTTCGCCCGCGCCGAGCGCTCCCGCATCGAGGCCGTCGAGGAGCAGAAGCGCCAGAACCTCGCCCGCAAGGAGCTCGCCTGGCTGCGCCGCGGCGCCCCCGCCCGCACCTCCAAGCCGCGCTACCGCATCGAGGCCGCCAACGCCCTGATCGCCGACGTCCCCGAGCCGCGCGACAAGTCCGAGCTGATGAAGTTCGCCAACGCCCGGCTGGGCCGCACCGTCTTCGAGCTCGAGGGCGTCACGGTGAAGGCCGGCCCCAAGCTGCTGCTGGAGAACCTCACCTGGCAGCTCGGCCCCGGCGACCGGATCGGCCTGCTCGGTGTCAACGGCGCCGGCAAGACCTCGCTGCTGCGCGCCCTGCGCGACGCCTACGCCTCCGAGGGCGACGTCCAGCCCGACTCCGGCGTGATCAAGGTCGGCAAGACCGTCCGGCTCGCCTACCTCTCGCAGGAGGTCGTCGAACTGGACCCGGCCACCCGGGTGCTCCAGGCCGTCGAGCAGGTCCGCTCGCGCGTCGACCTCGGCAAGGGCCGCGAGATGAGCGCCGGTCAGCTCTGCGAGCAGTTCGGCTTCGGCAAGGACAAGCAGTGGACGCCCGTCGGCGACCTCTCCGGCGGTGAGCGGCGCCGGCTCCAGCTGCTGCGCCTGCTCATGGACGAGCCCAACGTGCTGTTCCTCGACGAGCCGACCAACGACCTCGACATCGAGACCCTCAACCAGCTGGAGGACCTCCTCGATGGCTGGCCCGGCTCGATGATCGTCATCAGCCACGACCGCTTCTTCATCGAGCGCACCACGGACGTCACCCACGCGCTGCTCGGCGACAAGAGGATGCGGATGCTGCCCAACGGCGTCGACGAGTACCTCGAGCGGCGCGCCCGGATGGCCGAGGCCGCGGCCGCCGCGGCTGCGGCCGCCGTCCCCGCCCCCGTCGAGGCCGCCGCGCCCGGCCTCTCCGGCGGCGACCTGCGGGCCGCGAAGAAGGAGATGCAGAAGCTGGAGCGGCAGATCGCCAAGCTGGACGAGAAGGAGTCCAAGCTGCACGCCCAACTCGCCGAGCACGCCGCCGACTTCTCCAAGGTGGCCGAACTGGACGGGCAGCTGCGCGCCGTCCGGGACGAGAAGGAGGAGCTGGAGATGACCTGGCTGGAGCTGGCCGAGCAGGTCTGACCTTCCGGGTTGGGGTGCCCGGGCCGGGGCCCGTCCGGTGCCCGGCTCAGGCGCCCAGCAGGACCTCCAGCTCGTCCGCCGCACGGCCCAGCGCACTGCGCGCCGGGTCGTGCGGCCGCGTCGGGCGGGGCGCCGCACCCGTCGGCGGGCGGTGCGCCCGGGCGGCCGCGGTCAGCTCGTCCAGTGCCCGGCGGACCCGGGCCACCTCCACCGGATCCGGCACCCGGCCGCCGTAACGGATCTGCGCCGCGAACGCCGCCACCGCCCCGCCCAGCCGCTCCAGCGCCGCCGTCGCCGGCAGCCACCGTTCCGCCAGCCGCCCGGTCGGCGGCGGCTCGACCAGCCCCTGCCGCACCTCCTGCCGGGCGTCCGCCAGCGCCCGGTACGCCCGGCGGCGCAGCCACACCTCGGCCCGGCCGGCGTCCCCCGTCACCGCGTCCAGATAGGCCCGCAGCGCGGCCGCCGCGTCCACCAGGCGGGGCTCGATCCGGTGCCGCGGCCGATCCGGCCACAACAGGCAGCCGAAGAGCAGCACCACCGCGCTGGCCAGCACCGTGTCCAGCACCCGCGGCCAGAACTCCGCCGCACTGCTCTGCCCGCCCAACTGCAGCAGGACCAGCGCCATCGGCGTCATCGCGACGGTGTTCAAGCCGTAGTGCGCCGCCGTCGCGTACGGCAGCAGCGCCACGCACGCCGCCGCGATCACCGTCAGCGCCCACGCGTCCGTGGTCAGCGACACCACGGCCGCCGTCACCACCACCCCCAGCACGGTGCCGACGGCGCGGCTCACCGCACGCAGGAACACCGACCCGAGATCCGGCTTCAACACGAACGCGATCGTCATCGGCAGCCAGTAGCTCTTGCTCAGCGGATAGCTGGCCGTCACCGCCGAACCCACCGCGATGCACAACGCCACCCGCAGCCCGTACCGCACCGAACCGCGCGACAGCAGCCGCACCCGCAGCCGCCACGGGTCGGCCGGCGGCGCCGGCGCCGTGCCGACCGCCGCGTCCCGGCCCGCCACCGCCCCGGCCGCCGCGCGCAGCGCCGCGTCCAGGGCCTGCCGGGACGGCGTGTCCGGCCGCCAGTCCGGCACGGCCACCTCGCCGCCGCCCCGCCGGACCGCCTCCGCCAGCAGCCCCGGCACCGCGGCCACCTCCGGCGGCACCGGCCGCCACGCCCACAACAGGCCCGTCGCCGCCTCCGTCGCGGCCAGCGCCGCCTCGTACGTCCGGCGCAGTCCGGCCGCGCGCGGGCTCCCGCCGGTACGCGGGTTCCCGCCGGCATGCGGGCTTCCGCCGGCATGCGGGAGCAGGTCCTGCAGCTGGTTCAGGCGGGCCGTCAGCACCTGGCGCGAGCCCGCGCCCTGCGGCGTCCCCAGATCGGCGAGCGTACGGCCCAGCGCCTCGTACACGGCGGCCAGCGCCCGAACGCGCGGATCGGCCGCCGGGCGGCGCGGCACACCCGTCGGCAGCCCCAGCACCAGCACGAACCCGGCCCCCGCCAGCATCATCGGCGCCGCCGCCCACCAGGGGTGCGGCAGCGGCATGCCGCTGCCCAGCGCCGCCGACACCAGCAGCAGCATCCCCGCGGCCGAACCGCGCGGACCGGTCGCGCTCAGCGCACCCGAGACGAACGCCGTCACCGTCAGCGCCGCGCCCAGCCCCACCGCCGGGACACCCGCGTGCTGCACGGCGGTGCCGACCAGCATGCCCAGCGCCGACGCCGACACGGCGGAGGCGATCCGGGACAGCCGCAGCCCGGCCGGCTCGACCCGGTCGTTCATCGTCGCGTGCATCGCGCCCAGGGCGGCGAACACCCCGAGGTCCAGTCGGTGCGTCAGCAGACCCACGGTCAGCGGCAGCAGCATGCCGATCGCGGCCCGCACCATCAGGGCCAGCGGCAACGGCGGGCGGGACGGTCGCGCGGCGCGGGCCCACCAGGGCTCGTCCGGGGGCAGGGGCATGCGGTCACGTCCGTTCTGCGGCCGGGGGTCGCTGCTGTGCGACATTGCGCGGCAGATGGGGCGTTACCCGGTCCAACCGGGCAGCGCCAGTCTATCCGGGGGCCCGCGCGCCCGGCCGCCGGGCCGCACGTGTCAGGTTCGTACCGATCGCGCACGCGCCCACCAAGGGCCCTGCCGGGCCGACAGGGGCGGTGGCTACGATTGCGGAGGCGGAATCCGTCCCCAGGGCGGACGGGATCCGACCAGGACTGTACGACCGAGAAGTTGACGGCGTGTTGCGGCACGGCGGCCCGGGAGTTACCCGGACCGGCGTCCGTACGGGGGAAGAGGTGAACTGCCATGGCAGGAGAGGTTCCACCGGGACCGGGAACCAAGCCGGATCCGGCCACGACGGTCGATCCGTACACGTTGAGCAACGTGTGGGTCGGCCCCACGGTGAGCTCCGGGCAGACGTACAGCAGTGCCGGCGACCTGGTGTCCGCGTTCGGCAAGCAGGACGTCAAGGTCGAACTGGACACGCTCGTCACGTTCGCGAACAAGGTGGAGGCACTGCTCCAGGCCATGGACGGCTCGGCGGCGGCGCCCTACAAGCTCCAGGAACAGACGCTGACCGGCGGCAACTTCGCGAGCTCGGAGTTCGCCGAGGCGACCGCCCTGACGTCCGCCTACGACAAGGTGCACACCCAGCTCGTCAAGCTGCACAAGGACTTCGTGTCGCAGATCGACGCCATGAAGACCGCGGTGTCGCAGACGGCGGGCAACTACGCGACCAACGAGGACGACACCACGGCCGCCCAGAAGGCTGTCGCGAAGAACGCGGGCGTCGCCACGCCGGCGGCCGGCCCGAACGGGCCGGCGCCGAAGCGGGTCGGTGGCGGCGACCTCTGATGGCGGTCGTCCAAGGCGTTCACGGGGAAACGGGGAGAAGGTAGTGGCAGGCGGAACGAATTTCGAACTCATCGACCACGCGCAGCTCAGGAAGATGGTCGACAGCACCGACCCCTCCAAGGTGCTGAGCCGCGGCACGATGCTGCAGTCGGCCGCCCGCGTCCTGCGGGACCTCAGCAGCGCGCTCAAGTCGCACGCCGAGAACATCCACTGGGAAGGCCCGGCCGCCGAGAACTTCAAGACCTGGGTCGGCAACCTGCAGCAGTCCGCCGGGCTGCTCAGCGACTACTCCAAGTCCGCCGGTGACGCCATGCACCAGGCGGGCGAGGCGCTCAGCACCGCCAAGGCGGCGGTGCCGGGCGTGCCGGACCACGACGTCAAGACGGTCAGCGCGCGGACGGGACAGGGGAGTCCGACCCAGGCTGCGCTCAACATCGCCGCCCTCAGGAGCCCGGACCCCACCACCGCGACCGTCGACGCGGCCATGAAGAGCGTCAACAAGAACTGGGTGAGCGAGGCCGACGCCCAGGCCGCCGCCCAGCGCGTCTACCTGGCGCACCAGGAAGCCATCCACCAGATGGAGAAGCTGGGGCAGGCGTACGACGCGGCGACCCAGACGCTGACCGGGCTCAAGGACGTGGTGCTGCCGGGGACGCCGGATACGACCAGCAACAAGTCCGAGGGCACGACGATTTCGGGTGGTGGCGGCGGCTACGTCGGTTCCGGGGGCAGCGTTCGCAGCTCAGCCAGGAGCGGTGGCAGCGTCGGCGGCAGCTCCAGCCCGTCCGGTGGCAGCTACGGCGGCGGAGGCACGGTGGCCCCCCACCCGCCGGGTTCGGGCTCGGGTTCGGGAGGGTCGGGGACACCGGGACACGTCGATCCGATCCCGCCGTCCGGTGGCGGGCACGTGCCGCCTCCTGCGCACGACCCGGGTTCCACGACGCCGCCCACGGTGCCGTCGGGCCCGATCGACCGGACGGGCACCGGTCTGGACAGTCTGCCGCCGGCTCCCACCCTGCCGGGTCAGACCGGTCCGGTGAGCCCGGTCGGAGGCGGCAGTCTGCCTCCGGACGTCCTGCGGGGCACCACGGGTTACCCGGGTGGACCTGGCGGCGGAACGGCCGGATACCCCAGCTTCCCCGGGGGCGGGCCGGTCCCCGGGTTCCCCGTCGGAAGCGGGGGCGGCTCGATTCCGGGCAGGAGCGGGGGTTCGATCCCCGGCCGTGGCGGGGGTTCGATCCCCGGCACGAGCGGCGGTTCGGTCCCGGGGCGCACCGTGCCCTTCGGCGGTGGCACCGTGCCGGGGAAGTCCGGCACCCCTGGTCTGCCCAGTGGAACGGTCTTCGGCGCCCGTGAGGCCCAGGCGGGCCGGGGCGGGACGGCCGGCGGCACGGGCGGGATGGGTGGCATGCACCCGGGCATGGGCGGTCACGGCGGTGGTGGTGGGGCGGCTGGCGGTTCGCGCGGCCGGGGTCTCACCTCGACCGGTGGCGGGACGGTCGGCGGCCGCAAGGGGCCGACCCCCGGAGGCGAGTTCACGCCGGGTGGTACGGGCCTGCGTCGGGCGGCAGCAGCAGGGGCCGCCGAGGGCGAGGCCCGGGCCGGCCAGAACGGCATGATGGCGCCGGGCTCGTCCGGTCATGCGGGCAAGAGCGGGCGCGACCGCCGCAAGCGGGCTGATTACCTCCTCGAGGACGAGGAGACCTGGACCAGCGGTACGCCGCAGAGTAACCCGAACGTGGTTGAGTAGGACGGTGAGGTCTGCCCGGCCACTGGGTGTCGCCCAGTGGCCGGGCAGACCTGTTCGGGGCGCGGTTCCCGATCAACGGGGAAGTGACGAGGAGCTGTGATGGGGCGGATGGACACGCGAAGGGGCGGGCGGATCTTCGCGACGGCACTTGCGGTTGCGGGAATCGTGGTCGGTCCAGTCGCAGCGCCGGCAATGGCCGAGGACACCATTCGACAGCAGCAGTGGCATCTGGACGCCATGCACGCTCCCGAGATGTGGAAGATCTCCAGGGGCCAGGGGATAACCGTTGCGGTGATCGATGGTGGGTTCAAGCTGGACCATCCGGACCTGGCGGGGCAGTTCCTACCGGGGAAGGATTTCAGTGGAAGCCCTGGTGGAGTGGGTTCCTTCGGAGATGGGCACGGGACGGGGATTGCCAGCCTCATCGCGGGTACCGGCAGCGGGATGGGAGGAACGGGTGCCCAGGGGCTCGCTCCGGGTGTGAAGATCCTCCCGCTGAAGATCAATAACGGGTCCGTCGGAACGCTCGTCTCGGCCGACTTCCTCGACCAGATCGGGCAGGCCGTCGCCTACGCCGTTGACCAGGGTGCCAAGGTCGTCAACATCTCGCAGGGCATGGATGCCGCGCTCTCGTCGTCGGCGAACGTGACCAGACTTACCAGCACCATCGCGGCCGCGAGGGCGAAGGGCGTGCTGGTGGTTTCCAGCGTCGGGAACGAGGCGCAGAAGGGGAATCCGGTCGAGTACCCGGGTGCGCTGCCCGGTGTCGTCGGTGTCGGGGCGGTGGGTCGTGACGTCGTTGCGACGGACGAGTCCGAGCAGGGACCGCAGGTCGTGCTCGCCGCGCCCGGGGTGGACATGGCCGGTGCCTGTACTTCGTCTACGGGTTACTGCAAGACCCACGGGACCTCTGATGCGTCGGCCCTGGTCTCGGCGTCGGCGGCTCTGGTCTGGTCGGTGCACAAGGACTGGACGGCGAATCAGGTTCTGCGGGTGCTGATCAATACGGCGGGCAAGCCGACTGACGGGTCGGTGCACAGTGTCGACGTCGGTTACGGCACGGTGCGTCCGCGGATCGCGCTGACGGACCCCGGAGACCCGGGTCCGGCGGACGTGTCCCCGGTCCCGGCTGCGACCGCCGCGCCGTCGGCCGCACCGACTCCCTCGGTGACTCCGTCCGCCACGGCCCCGGGGGCGTCCGCTTCGGCTGCTGCCCCGAGCGCGGGCAACGCGCCTGCGGCGGCGCCCACTCCGGTGCCCACGTCGGAGCCGAAGGCCGTGGACGCGTCGGGTGGCTCCGGAAGCACGCTGCCGGTCGTGGCCGCCGTGGTGGCCGGGCTGGTGCTGGTGGCCGGTGTGGTGTTCGTCGTGGTGCGGCGGCGTAGGGCGGCCGCCGGGTCGGACGGGGGCCGGTAGGGCCTGAGGGGTGGGGTGGTCCGTCCGGTCGTCGGGGGTGGTGCGGCGGCCGGACGGTGGTGTTTCCGCGGGGGCGGGCGTGGTGTGAGCCGGGGTGGCGTGCGGTGCCGGGGTGTGCGCCGTGGTCACTCGGGTGGGGGCTGGTGGGTGGGGGTGGTGGCTGGTGAGGGTGGTGGTATGGATGCGGAGGATGGCGGGCGGGCAGGGCAGTTGCGGCGGGCGGCGGCTGCGGCGCTGATCGGGACGGCGATCGAGTTCTACGACTTCTTCCTGTACGGAACGGCCGCGGCGCTCGTCTTCGGGCCGGTGTTCTTTCCAGGACTGGGCGGGGTGGGGGCGCTGTTGGCGGCGTTCTCGGTGTACGCGGTGGCCTTCCTGGCACGACCGCTGGGGGCGGTGGTGTTCGGGCACTTCGGGGACCGGGTGGGCCGGCGGGCGACGTTGGTGGTGTCCCTGCTGCTGATGGGGTTGTCGACGGCGCTGGTGGGCCTGTTGCCGGGTTTCGGGTCGTGGGGCTGGTGGGCGCCGGTGGCGCTGGTGCTGTTGCGGGTGTGCCAGGGCGTGGGGCTGGGCGGGGAGTGGGGCGGGGCGGCGCTGCTGATCGCGGAGAACGCGCCGGCGGGGCGGCGGGGGCGGTTCGGGGCGTTCCTGCAGTTGGGGCCGACGGCCGGGTTCGTGTTGGCGAACGGGGTGTTCCTGGCGCTCCAACTGGCCCTGGACGAGCGGGCGTTCCGAGCGTGGGGCTGGCGGGTGCCGTTCCTGGCGTCGCTGGGGCTGGTGGCGGTGGGGCTGTTCGTGCGGTTGCGGCTGGAGGAGACGCCGCTGTTCCGGGCGGACGAGCCGCGGGAGCGGGCGCCGGTGGTGGAGGTGGTGCGCGGTCACTGGCGCACGGTGGTGCTGGGGGCGGGGGCGATCACGGTGGGCTACGCGCTGTTCTACCTGACGACGACGTACGCCCTGGCGTACGCGGCGACCGGGTTGGGGGTGGCGAGCACGGTGGTGCTGTCGATGTTGCTGGTGGGCGCGGTGGGGATGGGTGCGACGGTGTGGGTGAGCGCCTCGCGCAGTGACGGGTGGGGCCGGCGGCGGACGCTGTGCTGGGCGACGGCCCTGGCGGCGGGGTGGTCGCTGCTGCTGTTCCCGCTGGTGGAGACGGTTCGCCGGCCGCTGATGTTCGTGGCGCTGGCGGGGGCGCTGGTGGTGCTGGGGTGTCTGATGGGGCCGGTCGCGGCGTTCCTGCCGGAGCTGTTCCCGACGCGGGTGCGGTACACGGGCGCGGCGCTGACGTACAACCTGGGCGGCGTGGTGGGCGGTGCGACGACGCCGCTGGTGGCGACGAGGCTGACCGAGGCGTACGGGACGGCGCAGCCGGTCGGCTGGTACCTGGCGGGGCTGGCCGCGGTGGCGCTGGGGTGTCTGCGGCTGCTGCCGGAGACGGGTGGTGCGGAACTCGGGGCGGTGGACGGCGGACGCCGCCGGGTGCCCGTCCTGGGGACGGACCCGGCGGCGTAGGCCGTACGGCGGGGCGGTCGGCCGCCCCCGAGGGAGGTCACCCCCGAGGGAGGTCACCCCACGCGGAGATCACCCCGAGGCCGAGGTCACCCCACGCGGAGGTCGTCGTTCCACGCGGCAGGTCAGGCGGCCAGGGCGGCGCGACCGGCGAGGACGACGGCGGTGTGCTTGGCGACGCGCTCACCGAGGTGCTCGGCGGTGGCGATGTCGGCCTTGTGCACGGCCTCCGGGCCGGCGTCGGAGGGGGTCGAGGCGGCGGCGCCGTTGAAGAAGCCGAGGCGGTTGAGGTCGTTCTCGCTGGCGGTGGTGGCGTTCCAGCCGGGCTTGAGGCCCAGGTTGACCCAGTTCATGCCGTGCTGGGCGGCGAGGGTCTGGAAGAAGAACAGGGTGCCGGCCTTGTCGCCGCTCTTGGAGGCCGAGTTGGTGAAGCCCGCGGAGACCTTGTCCCGCCAGGCGTCGGAGAACCAGCGCTTGCTGCTGGCCTCGGCGAAGACGTGGAACGCGCCGGAGGCGGTGCCCATGTAGGTGGGGGATCCGAAGACGATCGCGTCCGCGGCGTCGAGCTGGGCCCACTGCTCGTCGGTGATGGTGTCGACGGCGATCGTGACGACCTCGGCGCCGCCGGCGGCCGCGCCGCGGGCGACGGCTTCGGCGATGACGGCGGTGTGGCCGTAGCCGGAGTGGTAGGCGAGGGCGACGGTCGGGCGGATGGCGGTCATGCGGGCACTCCTGTGGGAAGGCGGAACGGGGGGACGGAACGGGTGCGGGCGGGCCCGGCGCCGCGGGAGGGCGTGACCGGGTACGGGCCGGGGGCGGGTGTGCGCCCCGTGGCCCGGTCCGTCTTGCGGTCTCCAATATAGACCAAGTCTCCATTGGTTACCAAGGGTGGATTGGAGACCGCGGCGCTACCCTGGACCACATGACGACGGAGGAAGCGGTCCGGGCAGCGGCCGGCGCGGAGCAGGGCCAGGCGCGGGGCGACGGGCGAGGGCCGGAGGAGGAGCGGGCACAGCCGCAGGGGCAGGAGCTCGACGTCTTCGCCCAGCTCTGTCCCAGCCGAGGGATGTTCGCGGAGCTGGCCGACAAGTGGTCGATGCTGATCCTGATGAGCCTCTCCGCCTGCGGGCCGCAGCGCTTCTCGGAGCTCCAGCGCGGGATCGGCGGGGTCAGCCGCAAGATGCTCACCCAGTCGCTGCGCACCCTGGAGCGCAGTGGCCTTGTGCGCCGCACGGTCTTCCCGGAGACGCCGCCGCGGGTGGTCTACGACCTGCTGCCGCTCGGCCGCGAGCTCGCCGAGCTGCTGGCCCCGATCGGCCGGTGGACGGAGCGGCGCACCGGGCGGATGCTCGAGGCCCGCGAGGAGTTCGACCTCGGGCACGCCGACTCCTGACCCCGCCGCCCGATCCCGATCCCGATCCCGGTCCGTCCCGTCGGCGGCGTCCGGCGCTCGGCGCTCGGCATTCGGCGTCCGGCGTCCGGCGTCGGTGCGCGCACCGAGGCCCGGCCGCGAGCGTCCGGGGAGGCCTCCACGCCCACCCGGAGCGGCGGTTCGCGGCGGTTCGCGGCGGTTCGCGGAGCGTCCGCGGGGCGGATGTCGTGGTCCCGGACGGCCGCGCAGGGCCGATTTCCCTTTCCGGTCGCCAGCCGTGTAATGTCTTCCTTGTTCGACCGGCCCGGTGAAAACCCGGCAAGCCCCTATAGCTCAGTCGGTAGAGCGTCTCCATGGTAAGGAGAAGGTCTGCGGTTCGATTCCGCATGGGGGCTCCACTGAAAGACCCTCGCCTGACGGCGGGGGTCTTTCGCGTTCCCCGGGCCCGCCGCGCCCGCGACGCGCCGTGGCCTAGCGGGTCGGGTACGGAATGCGCTGTGATGGTGCGTCATCGGCCGCCCGCCGGAGGGGTGCGGGCGCGAGCCGGTCCCTGACCGGGAGGGCGTCATGGGCGTTCGACTCGTGGTGGTCGACGACCACCGGCTGCTGGCCGAGGCGCTGGCGACGGCACTCTCGTTGCGCGGGCACCGGGTGCTCGCGGTCGGCTGCCCGGCCGGTGTCGCCGCCGATCTGGTGGCCGGGCGGCGGCCGGAGGTGTGCCTGCTGGGCGTGGCCTCGCCCGGCGAGCCGGGTGCCTTCGACGGGCTGCGGCGGATCCGCCGGGAGCGCCCGGAGGTGGCCGTGATCGTGCTCGGGCCGGTGGGTGAACTGCGCGGCGTGGCGGGCGCGTTCGCGGCCGGGGCGGCGGGCTACGTGCCCAGTGACGAGCGCATCGAGGTGGTCGAGCGGGCGATCGGCCGGGCCCGGGCGGGCGAGGCCGCGGTGGCCGTGGACGTGCTGCGCGGGGCCTTCGACCAACTGCTGCGGCCGGCCGACGAACCGGACGACGAGGCGGTGCGGCTGCTGCGCCTGCTGACCCGCCGTGAGGTGCAGGTGCTGGCGCGGATCGCGGACGGCGAGGACACCGCGGCGATCGCCGCCGGGATGCGGATCGCCGCGAGCACCGCCCGGACGCACGTCCAGCGGGTGCTGATGAAGCTCGGTGCGCGGACCAGGCTGGAGGCGGCCGCGGTGGCGGCCCGCACCGGGCTGCTGGATCGGATGGCGGCGGGCTGAGCCGACGGCCGTCGCGGCCGGGCCCGGTCGCACAGGGTCGAAGAGACGCCGGCTCCGGGGCGGTGCGGGGGCGGCGCAGGCGCGGCACCGGGGCCGCGTCGGCATCGGCGCGGGAGCGGCCGGCGGGCCGTCGGGAGCGGGCCGGCCCGCGTGGTCCGGAGCACCCCCGGCGGGCAGGGAGAATAGCCCCAGTCGTACGCACGTCATCGATGGCCGCCGCCGATCGCGCGGGGCCATCGCCCGCTGGAGGTCTCATCATGAGTAAGTACCTGGTCACGGGTGGCGCCGGATACGTCGGCAGCGTGGTGGCCGCCCACCTGCTGGAGGCGGGGCACCAGGTGACCGTCCTGGACGACCTCTCCACCGGTTTCCGCGAGGGCGTCCCGGCCGGTGCCGAGTTCGTCGAGGGTCGGATCCAGGACGCCGGCAAGGTGCTGGACGGCTCCTTCGACGGGGTGCTGCACTTCGCCGCCTCCTCGCAGGTGGGCGAGTCGGTCGTGGACCCGGAGAAGTACTGGCGCAACAACGTCGCCGGTTCGCTGGAGCTGGTCACCGCGATGCGCGAGGCGGGTGTGCGCAAGCTGGTGTTCTCCTCCACCGCCGCCGTCTACGGCGAGCCGGAGGTCGTGCCGATCGCCGAGACCGCCCGGACCTCGCCGACCAACACCTACGGCGCCACCAAGCTCGCCATGGACCACATGATCACCAGCGAGGCCGTCGCGCACGGCCTGGCCGCCGTCTCGCTGCGCTACTTCAACGTGGCCGGCGCGTACGGCGCCTACGGCGAGCGGCACGACCCCGAGTCGCACCTGATCCCGCTGGTCTTCCAGGCGGCGCTCGGTCAGCGCCCGCACATCGCGGTGTACGGCGACGACTACCCGACCCCGGACGGCACCTGCATCCGCGACTACATCCACGTCGCGGACCTGGCCGACGCGCACCTGCTCGCGCTGGACGCCGCCAAGCCGGGCGAGCACCTGATCTGCAACCTGGGCAACGGCAGCGGCTTCTCGGTGCGCGAGGTGATCGAGTCGGTCAAGCGCGTCACCGGCCGCGAGATCCCGGTGCAGGTGGCCGCCCGCCGGGCCGGCGACCCGGCGGTGCTGGTGGCCTCGGCCGCCCGCGCCCACGAGGCCCTGGGCTGGACGCCGCGCCGCCCGAACCTGGACGACATCGTCTCGGACGCCTGGACGTTCACCCTGGCGAAGAACGGCCAGTAGGCCGGAGCCCGGCCGCGCGGCGCCGTTCCCGGACGTTCCGGGGGCGGCGCCGCGGTGCGTCCGGGGACGTCGCGGCCTCCTGCGGCCGCGCCCCCGGGCGTGTGCGGTGCGCTGCGCGCCGCGCACGCACCTCCTGACGAAACTTCACCGAACCGCCACGAGGGGGATTCCCGGCCCGTACGCTGAATGCGGTACCGGTGGGGGCCGGCGCCCTTTTCGGCTGCACCGGTCACCGGTGGGCGGGCGGAGCGAGGACCCGGAGCGCGGGCGCCGGACCGGTCCCCGCCCCCGGGCTCGGCCGGTCTGAGCAGGGGGGTAGGGACGATGGGGCGGATCCGCGTCCTGGTGGTCGACGACCACCGGATCTTCGCCGAGGCACTGGCCGCGGCGCTCGCCGCCGAGCCCGACGTGGAGGTGGGGGCCGCCGGCAGTGCGGCGGCCGCCGAGCGGGCGCTGGAGCGCGCCGCCGCCGAGGGGCGGGCCTTCGAGGTGGTGCTGATCGACGCCGACCTGGGCAGCGAGGGGGCGGCGCCCGGTGTCCGACGGCGCCCCGGACCGGACCCGGCCGAGGCGGCCCGGCGCCGGCCGGCCCCGGTCGTCCCGCCGTCGCGCCGCCCGGCCACGCCGCCGGTGGACCTGCTGCGCCCGGACGCCCGCGGCCGGGATCCGCGGGGAACGGACCTGCGGGGAACGGACCTGCGCGGGGCGGAGGTGCGTGCGCTCGACGCCCACCGCGGGGACCAGCTCCGGTCCGCCGCCCCGCCGCCCGACGGCATCACCCTGCTGGCCCGGCTGCGCCGCGCCCACCCCGGCCTGCGCGCCGTGGTGCTCGCCGTCGCGGACGACCCGCACCGGGCCGCCCGGGCCCTGCACGCGGGCGCCACCGGCTGGGTGGCCAAGGAGAGTTCGCTGGCCCGGCTGCTCGCGGTGGTACGTGGGGTGCTGCGGGACGAGACCCACCTGCCGCCCGCGCTGCTGACCGGGGTGATCCGGGAGCTGACCACCGCCCGGCGCGACCGCACCGAGAGCGAGCGGCTGGTGGACACCCTCACCCCGCGGGAGAAGCAGATCCTGCGCTGCATGGTCGCCGGTCTGGGCCGGCAGGCCGTCGCCGAGCGGCTCTACCTGTCGCCGCACACCGTCCGGACCCACATGCAGAACGTACTGGGCAAGCTCGGGGTGCACTCCACGCTGGCCGCGGTGGCGGTGGCCCGCCGGGCGGGGGTGAGCCCCGCGGAGCCGGCTGCGCCCGCGCCGCCGTCGGTGGCGTCCTCGGTGGACCGGCCCTGAGGCCCGGGCGACGGGCGAACGGCGACGGGTGACGGACGACGGACGACGGGCGAACGGCGACGGGCGACCGGCATCAGCGCAGGGGGCGTGGGGGAGGCCCCGGGGGGTCGGGCTAGCCCGGGATGTTGTCGAACGGTGCGACCAGCTGCCGCAGCAGGGCCGCGAGTTCGCCCTGCTGGCCGGAGGTGAGCTGGGCGAGGAGTTCGCGCTCGTGCGCGAGGAGTCCGGCGAGCGCCTGGTCGGCGCGGTCGCGCCCGTCGTCGGTGAGGCGGACCAGGACGCCGCGCCGGTCGTCCGGGTCGGGCAGGCGCTTGACCAGGCCCTTGCCGGTGAGGCGGTCGATCCGGTTGGTCATGGTGCCGGAGGTGACCAGGGTCTGGGTGAGCAGTTGGCCGGGGGAGAGCTGGTAGGGGGATCCGGCGCGCCGCAGGGCGGTCAGGACGTCGAACTCCCAGGGCTCCAGCCCGTGCTCGGCGAAGGCGGTGCGGCGGGCGCGGTCGAGGTGGCGGGCGAGCCGGCTGACCCGGCTGAGCACCTCCAGCGGCTCCACGTCGAGGTCGGGGCGCTCCCGGCGCCACGCTGCGACCAGCCTGTCGACCTCGTCCTCCATGACGATCAGTGTATCGGTGGATGTGTCGATGTGAAGTCTCTTGACATCGAGAAATGTGCCGACACACTGGCTCCGAGATATCTTGATGTCGAGATACCTGCGAGGTGAACCATGACCACCCCCGTCTGGGACCCGGCGCAGTACCTGCGCTTCGCCGACGAACGCACCCGCCCGCTGCGCGACCTGCTCGCCCGCGTCCCCGCCCTCCCGAACCATGACGACCCTGTCGTCCTGGACATCGGCTGCGGACCCGGCAACTCCACCGCCGTCCTGCGCGAACGCTGGCCGCACGCCCGGCTCACCGGCCTGGACAGCTCCGCCGAGATGCTGGCCGCCGCCCGCGCCGACGGTGAACCCACCGCCGACTACCTGCTCGCCGACGCCCGCCACTACGACCCGGCCCCGGCCGCACCCGACCTGATCGTCTCCAACGCCACCCTGCAGTGGATCGACGGACACCTCGGGCTGGTCGGCCGCTGGGCCGCCGCCCTGTGCCCCGGCGGCGCCGTCGCGCTGCAGGTCCCCGGCAACTTCGACGCCCCCAGTCACACGCTGCTCGCCGAGCTCCGCCGCAGCCCCCGCTGGCAGGACGCCCTCGGCGACGGGGCCGTCCGGGCCGGGGTCCACCCGCCCGGGCGGTACCTGGACGCCCTCGCCGCCGCCGACTGCCTCCCGGACGTCTGGGAGACCACCTACCTGACCCTGCTGCCCGGATCGGACCCCGTCCTCGACTGGGTCAAGGGCAGCGCCCTGCGCCCCGTGCTCTCCGTGCTCACCGACCCGGCTCGCCGGGCCGCCTTCCTGGCCGAGTACGGGGCGCTGCTGCGCGAGGCCTATCCGGCCGGACCGCACGGCACCGTCTTCCCGTTCCGGCGGATCTTCGCGGTCGGGGTGCGGCGCTGAGGGGGCGGCGCTGAGGGGGCGGCGCCGAGCACCGGGACGCCGGCGCCGACGGCCGGGCGGCGAAGGGCTCGGCCCTTCCGGCCCCGGTCCTTCCGGCCCCGGTCCTTCCGGGCTCAGCCCTTGCGGTCGCCGACCAGCTTGGGGTGCCGCTCCAGCCCCTCCAGCCCGTGCCAGGCCAGGTTCACCAGGTGGGCCGCCACCTGCGCCTTGTCCGGCTTGCGGACCTCCAGCCACCACTGCCCGGTCAGCGCCACCATGCCGACCAGCATCTGCGAGTACATCGGGGCCAGCCGGGCGTCGAAGCCGCGGGACTTGAACTCCAGGCCGAGGATGTCCTCCACCTGGGTCGCGATGTCGCTGATCAGCGAGGCGAAGGTGCCGGTGGACTGGGCGACCGGGGAGTCCCGGACCAGGATCCGGAAGCCGTCCGTCGAGGTGTCGATGTAGTCCATCAGCGCGAAGGCGGCCTGTTCCAGCAGCTCGCGGGAGTGCCCGCCGGTCAGCGCCCCGGTCACCATGTCGAGCAGCAGCTGCATCTCGCGGTCGACCACCACCGCGTACAGCCCCTCCTTGCCGCCGAAGTGCTCGTAGACCACCGGCTTCGACACCCCGGCCCGCTCGGCGATCTCCTCCACCGAGGTGCCGTCGTAGCCGCGCTCCGCGAACACCGTCCGGCCGATCTCCAGCAGCTGTTCCCGGCGCTGCTTCCCGGTCATCCGGACGCGCGCGCCGCGGCGGCGCGGGGCGGGCGCGCCCCCCTGGGCGCCCTCGCCCGCCGGTGCAGCGGGCCGCGGACGGGCCGGCGCCGCGTCCGTCCGCGTGCTCTGGTGGCCGCCTGTGCTGTCTGCGCTGCTCCCGTTCACCCCTACATCATGCTGGAAGCGTGGCCTCATGCGGCGCGGCGGGCGGCGATCCGCTGCGCGTCCGGCCAGCGGACGTCGCGGACCCAGCCGGCCAGCTCGAACCACCGGATCAGCCGGGCCGAGGAGTCGATCTGCCCACGCAGGACGCCGTGCCGGGCCGAGGTCGGGTCCGCGTGGTGCAGGTTGTGCCAGGACTCGCCGCAGGAGAGCACGGCCAGCCACCAGACGTTGCCCGAGCGGTCCCGCGAGCGGAACGGGCGCCGCCCGACGGCGTGGCAGATCGAGTTGATCGACCAGGTGACGTGGTGCAGCAGCGCCACCCGGACCAGCGACCCCCAGAAGAAGGCGGACAGCGCACCCGACCAGGAGAGCGTCACCAGGCCGCCGACCAGCGCGGGCAGCAGCAGCGAGATCGTGGTCCAGAGCCAGAACAGCCGGGAGATCCGCCTTATGGCCGGGTCGCGGACGAGGTCCGGCGCGTACTTGAGCTGCGGGGTCTGCTCCTCGTCGAACATCCAGCCCATGTGCGCCCACCAGAGGCCCTTGAGCAGGGCCGGGACGCTCTCGCCGTAGCGCCACGGCGAGTGCGGGTCGCCGTCCTTGTCGCTGTACCGGTGGTGCTTGCGGTGGTCGGCCACCCAGCGCACCAGCGGGCCCTCGACCGCCAGGCTGCCGGCGACGGCGAGGGCGAGCCGCACCGCGCGGTTGGCCTTGAAGGCGCCGTGGGTGAAGTAGCGGTGGTAACCCACGGTGATGCCGTGGCAGGTGAGGAAGTACATGACGACGGTGATCGCCGCGTCGGTCCACCCCAGGCCCCGACCCCAGGCCACCGGGACGGCGGCCAGCAGTGCGGCGAACGGCAGGGCGATGAACAGGCCGAGCGCCAGGCGCTCGGCGAAGCCCTGCTTCTCCCCGCCGCGGGTGGCGGACAGTCGGGTGGCGGAGGCTCCGGAGGTGTCGGCGGCGTCGGGCGAATCGGCGGAGTGGGGGGGAAGCGCGGCGGCCCCCGCGCGCGCCTCGCCGGCCTGGATGGTCATGGGCGTCCCTTTGCGGCGTCCCTGAACGGGAGAGGAGCGGATCCTACGTTCGCGTAACCTACGGCATCGTAGGTTGCGCGCCGCGGCGAAGGGAACGCACCGCCGCACGGCGCTTGAGTGAATTCACCCGACTGGATGGATGAACCGTCACGCCCGGGGCGTTCGAGCGGCCCTGCCGGAGGGGCCGGATCCGGGCTTGCGGATCGGGGCAGTTGATACCCACGGCCGGGGCGACTCGGGTAGGGTCTGAACAGCCATCCGCCGTGGTGTAATGGCAGCACAGGGCCCTTTGGAGGCCTTTGTCTGGGTTCGAATCCTAGCGGCGGAGCCTCTGCACGCCTCTGGTTCGGGTGTTCCCCCCACCCGCCGGTATTGTCGGTGCTGCTCGGCGGACTGTGCGAATGGCGACCGGCCTGGGTCCGGGCCGGGCTGCTCTGCCCTCTCTGTGAACCGACTGAGGAGCCTCCCCGCATGGGTGCCAATTCGCTTGCCGCCGTTGTCGTGCTCGCCGCCGGTGGCGGGACCCGGATGAAGTCGAACAAGCTGCCCAAGGTGCTGCACGAGGTGTGCGGCCGCTCGTTGGTGGGTCACGCGGTCTCGGCGGCCGGAGAACTGACGCCCGGGCAGCTGGTCGTGGTCGTCGGGCACCAGCGGGAGCAGGTCGAGGAGCACCTGGCGGCGCACTACGGGGGCGTGCGCACCGCCGTGCAGCACGAGCAGAACGGCACCGGGCACGCCGTGCGGACGGCGCTGGAGGCGCTGGCCGCCGACGGCGTGGTGCTGGACGGCACCGTCATCATCACGGCCGGCGACTCGCCGCTGCTGACCGGGGAGACGCTGCGCCGGCTGGCGAAGGCGCACGGCGACCAGCAGAACGGCGTCACCGTGCTGACGGCCGTCGTGCCGGAGCCCTTCGGCTACGGGCGGATCCTGCGGGACGAGGACGGCTCGGTCGCCTCGATCGTCGAGGAGCGGGACGCCACCACCACCCAGCGGAGCATCGCCGAGATCAACTCCGGCGTCTTCGCCTTCGACGCCAAGCTGCTGGCCGAGGCGCTGGCGGAGCTGACCACGGACAACTCCCAGGGCGAGGAGTACCTCACCGACACCCTGGAGATCCTGCGCAAGGCCGGGCACCGGGTCGGCGCCGTGGTCGCGGAGGACCACCGCGACATCCTGGGCATCAACGACCGGGTCCAGCTCGCGCAGGCCCGCCGGCTGCTGAACGACCGCCTGCTGGAGCGCGCGATGCGCGCCGGCGTCACCGTGCTGGACCCGGCGACCACCTGGTTCGACGTGCAGGTGACCTACGAGCCGGACGCGGTGGTGCTGCCCAACACCCAGCTGCAGGGCGCCACCCACCTGGGCGAGGGCTGCGAGGTGGGCCCGAACTCCACCCTCCGGGACACCCTGGTCGGTGCCGGCGCCCGTGTGAGCAACACCACGGCCGACCGCGCCGAGGTGGGCGAGCTGGCCACCGCCGGCCCGTACGCCTACCTGCGGCCGGGGGCGAAGCTGGCCCGCAAGGCGAAGGTCGGCACCTACGTCGAGGTGAAGAACTCCGAGCTGGGCGAGGGCGCCAAGGTGCCGCACCTCTCCTACATCGGCGACGCCACCATCGGCGAGGGCACCAACGTCGGCGCGGCCTCGGTGACCGTGAACTACGACGGCGTGAACAAGCACCGCACGGTGATCGGCGCCCACTGCCGCACCGGCTCGGACAACATGTTCATCGCCCCGGTGACCATCGGCGACGGCGCGTACACCGCGGCCGGCTCCGTCATCATCAACGACGTCCCGGCGGGTGCGCTCGGCGTGAGCCGGGCGCAGCAGCGCAACGTCGAGGGCTGGGTCGAGCGCCGGCGCCCCGGGACGGCGTCCGCCCAGGCGGCGCACGCCGCGAACGGCGGGGACGCCGAGGCCGGGGCGGACGGGCCCGCGGAGGCCTGACCGGGCCGCCGGGAGTCCGAGGGGCGGTCCCGGGGCGGACGGTTTCTGCGTGGGCGCGTAACCTTGGGGACATACGTGCGCCACTGGGCTTACCGCCCGTGTCCAGGCGTACCGACAATTCCCCGACCCCATCTGCGAGCGGGCTGCGCCTGCCCGCACGGGGTCACGGGATTCAGCGTCCGCAACGCGAGGAGACGGTGCAGTGAGCGGGATCACGACGTCGGGTGAGAAGAAGCTCAAGCTCTTCTCCGGCCGTGCCCACCCGGAGCTGGCGAGGGAGGTGGCCGCGGCGCTGGAGACCGAACTGGTCCCGACCAAGGCCCTGGACTTCGCGAACGGCGAGATCTACGTCCGCTTCCTGGAGTCGGCGCGCGGCGCGGACTGCTTCGTGATGCAGAGCCACACGGCTCCCATCAACCAGTGGATCATGGAACAGCTGATCATGATCGATGCTCTGAAGCGGGCCTCCGCCCGGAGCATCACCGCGATCCTGCCGTTCTACGGGTACGCCCGCCAGGACAAGAAGCACCTGGGCCGCGAGCCGATCTCGGCGCGCCTGGTCGCCGACCTGCTGCGCCAGGCCGGCGCCGACCGCCTGATGGCCGTGGACCTGCACACCGCGCAGATCCAGGGCTTCTTCGACGGCCCGGTGGACCACCTGTTCGCGCTGCCGATGCTGGCGGACTACGTGGGCGAGCGGGTCGACCGCGACAAGCTCACCATCGTCTCGCCGGACGCCGGCCGGGTGAAGGTCGCCGACCAGTGGTGCGACCGGCTGGACGCGCCGCTGGCGATCATCCACAAGCGCCGCGACATGACCCAGGCCAACACGATCCTGTCGGCCGAGGTCGTCGGTGACGTCAAGGACCGGGTCTGCGTCCTGGTCGACGACATGATCGACACCGCCGGCACGATCTGCGCCGCGGCCGACGCGCTCTTCGAGAACGGCGCGGCCGACGTCCTGGTGGCGGCCACCCACGGCGTGCTCTCCGGCCCGGCCGCGGACCGGCTGAAGAACTCTCGGGTCAGCGAGTTCGTCTTCACCAACACGCTGCCCACCCCGGCGCAGCTGCAGCTGGACAAGATCACCACGCTCTCCATCGCCCCGTCGATCGCGGCCGCGATCCGCGAGGTGTTCGAGGAGGGCTCGGTCACCAGCCTCTTCGAGGGCGTGCACTGACCTTCGGGGGCGTGCACCGACGACGCCCCGCGGCGGCGGCCCCGGTCCGGATCGGACCGGGGCCGCCGCCGATTTCACGGGAGGCGGCAGGAGCGGTTAGACTCGTGAAACTGCTCGGCGAGGGATGCCGTGCGCCTGCTTGCCGGGTGCCCGCTCCGTGATCGACGCGCTGCCGGCCGGATCCCGATCCGCCGGCAGAGGCCGTAACCGCCGAGTGACCCCCGAACGTACTGAGGGTGTGGTCCCGGCGGTTTTTCGCGTTGCCTGCACCCCCGCGCCAGTCTTCACGAGGAGTGCAGTCGTGTCCGAGATCCGCCTTGCCGCTGAGACCCGTTCCGAGTTCGGCAAGGGTGCCGCCCGTCGCGCCCGCCGTGCCGGCTTCGTCCCCGGTGTCGTCTACGGCCACGGCCACGCCCCGGTTCACCTGAACCTGCCCGGCCACGACCTGATGATGGCCCTGAAGACCCCGAACGCCCTGCTGGTCGTCCCGATCGAGGGCAAGGACGAGTACGTCCTCCCCAAGGCCGTCCAGCGCGAGGCCATCAAGCGCACCATCGAGCACGTCGACCTGCTCCTCGTGAAGCGCGGCGAGAAGGTCACCGTCGAGATCCCCGTCCACACCGAGGGCGAGCTGGCCCCCGGCGGCAACCTGCTCGAGCACGTCCTGCAGGCCCTGCCGATCGAGGCCGAGGCCACCCACCTGCCCGAGTCGGTCACCGTCTCGGTCGCCGGCCTCGAGGCCGGCGCCTCGGTGCTCGCCAAGGACATCACCCTGCCGGCCGGCGTCACCCTGGCCGTCGACGCCGACGCCGTCGTGCTGCAGGTCATCGCCGCCCAGGCCGCCCCGGCCGAGGAGACCGCCGAGGCCGAGGGCGCCGAGGCCTGAGCCTCGCGCTGATCGCACGGACCGCTGCCCCGGTCGCTCCCGTCGGAGCGACCGGGGCAGCGGTGCGTCCGGGAAGATGACGTCGAGCGCGAGGACGAGGAGCGAGCAATGACGGACGGGTACGAGGGCCCCTGGCTCGTGGTGGGGCTGGGCAATCCGGGCGAGCAGTACGCCCGGAACCGGCACAACATCGGGTTCATGGTGGTCGACCTGCTGGCCGAGCGGATCGGTGCCAGGTTCAAGGCGCACAAGAGCCGGGCCCAGGTGGCCGAGGGGCGGCTGGCGGGCAAGCGGGTGGTGCTGGCCAAGCCGATGTCGTTCATGAACCTCTCCGGCGGGCCGGTGACGGCGCTGCGGGACTTCTACAAGGTGCCGGCCTCGGCACTGATCGCCGTCCACGACGAGCTGGACGTGGACTACGCGGCGCTGCGGCTCAAGCTGGGCGGCGGGGACAACGGCCACAACGGGCTGAAGTCGATCACCAAGTCGCTGGGGCCGGACTACCACCGGGTGCGCTGCGGGATCGGTCGGCCGCCCGGCCGGATGGACGTCGCGGACTTCGTGCTGAAGGACTTCTCCGCCACCGAGCGCAAGGAGCTCGAGTGGTTCGTGGACCGCTCGGCGGACGCGGTGGAGGCACTGCTCTCCGAGGGGCTGGAGCGGGCCCAGGGCACCTACAACTCCTGAGCGGGGGTCGGGGATTCGTCGAGGTACGCAACAGTCGTACAACGCTTGACGGCCAAACCTGATTAGGTGTGAGAACCCTGTGCGGGATCGGATAGCGTCGGTGACCGGTACGCGAGCGAGTCCTGGGGAGTTCTCGATGCGGAGTTTGCGTCCGGTCCGCCGACTGCGGCGGATCCGGGTGGTCCGGCTGAAGCAGCTCGGACGAAGGGTCGGTACGGCCGGTGCGCTGGGGGCGGCCGGAGTGCTGCTGTCCGGCGGTGCGCAGCTGGCGCACGCCGACCCGGTGGCGGAACCGGACCCGGGCGTCACTCCGGAACCGGCGGCGGCCCAGTTCGCGCCGGTGCTCGGCGAGTCCATGGGCCCGGACGCCGGCCTGCTCGCGGTCGGCGGCGGCCTGGTGGTCGTGGCCGGCGGTGCGGCGCTGTGGCTGAAGCGCCGCCGCGCGGGCGAGCCCGCCGAGTAGCGACGGACCGAGCAGCGACGGACCGAGCAGCGACGAACGAACGGCTTCGGGCCGGTGTCCACACCCGTGGGCGCCGGCCCTTCGTCGTCCGGTGATCCGTCAGGTGATCCGTCCGGTGATCCGTCCGGTGATCCGTCCGGTCACCGGTCCGGTGGCCCGTCCTGTCATCCGTTTCCGGGGCCGGGGGCGTCCTGGGGGTATGAAGCGCGAATCGATGCGCCCGGGGGGCACCGGATCCGACCACTTCGACGAGTTCGTCTCGGCGCGGTACCAGGCTCTGCTGCGCGGGGCCTACCTGATCACCGGGGACGTCCACGACGCCCGGGACCTGCTGCACGACGCGCTGGCCCGGGTCTACCCGAAACGGTCGACGATCCGGGACCCGGGGGCGGCCGAGGGGTACGTCCGGACGGCGATGGTCCGCACCCACGTGTCGCGCTGGCGGCGGACCCGGCGGGAGGTGCTCACGCCCGTGCTGCCGGACGCCCCCGACACGCCGGCGGCCGAGCGGGACGAACGCCTCGCGGCGGCGCTGCGGGCGCTGCCGCCGCGTCAGCGGGCCGTGGTGGTGCTGCGCTACTACGTCGACCTGCCGGTGGCGCAGGTCGCCCAGGAGCTGGGGTGCTCGGTGGCCACGGCGAAGACGCACCTGGCGCGGGCGATGAGAGCGCTTCGCGAGGAGCTGGCACCGGCGAGGGAGATGGTGGGGCATGGCGGCTGAGCGGCAGGACGGGTTCGAGGAGGAGCTGGTCGTCCGGCTCGGGGCACGGGCCGGGGCGGTGGGCGGGATCCCGCCGCTGGCCGGGCTGCGGGAGGCCGGACGGCGGCGGGCACGGCGGCTGACCGCGCTGCGCGGGGCGGCGGCCGTGGTGGCAGTGGTGCTGGGGGTCGGGGCGCTCAGCCAGCTGGGCGGCGGCGCCGGGGCGGCACACCCCGTGGGCGGGCCGTCGAGCGGGTCCCCGTCGGGCGCGGCGACCGGCGCGGCGGACGGGGGGGACTGGGCGGCGGCGGGCCCGATCTACGGGTGCACGGCCGGTCCGACCTCGCTGCGGACACCGGGCTGGACGCCGCCGCGGCCGCCCGCGGGGCAGGGCTCACCGGGGTCGTCGGCGTCCTCGGGCGGGCCCTCGGGCTTCCCGTCGGGCCTGCCGTCCACGGGCCTGCCCTCGACGGGGGCGTCCTCGTCCGGGGTGCCGTTCACGGGCCTGCCGTCCACGGGTGCGCCCTCGTCCGGCCTGCCGTCCACCGGGGCGCCCTCGTCCGGGGCGCCGTCCTCGGGGATGCCGTTCACCGGGTTGCCGACCGGCCGGACCTGGACCTTCGGCACGGTCACCTCCGAGCCCTCGGGGCACGCGTCGCCGGCCTTCCGGCCGGTGGGCGGCTTCCCGATCGACCCGGACCTCTTCCAGGCGGCCCGGGCGGTCGCGGAGCTGGCCGTCGGCCCGTACCGGGACCAGTACTTCGGCGCCTGCAGCGACCAGGCCACCCACACGCTCTACGTGATGCGCAAGCCCGGGAGCGACTTCGACCGGGCCGCGCGGGCCCGGGTGGACGCGACGAAGGTGCGGCTGGAGTTCCGGGACGCCGTCGGCACCAGGGCGGAGCTGTCCGCGCTGGCGCAGCGCATCACCGAGGAGGGCACCGGCTACTGGAAGGACCGCGGGGTGGAGATCGTCTCGACCCAGGTCTGCAACGACGGTGCCGGCGTGCGGGTGGACGTCGCGCGGCCGGAGAGTGCCCGGGCCGACATCCTCGCCCGGTACGGCTCGCGGGTGGCCGAGGTCGTCCTGACGGGCTGACGGGCGGTTCGGAACGACGGAGGGGCCGCCGGCACCGTGCCGGCGGCCCCTGCGTCGTGCCCGTCGTCAGCCGGTGTTGCGCAGGCCGGCGGCGATGCCGTTGACGGTGAGCAGCAGCGCGCGGGCGCGCAGCGGGTCCTCGGTGCGGCCGGCCGCGACCTCCTCGCGCTGGCGGCGCAGCAGCGCGACCTGGAGGTAGGAGATCGGGTCGAGGTAGGCGTCGCGGACGGTGAAGGTCTGCTTGAGCACCGGATTGTGCTCCAGCAGCTCGCCCTCGCCGGTGAGCCGGAGCACCTCGCGCAGGGTGAGCTCGTGCTCGGCGACGATCTGGTCGAAGACGTGGTGCAGCTCGGCGGGCACCAGCTGCTCGACGTAGTGGCGGGCGATCCGCAGGTCGGTCTTGGCCAGCGTCATGGCGACGTTGGACAGGAAGTTGCGGAAGAAGTGCCACTGGCCGTACATCTCGTCGAGCACGTCGCCGAGGCCGGCCGCGCGGGCCGCGGCGAGGCCGGAGCCGACGCCGAACCAGCCGGGGACGATCTGGCGGGACTGCGTCCAGCCGAAGACCCACGGGATGGCCCGCAGGCCGTCGAGGCCGGCGCCGGAGTCGGGGCGGCGGGACGGGCGGGAGCCCAGGTGCAGCGAGGCCAGCTGGTCGACCGGGGTGGCCGCGAAGAAGTACTTCGGCAGGTCGTCCTGCTCGACCAGGGTGCGGTAGGCGGTGTGGGCGGCCTCGGAGACCTGGTCCATCGCGGCGTCCCAGCGGGCCAGTTCCTCGGGGGCCTGGCGCGGGGCGGTGTGCAGCGCGGAGGCGGAGAGGGTGGCGGAGATGGTCAGCTCCAGGTTCTCCCGGGCGAGGGAGGGGAGCAGGTACTTGTCGGAGATGACCTCGCCCTGCTCGGTGACCTTGATCTCGCCCTCCAGGGTGCCCCAGGGCTGGGCCAGGATGGCCTCGTGCGAGGGGCCGCCGCCGCGGCCGACGGTGCCGCCGCGGCCGTGGAAGAGGCGCAGCCGGATGCCGTAGCGGTGGGCGACGTCGCGCAGCCGGCGCTGGGCGCGGTGGATCTCCCACTGGGAGGTGGTGATGCCGCCGAACTTGGAGGAGTCGGAGTAGCCGAGCATGACCTCCTGGACGTCGCCGCGCAGCGAGACGAGCAGCCGGTAGGAGGGGTCCGACAGCATCTCGTCGAGGATGAGGTCGGCCTTCTGGAGCTCCTCGGTGGTCTCCAGCAGCGGCACGATGCCGATCTTGGCGATGCCGGCGTGCAGGTCGACCAGGCCGGCCTCGCGGGCCAGCACGGTGGCGGCGAAGACGTCGTCGGCGCCCTGGCACATCGAGATGATGTAGCTCTCGACGATCTCGTCGCCGAAGCGCTCGAAGCCCTCGCGGATGGTGTTGAAGACGCCGAGGGTCTTGGTGCCGGCGGCGTCCAGCGGGGCCGGGGTGGGGGCGAGCGGACGGCGCGAGCGGAGCTCCTTGGCGAGCAGCTTCTGCCGGTACTCGCGCGGCATGTCCGCGTAGCGCCAGGCCTCCTCGCCGAGGCGGTCGAAGAGCTGGCCGAGGGCGTGGTGGTGGGCCTCGGCGTGCTCGCGGACGTCCATGGTGGCGAGCTGCAGGCCGAAGGCCTCGATGGTGCGGATCGCGCGGGCGAGCCGGCCGTCGGCGATGAGTTCGCCGCGGTGGGCGCGCAGGGAGTCCTGGATGAGCCGCAGGTCGGTGATGAGTTCGCGGGTGCCGAGGTAGTCGCGGCCCTGGACGTGCGGGGTGCCCTGGGCGAGGCGCTCGCGGGTGTTCTCCAGCTTGAGCCGGACGCAGGTGGCCTTCAGCCGGTAGGGCTCCTCGGCGTTCATCCGCTTGTAGCGGGGGCTGAGTTCGGGGAGCCGGTGCAGGTCGTCGTTGAGCGAGGCGAGCAGTTCGACGGAGGCGCCGGCCAGCCGCTCGGAGGTGGAGAGGGTGCCGCGCAGGTCGTCGACGGCGGCCAGGGCGTCCATGATGCCGTACTCGTGCTGGAGGTTGAGGACGTCCCAGGTGACCTGCGGGGTGACGTTGGGGTTGCCGTCGCGGTCGCCGCCGATCCAGGTGCCGAAGGTGAGCGGGCGGACGCCCTCGGGCAGGGTCAGGCCGACCCGGCCGAGCTCCTCGTGCAGCTCCTCCAGGACCTCCGGGACGGCGTCGCGGTAGAGCTCGTCCAGGTAGTAGACGGCGTTGCGGGCCTCGTCGGTGGGCTCGGGGCGGGCGATGCGGAGCTCGTCGGTCTGCCAGAGCAGGTCGATGACCTCGGCGAGCCGGCGGTCGGCCTGGCGGCGGGCGCTGGTGGTGCGGGCGCGGTCGGCGTGGGAGAGGCCGGCGGCGATCTCCTCGCGGTGGATGCGGTCGAGGAGTTCGCCGATGCGGCGCAGCTTGTTGAGGACGCTGCGGCGGGCGGCCTCGGTCGGGTGCGCGGTGAAGACCGGGCGGACCGCGAGGTGGGCGAGGGTGTCCTCGAGGTGCTTGGGGTCCGCGTCGGCGAGCTGGTCGGCGGTCTGGGCGAGCAGGGAGCCTTCCCGGGCGCGGCGGGTGGCGAACTCGCGGCCGCGGTGCACCTGCTCGGTGACGTTGGCGAGGTGGAAGTACGTGGAGAACGCGCGGACCAGCTTGGCCGCGGTGTCCAGGTCGATGTCGGAGAGCAGTTCGGCGGTGGCCTCGCCGTCGGTGCGGCTGAGCAGGCGGACCTGTTCGACCAGGCCCAGCAGCTGGGGGCCCTCCTGGCGGACCAGCGTCTCGCCGAGCAGGTCGCCGAGGCGGCGGATGTCCGCACGCAGGGCCGAGTTGTCGGCGACTGGGCCGGCGGCGCCGACGGTGGGGCTGTCCGCCGGAGTGGGGACCGGAGCGGTCACAGCTGGCTCCCTGAGGTGGTGGGGTTCGGCAACGGCTCATCGTCAGGAGTCCCGTCCGCGTGGGGCGGGTGTGACGCGTGCGGACCGCGCTGTCCGACGCGACCAGCATAGGTGTCGGGGCGGTCGCTGTCCGCGAGGTGGCCGGATGGCGGACAGTCTCGCCGAAATCGACCTGTGGTCTGGACCACTGAAGGGCTCGGTCGGGTGTCGGGGAGAATCCCGGTGGGGAGGGGACGGGGTTGCCGCTTAGGCTGTCGGCCATGAGCAAGTCGCCTGGGGAGCGCGCGCCGGTCCGGTCGTTCTGGTGGTGGAAGCGGCCGCGCAGCGCCCTCCTGGACATCGGGCTGGCGGTGCTCGCGGCGCTGGAGTGCGCGCTGAGCACGATCGCCTTCCTCTCCGCCCGGGTGCACCTGAGCTCCACGGCCGTGGCCGGCCTCGCACTGCTCGGCGCGCTGGCGGGCGGATCGCTGGTGCTGCGCCGCCGCTGGCCGGCCGTCCCGGTGCTGGTGACCCTGGTGGCGATGCCCGGGATGCTCGGCGTGCTGCTGCTGGTGGTGTCGCTGTACACCCTGGCGGAGACCTGGGAGTGGCCCTCGCGCCGCTGGCGGGTGGTGTCGCTGTCCGCGCTGGCCTTCGCCGAGGCCGTCGCCGTGATGATGGTCTCGATGCTCACACCCGGCGATGCCGTGGTGGAGGAGCCGCCGCTCTGGGGGCAGGTGCTGATAGCCGTCCTGGTCGCCGTCGGCCTGACCGTCCCGCCGGTGGTGACCGGCCTGTACGTGGGCGCGCGGCGGCGGCTGATCGACTCGCTGAAGGACCGCGCGCACGGCCTCGAGGCCGAGCTGGACCTGCTGGCCGAGCAGGCCCAGGAGCGCGCCCGCCGGGCCCGGCTGGAGGAGCGCACCCGGATCGCCCGGGAGATGCACGACGTGGTGGCGCACCGGGTGTCCCTGATGGTGGTGCACGCGGGGGCGCTGGAGCGGATCGCGGCCAAGGACCCGCAGAAGGCGGCGCAGAGCGCCAAGCTGATGGGCGAGGTCGGCCGGCAGGCGCTGAACGAGCTCCGGGAGATCCTCGGCGTGCTGCGGATGGACGACGAGCGGCCGCCGGAGCCGGACTCGCTGGCCGGGCTGCCGCGGCTGGTCGACCAGTCGCGGGCGGCCGGCATGGCGGTGACGTTGACCGTCAGCGGCAGCAGTCAGGAGTTCACCGGCGAGGCCGAGCAGACGGCCTACCGGGTCGTCCAGGAGGGCCTGACCAACGCGCACAAGCACGCCGGCGGCGCCCAGGTGTCGGTGCTCCTCGCCTACGCGCCGAACGGGGTGCGGGTCAGCGTGGTGAACGCCTGCCCGGGCGGTGCCGGGGGCGGGGCGGAGCTGCCCAGCGGCGGCAACGGTCTGGTCGGGATGCGGGAGCGGGTGATCGCGCTGGGCGGCACCTTCTCGTCCGGTCCGGAGGCGGACGGCGGGTTCCGGGTGGAGGCGGTCCTGCCGTCCCGGCTGGCCGTCCGGGCCGAGCCGCTGCGCTGACGGGGGCTCGGACCGCCTCTCCCCGGCGGGCGTTGCGCGGAAGGTGCGCCGGACGCGGCCCGGACGGCCGTTAGACCTCGTCGGCGGTGCGCAGTCGTTCCGGGGCGGTGCCGAGCACGAGCGCGGTGATCGCCTGGTCGATGCCGTGGCCGAGGAACCACTCGCCGGTGTGGTCCAGGCTGTAGACCCGGCCCTCCTCGTCGACGGCCAGCAGCGCCTGTCCGTGGGCCTCCTCGCCGAGCGGGGCCAGTTGGGCCCCCAGGGCGCGGCCGAGGTCGAGGAGGGTCCGCGGCTGGTGCAGCCCGCGCAGCGGGTCGATCAGGAACGGGGTGCGGGCCAGCTGGCGGCCCGGGCCGGACAGGTCGAAGGCGAGGCCGCCGAACTCGGCCCAGGCCTCCACCGCCGCCGGGAACACCGCGTGCCGCGGGCCGGCCGGCCCGCCGTGCCCGACCAGGGCGTCGGCCCACTCCTCGGCCTGCTGGATCTGCCAGCGGCCGGGGTGCCAGCCGGCCGCCTTGAGCTCGGCGGCGACGTCGGCGGGGAAGCGCGGGCGGGTCCGCCCGGCGGTTCCCGCGGCGAGGGTGGCCGGCGGGGGCGGGGGCGGGCTGGGCGGGTTCAGGGCGGACTCCTGGGGTCGGGGACAGGGGCGTGCGGGGGCGCGGTCAGGGCGCGGGCGGCCCGACGGCGACGCTCTGCACGGTGAAGTGCTCCAGCATCGGCGTGCAGGAGCGGCACGGCGGGGCGTGCGTGCCGTGCGCCGGATCCCCCTCCTCGCGGATGCGGACGGTCGTCATCCGGGAGCCCTTGAGCGCCTTGCGGGCGTCCTGAAGGCTCATCGGCTTGCGGGCGGCGCGCTTGGAGCGCCGGCCGTCGACCGCGGTCAGGTACTGGGAGAGCAGGACGGCCTCCGGGCAGCGCCCGGTGAACCGCTCGCGCGCCTCGACCGGCAGGGTGTCCAGGAAACCGCCGACCAGGTGGTGCAGTACCGGCCGCCGGTCGGCCTTGTCGCCCGCCAGGGTGTGCACCTCGCCGCCCTTGAGCGAGAGCGCGGCGGCGACGGCGGGCAGCAGGCTGTCGCGGTGGTGGCGCAGCACGGGCGGGCCCGCGGGCTCACCGGTGGTCATGCGTCGTCCTCCTCCTCGTTCCCGCTGGCGTCAGGACCGGTGGGGGCCGGTCCGGGGCAAGCCTGTCAAATGACACCGACATCCGTACAACCGGGGTGCGGGGTCGTCGAACGGGCGTACGGGACGGGCCGGGTGGTCACCCGATCATCGCCGGACCGCGGCCGGATCCGCACGGGACCGTCACGACTTGTCCGCTGATTTCCCGAAACCGCCGTCCGGTCCCGGCGGCGGCCGGTACCGTTCCGGCAGCGGGCCCGGGGGCGCTCGGGCCGGCCCTGCGCCCGGCCGCGTCCGGGGCCGGATCCGCTGCGCGGAAAGGCCGTTGGGGCCGCCCGGGCGGGCCGTCACCCGATCCGCGTCGGCGCGCGGCAGTGCGTGCGAGCGCCCCCGAACAGGATGCCGGGGCGCCGCCGGGCGCGCTCGCGCCGCCGCCCGTGTACCCCGCGGGCCGTCCACCCAGCCGCCCGTGCACCCCGCGGGCCGTGCACCCCGCGGGCCGGTTCGCTCCGTCAGAGCGCTGCCGGAGCTGTCCGGGGCGCGTCGGTCGGTGGAGGGCGCGCCCCGGCCCCCGTGCGCCCGGCCCGCCCCGCCCGGGGAGCCCGGAGGCCCCGGCCTCGCCCGCCAGCGGGGGGTTTGACGGCGGGCCCTAGGCTGGTGCCCAGCAAGCGCACCGAGAATTTGCAGCAGCCAGTGGGGGCTCCCAGATGACGACAGGTCGGCCCGGCGTCACCGCCGCACCGAACGCGGCGTACGCAGGTCAGGTGGTGCAGTTCCCGGACCCGGTCCGGGCCGAGCGGCACCCCGCCGGGGTCAGGGTGGACGAGCACGGCTACCCGGACTTCGGCCCGTACGCGGCCGCCGCGGCCGAGGTCGCCGATCCGCCGGACGGCTTCGGCGTGGACGAGCTGCGGCTGACGGACTACGTGTCGGCGAACGCCGCGCTGTTCACCCAGGGCCACCCGCTCTGGGCCGACCTGGACACCGCCGTCGCCACCCCGCCCGGTTGGACCTGGCACCACGCGGTCGGCCGGGCCACCCCCGGCTGGCGGCGGATGGAGCTCGTCCCGGTCGAGGTCAAGGCGCTGCTGCGGCACCACGGCGGACTGAGCACCTCCGGCGCCGACCACACCCGGCGCGGCACCCGCCCGCTGCAGGAGCGCCGCCCGGTGCACTTCTCGCTGGCCAAGGACGGCGGCGACCCGATCGGCGTCCCCGAGGACCTGGTGCAGAACGCCGAGGAGCGGCTCGGCTACCGGCTGCCCGGCGCCTACCGGACGTTCCTCAAGCTGGCCGGCGGCCACGGCCCGGTCGGCGTCGCGCTGGACACCGAGCTCGGCATGCTGCTCGACCAGCCGTTCCTCACGCTCACCGAGGAGTACGGCACCGAGGACGTCGTGTACGCCAACAAGTGCCTGCGCGACCACCTCACCAAGGACTACCTGGGCATCGCCTACGCGCAGGGCGGCCTGATCGCGCTCAAGGTCCGCGGGGACCGGATCGGCTCGGTCTGGTTCCACCTGTACGACGACGCCCGCGACACCGGCGCCGCGGAGAGCCCGGAGGACCGCTGCGCCCGGCTGCTGCTGCCCTGCGGCGAGGACTTCGACGCCTTCCTGCTGCGGCTGGCCGGCAGCCCGCCGGAGCTGGAGACGGTCGCGGAGCTGATGGTGGACGGCGGGTTCGCCCGGGCCGTCCCGGTGGGCTGACGTGGTCGCGGTGGTGGAACGAGCGGGGACGACGAGGATGGGGACAGGGGTGAACCGGGCGTGGTGACGTACGCGCAGGCGCAGGAGCTCGCCGAGGAGTGGATCAACGGCGGGGTGCCGCGGGCGCAGCAGCGCGAGGTGCGGGTCCGCGAGTTCGACCTGGGCTTCGTCTGCTGGGCGGTGCCGCCCGCGGGGGCGGACGGTCCGTCGGGTGCGGCGGACGGCACGGCCGGCTCGTCCGGCTCGTCCGGTGAGGCGCGGCTGGTGATCGCCCGGGACTCCGGCGCCAGCACGCTCTGGCCGGCGCTGCCCGTCAACGAGGTGGTCCGGCAGTACGAGGAGCTCTACGGGCGGCCGGTCGCGGCCAACCCGGCGGGCGCGGCCAAGCCCGCGCCCGGACCGGTCGAGGCGACGTCCTTCCTGCTCAGCCCGCCGCAGTGGCTGCAGGAGGCGGGGGCCGCGGCGATCGCGGCCGAGGCGGAACGGCTGGGGGCGGCCGGTGCCCCGGCACCCGCCGCCGCGCCGGTGCCCGTACCCGAACCCGCCGTCGTGCCTGCACCCGCACCCGCGCCGGTGCCCGCCCCGGCCACGCCCGCCGGCCCGCCGGCCCAGCCGCCGGCGCCGGCCGTGCTGACCGCGCCGCCGGTCTCCGACCGGCCCGCCGGGGACGCGCCGACCATGCTCGCTCCGCCGCCCGGCCACGACGAGCCCGCCGCCCCGCCGCAGGCCCCCGCGGCCGCCCCGGCGCCGGGCGCCCAGGTGTCGCCGCCCGGTGCCGAGGCGGCCACCGTCCTGATGCCCGAGGGGCTGCGGATCACCGGATCGGACCGGCCGGAGGCCCCCGTGCCGAACGGCGCCGAGGCCGCGACCATGCTGATGCCGCCGGAGGGCGGCTACGGCGTGCCGCCCGTCCCGGCGCCCACGCCCGCCGCGCCGCAGCCGCAGCCGCAGCCGCAGCCGCCGGCGCCCGCGCCCGCCGCCGAGCCGGCTCCGACGCTGCTCGCGTCGCCGGACGCCATGGCGGGCCTGCTGGGCCTGCCCGGTGCCCCGGCCGCCCCGGCCGCGCCCGTGGAGCAGGCGGCGACCATGCTCGCCACGCCCGGCGGCGTGCCCGGTGCCCCGGCCGCGCCCGCCGCACCGGTGGAGCACGCGGCGACCATGCTCGCCACGCCCGGTTCGCTGCCCGGACTCGCCGGTCTGCCCGGTGCCCCGGCCCCCGGCACCCCGGCCGGCGGGACGCCCGCGCCCCCGGCGGGCGGGGTGCCGCAGGGCGGCCGCGGCCCCGGCTCGGCCCCGCCGCCGCCCCCGCCGGCCGCGCTGCGCGGCGGTGCTCCCGGCCAGGGCGGCTCGCACGGCGTCTCGCTCGGCCGCAACCCGGGCTCGGCCCCGCCGCCGCCCCCGCCCGCCGGGCTGCGGCAGACCCCGGGCGCCGGCGCGCCCGCCGCCGCCCCCGGCGGCCGTGGAGCCGCCTCGGCCCCGCCGCCCCCGCCCCCGGCGGGCCTGCGCGGTGCGGAGGCCCCGCCGGCCGCCCCGGCCCCGCAGGGCACCCCCGCGGGCGGCGTGGCGTACGAGGCGACCCAGCTGGCCGGTGCGATCGACCCGGCCCTGCTGGCCGCCGCCCCGGCCGACCCGGGGACCCCGCCGTCCGGCGGTCCCGCCGTCCCGCCGCCGCCCGGCGGCCCGGCGGCCCCCGCCGCGCCCGCGGCCGGCTACGGCTACCCGAACCCGGCCGGGGCCGTCCCGCCGGCGGCGCCGGTGCCCGGCCCGTCCGCGGCCGCCGTGCCGCCCGGGGTTCCGACGGTCGGCCCCGGCTACTTCGCCGCGCTCAGCTACCGGGGCCCGGACGGCTCCGAGCAGAAGCTGCTGCACCGCAGCGAGCCCGGCACACCGCACCCGGAGTGGAAGATCCTGCAGGACCTGCGGCGGCTGAACGTGCCGCCGGAGCAGGTGCTGGAGCTGTACACCGAGCTGGAGTCCTGCGACCTGCCGGGCGGCTACTGCAACCGCATGATCGCCGCGTCCTGGCCGAACGTGCGGCTCACCCACACCGCCGCGTACGGCCGTGACCACGCCTCCCGGCAGGCCGGCATGGCCGAGCTGCTGGACCACCTGGACGAGCTGCACCAGCTCGCGTCCGGCGCCCAGCGGGTCCGCCCGTCGCGGGTGCCGCTGCCCGCGCCCGGGACGGTCCAGCCGCTGCCGCCGCTCCCGCCGCAGCAGCTCGCCCAGGAACTCGGGACGGCCTTCGGCCAGAACGTGTTCCGCTACGAGCAGCGCGCCGTCTCCCGCCAGGGCGTGCCCGAGCCGGTGTCGCAGTCCCTGATGTGGGCCGGTCTGCCGCGCGACTTCGGGCCGTTCTTCTGGGCCCAGGCGCAGGAGGGCCGGCCGATCCCGACGCTCGCCGAGCTGGCCGCCGAACGCGGTCTGCCCGCGGCCCCGGACTTCGGCGGCTACCTGGTGCTCGGCAACGACTACGGCCGCCAGCTCTGCGTCCAGTACGGCACCGCGCACGTGGTCGCCGTGGACGTCGACGGAACCGGGCAGCCGCCCCGGTTCGTCAACAGTGGTGTACCGGAGTTCGTCCGCTCGATGGCCCTGCTGGGCCGGATGTGGCGGCTGCGGTACGGGCTGACGCCGGACCAGGCAGGTCGTTGGACGACCGACTTCCAGGCCCAGCTCGCCGCGATCGACCCGGCGGCCCTGCAGACCGCGGACACCTGGTGGGCCGTGCTGCTGGAGCAGTTCTGGGACGGCCTGCTGTAGCGGGTCGTCGCCGATCCTCGCAGGTGGGGAGGGGTCGTTCCGGTGTCCGGAACGACCCCTTCGGCATGCCGCCGCGGCTCTGCCTCGTTGGGGTTTCGCCCAGATCTGCGCAAAATAGGTCAAGAGGATGGGTCTACTCGTCCGGTCCTCGACACATTCCGGTCCGCCTGACGACCGGATCCGGACCGGATCGCAGAACCGGTTCCGGATCCGCCCGTTCCGTCCGATCATGGGCTCCGCAGCCCGCGACACGAGGGGAAGAGCCCATGAGCGACGCCGTCCCCCAGCACGGCTTCACCGCTGCCCGGCGCGGCTACGCGCCCGAGCAGGTCGACCGAACGCTGGCCGCGCTGACGGCCCAGCGCGACGAGGCGTGGGAGCGGCTCAGCGTGCTCGGCGCCGGGATCCGGCAGATGGAGGCCCGACTGGCCGACGTCCGCCGGGCCGCCGAGGAGGCTCCGGAACCCGACTACGAGGTGCTCAGCGAGCAGGCCGCCGGACTGGCCGCGATGGCCGGCAACGAGGCGCGCGCCATCCGGGAGAAGGCCGAGCGCTTCGCCGAGGACCTCCGCGACGAGGTCTACGACGCCGGCCAGGAGCTCGACCGGGTCGCCAAGGAGTACAGCGCCACCACCCGCGCCGAGGCCGACCAGGCCGCCCGGCGCACCGACGAGCGCACCCGCGCCGAGGCCGAGGGAATCCGGGCCGAGGCCGACCGGGAGAGCCGCACCGCCCGCGACGCCGCCACCGCCTACGCCGCCAAGGTGCGGGTGGCCGCCGCCGAGGCCGGCGAGCAGGCCGAGGCCAAGCTCGCCGAACTGCGCCGGAAGGCCGACGAGACCTTCGCCCAGGCGCAGGCCAGGGCCGACGCCGAGGACGCCGAAGTCTCCTCGACCGCCGAGCGCCGGGTCAAGGAGGCCGAGCAGCACCGGGAGACGGTGCTCGGCCGGATCAAGCAGCTGGAGACCGACGCCCAGGCCAAGGCCGACCAGCTGGTCGAGCAGGCCCGCCGGGAGGCGGAGCGGATCAACGCGGCGAGCGAGCGCGAGCAGCGCGAGTTCGACAACCGGCTGGAGACCGTCCAGCAGCACCTCGACCACATCAAGGCCACCCTCGCCTCGCTCACCGGCGCGGCGGTGGGCGCCATCGAGCCCGAGCCGCCGGCCGCCGCGCCGACCGGACCGGTGGACGGGGTCGCGGACGCCGTCGCCGACGCGGTGCCCGTCGACCCGGAGGCGGACACCGGCGAGATCGCGGTGGCCGGCCTCCGGAAGGCCGTCGTGCCGGCCGGGCCCTCGCAGACCGGCGCGGAGCGGGCCGGTGCGGAGCAGACCGGGACGGAGCCGGCCGGAGCCGCCGGGCGGGAGAAGGCGACGGCGGTGCTGCGGATGCCGGTGGTCGGCTCCCCCGCGGGTGCCTCGGCGGCCTCCGGCGCCGCGTCCTCCGCGGGCCGGGCGCCCGTCGCCGTGGTGACCGGGCCGGTCGAACCGTCCTCGGTGCCGCCGAGGCCGGCCGCGCCGCCGGAGGCCGCCGCCGCGGAGGAGGGCGAGGGCGCCGACGCGGAGCCGCAGGACGAGACCCGGATCATCCCGAAGATCGTCATCGTGGACGACGGCAGCGGCTACGCGACTCCGAACACGGTGAGCTACCGCCGGCGCTGACCCGCCGCACGGACCGGCCGGCAGGGCGGTCGCGTCGTCCGGCGGCCGTGCGGGCCGCAGGCCGTCCGTTGCCCGCGGCACCGGCACCGGCACCGGGCGACGGACGTCCGCCGGCCCGGGGCACCGCCGCGGGAGGGCCCGCGAAAGAGTGAGGCCGAGACCCGTGGCGCCCTCCAGGAAAGGGCGCCACGGTTCCCGGCGCTTGGGCGGGCGCCCCCACCCAGGGTCGCCCGGCCTCGCACCTCCGACCCCCATCGGGGGTGCGACAGTGCCGCCACAGCCATCCCCCACGGTTGGGTGCGGCGGGCACGTTCACCATGGTGCGCGATCTCCATGGACGGCCAGTGACAGGAGTATGTCCAGCTCGTGGCGGATCGCGGAGCCGGGCTCCGGCCGGTTCGTCCACCCGCCGGGCGGCCCCCGCGTCCGGTCGTTCGTCCGCGGTCGCACCGGGCTCGCGCCGCGCTCGCCCCCCGGTCGTGCCGCGGGCCGGTGCCGGGCGCCCGCGCGGGCCCCTCCGGCGCCCGGCCTGCGGGCCCTGCCGCGGCCGGGGCGGCGGTTCGTCCCCGCCAGGCCCCGCCGGGGTCGTACACCGCGTGCGTGTCCGTGCCGCGGCGTAGGCTGGAGACCCCCGGCCGCTCGGCGTGCCGGGCCGTTCGCGTTGCCCCGGCAGGCCTTCGCCGCCCGGAGGCAGCACCAGCCACGGGACGAAGAAGAGACCCCAGATGAGTCTGACCGGACTGCTCGATGTCGTCGCGCGGGACGCGGCGCTCGCCGAGGCGATCGAGGCGGCGACCGCCGCCGGAGCCGCGGCCGGCGGCCGCCGCCACCTGGACCTGGTCGGACCGCCCGCGGCCCGGCCGTTCGCCATCGCCGCGCTGGCCCGCGCCCTCGCCGGCCGGGCCGCCGGGGACCGGGGCCGTCCGGTGCTCGCCGTGACCGCGACCGGGCGGGAGGCCGAGGACCTCGCGGCCTCGCTGCGCTCGCTGCTGCCGCCCGACGCCGTCGCCGAGTACCCGGCCTGGGAGACGCTGCCGCACGAGCGGCTGTCGCCCCGCTCGGACACCGTCGGCCGCCGGCTGGCCGTGCTGCGCCGGATCGTGCACCCGCGGGCGGACGACCCGGCGGCCGGGCCGGTGCAGGTGGTGGTCGCGCCCGTCCGCTCGGTGCTCCAGCCGCAGGTGAAGGGGCTGGCCGAGCTGGAGCCGGTGGCCGTCCGGCGCAGTGAGTCGCACGATCTGGAGGAGGTCGCCCGGCGGCTCGCCGCAGCCGCCTACGCGCGCGTCGAACTGGTCGAGAAGCGCGGCGAGTTCGCCGTCCGCGGCGGCATCCTGGACGTCTTCCCGCCGACCGAGGAGCACCCGCTGCGGGTGGAGTTCTGGGGCGACGAGGTCGAGGAGGTCCGCTACTTCAAGGTCGCCGACCAGCGCTCGCTGGAGATCGCCGAGCACGGCCTCTGGGCGCCGCCCTGCCGCGAGCTGCTGCTCACCGACGAGGTGCGGGCGCGGGCCGCCGAGCTGTCGGCCGCGCACCCCGGGCTGGCCGAGATCCTGGACAAGATCGCCGAGGGCATCGCGGTCGAGGGCATGGAGTCGCTGGCGCCGGTCCTGGTCGACGACATGGAGCTGCTGCTCGACGTGCTGCCGATCGGCTCGGTCACCGTGGTCTGCGACCCGGAGCGGGTCCGCACCCGGGCCGCCGACCTGGTGGCGACCAGCCAGGAGTTCCTGCACGCCTCCTGGGTCGCCGCCGCGTCCGGCGGGGACCGGCCGATCGACCTGGAGGCGATCGACGTCTCCGCCGCCTCGCTGCGCTCGCTCGCCGAGGTGCGCGAGCACGCCGACGAGATCGGGCTGCCCTGGTGGTCGGTCAGCCCCTTCGCGACCAGCGAGTCGGCGGTCGACGGCATCCTGGAGTTCGACGCCAACACGCTGACCCTCGGCATGCACGCCGTGGAGGCCTACCGCGGCGACACCGCCCGGGCGATCGCCGACGCCAAGGAGCGGCTGGCCGCCGACTGGCGGGTCGTCATGGTGACGGAGGGCCACGGGCCCGCCTCCCGGCTCGCCGAGGTGCTGGGCAACGAGGGCATCCCGGCCCGGCTGGTCGCCGACCTCGCCGAGGCGCCGACCCGGGACGTCGTCCACGTCTCCTGCGGCTCGATCGAGCACGGCTTCGTCGACGAGGCCCTCAAGCTCACCGTCATCACCGAGACCGACCTGTCCGGCCAGCGGTCCTCCACCAAGGACATGCGCCGGATGCCCTCCCGCCGCCGCAACGCGATCGACCCGCTGGCCCTGGTGGCCGGCGACTACGTCGTCCACGAGGCCCACGGCGTCGGCCGGTACGTCGAGATGGTGCAGCGGACCGTCCAGGGCGCCACCCGCGAGTACCTGGTGCTGGAGTACGCCCCCGCCAAGCGCGGCCACCCCGGCGACCGGCTGTTCGTGCCGACCGACCAGCTCGACCAGGTCACCAAGTACGTCGGCGGCGAGGCCCCGACGCTGCACCGGCTGGGCGGCGCGGACTGGGCGAAGACCAAGCAGCGGGCGAAGAAGGCGGTCAAGGAGATCGCCGCCGACCTGATCAAGCTCTACTCGGCCCGGATGGCCGCACCCGGCCACACCTTCGGCCCGGACACCCCGTGGCAGCGCGAGCTGGAGGACGCCTTCCCCTACGCGGAGACGCCGGACCAGCTGACCACCATCGCCGAGGTCAAGGCGGACATGGAGAAGTCCGTCCCGATGGACCGGCTGATCTGCGGCGACGTCGGCTACGGAAAGACCGAGATCGCGGTGCGGGCGGCCTTCAAGGCGGTGCAGGACGGCAAGCAGGTGGCGGTGCTGGTGCCGACCACGCTGCTGGTGCAGCAGCACTTCTCGACCTTCGCGGAGCGTTACGCCAACTTCCCCGTGACGGTGCGGGCGCTGTCCCGCTTCCAGACCGACGGCGAGGCCAAGGCCGTGCTGGAGGGGCTGTTCGAGGGCTCGGTGGACGTCGTCATCGGCACCCACCGGCTGTTCTCCTCCGAGACCAGGTTCAAGGACCTCGGTCTGGTCATCGTCGACGAGGAGCAGCGGTTCGGCGTCGAGCACAAGGAGCAGCTGAAGAAGCTGCGGGCCAACGTGGACGTGCTCACGATGTCCGCGACGCCGATCCCGCGCACCCTGGAGATGGCCGTCACCGGCATCCGCGAGATGTCGACCATCACCACCCCGCCGGAGGAGCGGCACCCGGTGCTGACCTTCGTCGGCCCGTACGACGAGAAGCAGATCTCGGCCGCGATCCGGCGCGAACTCCTGCGCGAGGGCCAGGTCTTCTACATCCACAACCGGGTGGAGTCGATCGACAAGGCGGCCGCCCGGCTCAAGGACCTGGTGCCCGAGGCGCGGATCGCCACCGCGCACGGGCAGATGGGGGAGACCCAGCTGGAGAAGGTCGTCGTCGACTTCTGGGAGAAGGAGTTCGACGTCCTGGTGTCGACCACGATCGTGGAGTCCGGCATCGACATCTCCAACGCCAACACCCTGATCGTCGAGCGCGGCGACACCTTCGGCCTCTCCCAGCTGCACCAGCTGCGCGGCCGGGTCGGCCGAGGCCGCGAGCGCGGCTACGCCTACATGCTGTACCCGCCGGAGAAGCCGCTCACCGAGACGGCGCACGAGCGGCTGGCCACCATCGCCCAGCACACCGAGATGGGCGCCGGCATGTACGTCGCGATGAAGGACCTGGAGATCCGCGGCGCCGGCAACCTGCTCGGCGGCGAGCAGTCCGGGCACATCGCGGGCGTCGGCTTCGACCTCTACATGCGGATGGTCGGCGAGGCGGTGGCCGAGTTCCGCGAGTCGCTGGCGAACGGCGGCGAGCCGGAGGAGGAGCCGCTGGAGGTGAAGATCGAGCTGCCGGTCGACGCGCACGTGCCGCACGACTACGCGCCCGGCGAGCGGCTGCGGCTGCAGGCGTACCGCTCGATCGCCGCGGTCAACTCCGAGGAGGACATCCAGCACGTCCGGGACGAACTGACCGACCGCTACGGCAAGCTGCCCGATCCCGTGGAGAACCTGCTGATGGTCGCGGCGCTGCGGCTGTACGCCCGGCGGTGCGGCATCGCGGACATCACCCTGCAGGGTGCCAACGTCCGGTTCGGGCCGGTGGAGCTGCGGGAGTCCCAGCAGCTGCGGCTGAACCGGCTCTACCCGCGCAGCCAGGTCAAGGCGGCCGCCCAGCAGCTGCTGGTGCCGCGGCCGAGCACCGGGCGGATCGGCGGCAAGCCGCTGGTCGGCCGGGAGCTGCTGGGCTGGTGCGGCGAGTTCCTGTCGGCGATGTTCGACGACCTGGCGGGTTCGAGGAAGTAGCGCCCGGCGGCGGGCGACGGCGGTCCCGGGCCCGGCCCGGGCCGGCCGTCGCGTGTCCGCGGCGGCCGGCCGGGAGTCGGGCGCAGTTGCCCTTCTCCGGCCCGGGGCGGGGGCGCGGACGGGTAGGTTCGGGGGTGTGACGACGAATGTTCCGGGCGCGAAGTTGATCCTGCTGACCACCACCCACCGGGTGGCCCCCGGGTTGCTGGCGTGGCCGGCGTGGGAGGCCCTGCGGTCGGCCGGCCGGGTGCTGGTGGCGGACGAGGGGCACCCGCAGGTGGCGGCGGTGCGGCAGGCCGGGGTCGTGGTGGAGGTCGTGGCGCCGGGGTCGGCGCCGGCCCTGGCCCGGCTGCTGACCGCGCCCGCGGAGACCGGGGCGACGGTGTGGCTGGGGAGTCCGGACGGGGATCCGGGGCTCACGGACGCCCTGGCCCGGCTGGCCGTGGAGCACGCGGGCGAGGTGCCGGAGATCGAGGTGCTGCCGGGCTCCTACGACCTCCCGGGGGCGCGCCTGCTGGACCTGGTCTCGGTGATGGACCGGCTGCGGTCGCCGGGCGGCTGCCCGTGGGACGCCGAGCAGACGCACGAGAGCCTGGTGAAGTACCTGGTCGAGGAGGCGTACGAGCTCGTCGAGGCGATCGAGGAGGGGGACCGGGAGACGCTCCGCGAGGAGCTGGGGGACGTGCTGCTCCAGGTCTTCTTCCACTCCAGGATCGCCGAGGAGCACCCGTCGGAGGCGTTCTCGATCGACGACGTGGCCGGCGACCTCGTCGACAAGCTGGTCTACCGGCACCCGCACGTCTTCGGTGACGTCACCGCGGAGGGCGCCGCCGAGGTGGAGGCCAACTGGGAGCAGCTGAAGGCGGCCGAGAAGTCGGACCGGGAGTCGGTGCTGGACGGCGTGCCGGCCGGGCTGCCGTCGCTGGCGTACGCGGCGAAGCTGGTGTCGCGGGTGCGCAAGGCCGGTTTCGCGGGCGTGCCGGACGAGCCGTACGAGCTGCCCGGGGGGCTGACGGCGGAGTCGGCGGGCCGGCTGCTGCTGGCGGTCGTGCAGCGGGCGCACGACGCCGGGGTGGACGTGGACGCGGCGCTGCGGTCGGCCGCGCGCGGGTACCGGGACGCGGTGCGCGCGGCCGAGGGCCTCGAACCGGCCGGCGAGTAGCCGGCCGGCCGGCGGGCGGAGGGGCCGGCTCAGGCCGCGGCGGCGGTGCTCCCGACCGGCCGCCGCTGCGGCGGGACGACCTCGCCGATGGCCTCGCCGACGAGCGCGAGCAGCTCGGCGAGGCGTTCCAGGTCGAGGTGGTCGGGCAGGTCGGCGAGGGAGACGATCCGCTCGCCGCCGGGGCCGGCCACGCAGAACAGGTCGATCGGGCCCAGGTGCTTCTCGGCGGTGTCGACGAGGGCGGCGACGTCGCTGGGGCGGCGGATGTCCCCGCCGACGCCGACGACCGGGCAGCCCGGCCGGTCGAGCTCGGTGGCGAGGTCCTCGGCCACGCCGACGTGCTGGTCGGCGATCAGCACACCGGCGGCGCCGGCCGCGGTGAACCGGCGGGCGAGGTCGGCTCCCGACCCGCCGTCGAGTACCGCGATGACGACGACTGCCCCGCTCACCCGCATGGTCTGCTCCTCCCTGTGGGCGACACCGCACCGGCGCCCACGATTTCTGCGGAGGATCGTAGGCACGACCTGACCCTCCGCAACAGGGATTACCCCTCAGGTGACCAGGCTCACGCCCGCCCTACGGTTAAGACCTGTCCAAGGGTCCGTCCCGGAACCCGCGTCCGCGGGGCGGCGGGCCCCGGTGCACCGGATACGGTCGGTCCATGTCAGCGCAGCCCGCCCCCACCGCCCCGCAGCTCTTCACCTGGGAGTTCGCCGCAGATCCGTACCCCGCCTACGCCTGGCTGCGCGAGCACGCCCCGGTGCACCGCACGACGCTGCCCAGCGGGGTGGAGGCCTGGCTGGTGACCCGGTACGCGGACGCGCGGCAGGCGCTCGCGGACGGCCGGCTGTCGAAGAACCCGGCGCACCACAGCGAGCAGGCCCACCGCACCGGCCGGGTCGGCATCCCGGGGGAGCGCCAGGCGGACTTGATGACGCACCTGCTGAACATCGACCCGCCGGACCACACCCGGCTGCGCCGCCTGGTGTCGAAGGCGTTCACGCCGCGCCGGGTCGCGGAGTTCGAGCCGCGGGTGCAGCAGCTCACGGACCGCCTGATCGACGGCTTCGCGCAGCGCGGGTCGGCGGACCTGATCCACGAGTTCGCGTTCCCGCTCCCCATCTACGCGATCTGCGACATGCTGGGCGTGCCGGCCGAGGACCAGGACGACTTCCGCGACTGGGCGGGGATGATGATCCGGCACGGCGGCGGCCAGCGCGGCGGCGTGGGCCGGGCGGTGAAGCGGATGCGGGCGTACCTGCTGGAGCTGATCCACCGCAAGCGGGCGGACCTGGGGGACGACCTGATCTCGGGCCTGATCCGGGCGAGCGACCACGGGGAGCACCTGACCGAGAACGAGGCCGCCGCGATGGCCTTCATCCTGCTGTTCGCGGGCTTCGAGACGACCGTCAACCTGATCGGCAACGGGACGTACGCGCTGCTGCGCAACCCGGAGCAGCGCAGGCTGCTGCAGGAGTCGGTGGCGCGCGGCGAGAGCGCGCTGCTGGAGACCGGGATCGAGGAACTGCTGCGCTACGACGGGCCGGTGGAGCTGGCGACGTGGCGGTTCGCGACCCGGCCGGTGTCGATCGGCGGGGTGGACATCCCGGTGGGGGACCCGGTGCTGGTGGTGCTGGCCGCGGCGGACCGGGATCCGGCCAGGTTCTCGGACGAGAACACCCTGGACCTGGCGCGAACGGACAACCCGCACCTGGGTTTCGGCCACGGGATCCACTACTGCATCGGGGCCCCGCTGGCCCGGCTGGAGGGCCGGAGCGCGCTGGCCACGCTGCTTTCCCGGCTGCCGGATCTGCAGTTGGCGGAAAGCCCGGAGAATCTGCGCTGGCGCGGTGGCCTGATCATGCGGGGACTGCGGGAACTCCCGGTGGAATTCAGCCCGGAGAGCCGTTCCCCGCACGCGCCGCCGGCCGTCCTCCGGGAACCTTCCGACCCTCCGACACGCTGACTGGGTGTCGCCGGCGGCCGTTGGAGGGGTGGCTGAACCTCCATCAATCCGGACATAGCCGCACGGTTGGTGGGCGATCGAGCGCGGGCCGTGATTTCTGTGTGATATCGGTGATATGAGCTTGTGATTGGTCTGAGGATCTGTCTACTCTCCCTGGAGTTCGCAGCTGCGGACCTCGTGCGCGGGACGCCGAATCCTGCCCGCCGCGTCACGGGAAACCGACCAGAACCCTGGGCAGGGGCGGGGGAACCAGGTTTGTTGCCGTTTCCCCACGGCTTGGGGTGAAGCCGCCCGAGCGGAATCGTTTCCGCTGACGGCGGCCGGGCCACCTCCCGGTCCGAACCCGACAGCTCACCTCGCAGGCGTGCGGAGAGGGACCTTCATGCTGTTCGTTGGAACTGGCCGCCACCGTCGTCGTACCCAGGCCGAGAAGGCCATCGCCGTCGCCGGTGTGGCCGGCGTCGGACTCGCGATGCCGATCCTCACCGCCACCGGCGCCTCCGCCGCCCCGGCCTCCGCCTGGGACTCCGTCGCGCAGTGCGAGAGCGGTGGCAACTGGAGCATCAACACCGGCAACGGCTTCTACGGGGGCCTGCAGTTCACCTCCGGCACCTGGAAGGCGTACGGCGGCACCGCGTACGCGCCGCAGGCCAACCAGGCCAGCAAGGGCCAGCAGATCGCCGTCGCCGAGAAGGTCCTCGCCTCGCAGGGGCCGGGCGCCTGGCCGGTCTGCTCGCAGAAGGCCGGCCTGAGCAAGGGCGGCGCGCCGGCGAGCGTCGACACCTCCTCGGACGACAAGCCCGCCGCCGCGAAGCCGGCCGCCAAGCCGGCCCAGCCCGCGGCCAAGCCGGCGCAGCCCGCCGCCAAGCCCGCCCAGCCGGCCGCCCCGAAGCCGGCCGCCCAGCAGCCCGCGCCGCAGCAGGCGCAGCCGCAGGCCCCGGGCTTCTCCGGCAAGGCCGGCTGGGACGCCGACGCGAAGGTGTTCTGGTACCAGAACAACGGCACCTGGTACTGGACCAGCCACCAGAGCGTCTACCAGCAGTTCGCGCCGCAGGCCGCCGCCCCGCAGCACTACGCGCCGCAGGCCGCCCAGCCCGCTCCGGCCGTGCGCACCGCCCCGGCCGCCGCGCAGGGCGGCCACGACTACACCGTCCGGTCCGGCGACACGCTGTCGACCATCGCCGCCGCCCAGGGCGTCACCGGTGGCTGGCAGTCGGTCTACGACGGCAACCGCGGCACCGTCGGCGGCGACCCGAACCTGATCATGCCCGGCCAGGTCCTGCACCTCGGCTGAGCCGCTCCCGCCCGCCGGGCGGAGGGGGGCGGGGATCCGTCCCCCTCCGCCCGGATTCGGGCCGGTTCGCCCGGGCGGGCGGGTGAACTACCGGTGGGTAGTGCGGCCACACGCTGAGACGGGACCGAGGCCAGCGTGGCCCCGGGGGCCCGGGCGGTTAGGCTCTGGTCGTAACGACTCCGCAATCGTCCCGCCGGCAGCACCAACGTCAGCCGGACCCTGCTTCCGCAAGGAGATGCCTCGTGCCGTCCATCGATGTCGTCGTAGCCCGTGAGATCCTCGACTCGCGTGGCAACCCCACGGTCGAGGTCGAGGTGGGCCTCGACGACGGCAGCACCGGCCGTGCCGCTGTCCCGTCGGGTGCCTCCACCGGAGCCTTCGAGGCCCTGGAGCTTCGCGACGGCGACAAGAACCGCTACTTCGGCAAGGGCGTGGAGAAGGCCGTCCTGGCCGTCATCGAGCAGATCGGCCCGGAGCTGGTCGGCTACGACGCCACCGAGCAGCGCCTGATCGACCAGGCCATGCTCGACCTGGACGCCACCCCGGACAAGTCCTCGCTCGGCGCCAACGCGATCCTCGGCGTCTCGCTGGCCGTGGCGCACGCCGCCTCCGAGGCCAGCGACCTGCCGCTGTTCCGCTACCTGGGCGGCCCGAACGCCCACGTGCTGCCCGTGCCGATGATGAACATCCTCAACGGCGGCTCGCACGCGGACTCCAACGTCGACATCCAGGAGTTCATGATCGCCCCGATCGGCGCGGAGTCCTTCTCCGAGGCCGTCCGCTGGGGCGTCGAGGTCTACCACACCCTCAAGGGCGTGCTGAAGGAGCGCGGCCTGTCCACCGGCCTCGGCGACGAGGGCGGCTTCGCGCCGAACCTGGACAGCAACCGCGAGGCCCTGGACCTCATCACCGAGGCCATCCAGAAGGCCGGCTACGTGCCCGGCCGGGACGTCGCGCTGGCCCTGGACGTCGCCGCCTCCGAGTTCTACAAGGACGGCGCCTACCAGTTCGAGGGCAAGGCCCTCTCCGCCGCCGAGCTCATCGAGTACTACGCCGAGCTGGTCGCCGCCTACCCGCTGGTCTCCATCGAGGACCCGCTGGACGAGTCGGACTGGGACGGCTGGAAGGCCATGACCGTCAAGCTGGGCGACAAGGTCCAGCTGGTCGGCGACGACCTGTTCGTCACCAACCCGGCCCGCCTGGCCAAGGGCATCGAGACCGGCACCGCCAACGCGCTGCTGGTGAAGGTGAACCAGATCGGTTCGCTGACCGAGACCCTGGACGCCGTCGAGCTGGCCCAGCGCAACGGCTACCGCTGCATGATGTCGCACCGCTCCGGCGAGACCGAGGACGTCACCATCGCCGACCTGGCCGTCGCCACCAACTGCGGCCAGATCAAGACCGGTGCCCCGGCCCGCTCCGAGCGCGTCGCCAAGTACAACCAGCTGCTGCGCATCGAGGAGATCCTCGACGACGCCGCCGAGTACGCCGGCCGCGGCGCCTTCCCGCGGTTCAAGCACGAGGGCTGAGACCGCGAGGTCGCGCAAGCCTGACCGGTGCCCCGCCGTTCACCCCGTAGGGTGGACGGCGGGGCACCGTCGCGACCAGGAGGGGATACGGGAGATGGCAGGCTGGAGGATCCCGGGCTTGGCGGCCCGGCCTCGGTTCACGAGCCGGGCGACCGTCCTCGTCCTGGTGCTCTGCTCGCTGGTGGCGATCCTCGCCTACCCGACGCGGCAGTTCATCTCCCAGCGCGCCGAGATCTCCGCCCAACGGGCGAAGGCCGACCACGCGCGCCAGCAGGTCGAGCAGCTGCGCCGGGACAAGGCCCGCTGGCAGGACCCGGAGTACGTCAAGGCGCAGGCCCGCGCCCGGCTGCACTACGCGATGCCGGGGGAGACCCCGTACATCGCGGTGGACCCGGCCGGCCAGGCCGCCGCCCAGCCCTCCGCGTCCGCCGCCGGCCCCGGCCCCTCCGAGGGCTCGGCCACCGGCCCGGTGAAGGCCGCCAAGCCCTGGTACGCCAGCATCTGGGACTCGGTGGACGCCGCCGACACCGCCGCGCTGGCCCCCGCCACCCCCCGTCCGCTCCCACCGTCCCCCGCTGGAGACACCTCCCCCCATGACCACTGAGAACCACCCCAACGTCTCCGACGCCGACGTCGCGGCCATCGCCGCCCAGCTCGGCCGGGTGCCGCGCGGCCTGCGCGGCGTCGCGCACCGCTGCCCCTGCGGCAACCCGGACGTCGTGGAGACGGCGCCCCGGCTGCCCGACGGCACGCCGTTCCCGACGCTCTACTACCTGACCTGCCCCAAGGCCGCCTCGCTGATCGGCACCCTGGAGGCGGACGGCGTGATGAAGGACCAGACCGCCCGGCTCGCCGAGGACCCGGAGCTGGCCGCCGCCTACCAGAAGGCGCACGAGGACTACATCGCCCGCCGCGACGCCATCGAGGTGCTGGAGGGCTTCCCGAGCGCCGGCGGCATGCCGGACCGGGTGAAGTGCCTGCACGTGCTGGTCGGCCACTCGCTGGCGGCCGGCGAGGGCGTCAACCCGCTCGGCGACGAGGCGATCGGCATGCTGGAGGACTGGTGGGCCAAGGGCCCCTGCGTCTCCCCGGCCGAGGTCGAGGCCGCGGGCGCGCGGGTCGCCCGCAACCGGGCCAAGGAGCAGGACCACCAGGCCGTCATCGAGGCCAAGCAGCAGCTCACCGCCGAGCGCGCCGCGAAGCGGCTCGCCGCGGAGGAGACGGCCTCCGGCGGGGCCGCCGCCGGTGACGCCGAGGGGGAGTCCGAGTGAGCATGACGCGCGTGGCCGCGATCGACTGCGGCACCAACTCGATCCGCCTGCTGGTCGCCGACCTGGACCCGGAGACCGGGGAGATCACCGATCTCGACCGCCGCATGATCGTCAACCGGCTGGGCCAGGGCGTGGACCAGACCGGCCGGCTGCACCCGGACGCGCTGGCCCGCACCTTCGCGGCCTGCCGCGAGTACCGCGAGGTCATCGCCGGCTTCGGCGTCGGCCCGGAGCGCACCCGCTTCGTCGCCACCAGCGCCTCGCGGGACGCCGAGAACAGCGACGAGTACGTCAAGGGCGTGCGCGACGTCCTGGGCGTGGAGCCCGAGGTGGTGAGCGGCGAGGAGGAGGCGCACCTGTCCTTCACCGGCGCCACCAAGGAGCTGACCGGCGGGCAGTTCCCGGCGCCGTACCTGGTGTTCGACCTCGGCGGCGGCTCGACCGAGTTCGTCCTGGGCGGCACGGACGTGCAGGCCGCCCGCTCGGTGGACATCGGCTGCGTCCGGCTCACCGAGCGGCACTTCGGCGGCGCCGAGCTGCCCTCCGCGGAGCAGGTCGAGACCGCCCGGGCGCACGTGCGGGCCGAGCTCGACAAGGCCGCGGAGGTCGTGCCGCTGACCGGGGCGGCCACCCTGGTCGGCCTGGCCGGGACGGTCACCACGGTGTCCGCCATCGCCCAGGAGCTCCCCGCCTACGACTCGGCGCGGATCCACCACTCGCGGATCAGCCGGGAGCGGGTCGCCGGGATCGCCCGGGAGCTGCTGGCCGCCACCCACGCCGAGCGCGCCGCCATCCCGTCGATGCACCCGGGCCGGGTGGACGTGATCGCGGCCGGCGCGCTCGAACTGCTGGAGATCATGGAGCGGACCGGCGCCGCCGAGGTGGTCGTCAGCGAGCACGACATCCTGGACGGCATCGCCTGGAGTATGGCCTCCTGACGCCCGGTGGGACTTACCGAACCGGCCCCGGCGCCCCCTGGGGGGGCCCGGGGCCGGGGCGCGCCCGGGCCCGGGCGAAAAACTTCGTGAATTTCTTCACGTGACGATCCGGCCTTTCGCCACGGTCGCCCGCCCGCCATGTCCGAAATGTGGGACTGAAGGCTCGCTCCCCGTGACGACCGCTGGATCGCAGGCCAGGCCTCGGCTGAGGTTTGAAAATCGAAATCATCAGCGGGAACCCAGGCCCTGTACGGATCGTTGCTGCTCAGCAGGGTGGTGCTCCGGCGTGGGCTCACGGGGGTGTGCGCGGGGCCGTGAGCAGGGGGCCCCGGGCCGCTTTTGCGGCCGCGCAGTGTAGCACGGGGTGTCCAGGAGCTTGTGACCGGGCTCACGAAGGCTGCTCCGAACGGTGCTGGATACTTTCCGATATGAGCACCACGGAGCGTCCTCGCATCCTCATTGTCGGCGGTGGTTACGTCGGCCTGTATGCCGCGATGCGCATCCTCAAGAAGATGCGTTACGGCGAAGCGACCGTCACGGTCGTCGACCCGCGGTCGTACATGACGTACCTGCCCTTCCTCCCCGAGGCGGCCGGCGGCAACGTCGCGCCCCGCAACCTCGTCGCGCCCCTGCGCAGCGCCCTCAAGAAGGCGGAGGTGCTCACCGGTGCGGTCACCGGTGTGGACCACGCCCGCAAGGTCGCCACGATCCAGCCCGCGGCCGGCGACAGCTACGAGCTGCCCTTCGAGTACCTGGTCGTCGCGACCGGCTCGGTCTCCCGCACCTTCCCGATCCCGGGTCTGGCGGAGCACGGCATCGGCATGAAGACGGTCGAGGAGGCCATCGGCCTCCGCAACCACGTCATGGCCCAGCTCGACAAGGCCGAGTCCACCGCCGACGAGGAGGTCCGCCGCAAGGCCCTGACCTTCGTCGTCATCGGCGGCGGCTTCGCCGGCATCGAGACGATCGCCGAGATCGAGGACATGGCGCGCGACGCGTCCAAGCTGTACCGGACCGTCAGCCGCGACGACATGCGCTTCGTCGTGGTCGAGGCCGCCAACCGCATCCTCCCCGAGATGGGCCCGGACCTCGGTCTGTGGACCAAGGAGAAGCTCGAGGAGCGGCAGATCGAGGTCTACATCGAGACCTCGATGGACTCCTGCGTCGACGGCCACGTCGTGCTGAAGAACGGCCTGGAGATGGACGCCTCCACCATCGTGTGGACGGCCGGCGTGAAGCCGAACCCGGTGCTGGCCGAGTTCGGCCTGCCGCTGGGCCCGCGCGGCCACGTCGACACCGCGCCGACCCTCCAGGTCCAGGGCTTCGACTACGTCTGGGCCGCGGGCGACAACGCCCAGGTCCCGGACCTCGCCGCCGGCGAGGGCGCCTGGTGCCCGCCGAACGCGCAGCACGCCTGCCGCCAGGCCGTCGTCCTCGGTGACAACGTGATCTCCGGCATGCGCGGCTTCCCGCAGAAGGAGTACAAGCACAAGAACCTGGGTGCGGTCGCCGGTCTCGGCCTGCACAAGGGCGTGGCGATCCTCTTCGGCAAGTACAAGCTGAAGGGCCGTCCGGCCTGGTGGTTCCACCGCCTGTACCACGGTGCGATGGTCCCGACCGTCAACCGCAAGGTCCGCGTCTTCACCGACTGGACCCTGGCGATGTTCCTGAAGCGCGAGATGGTCGGCCTCTCCCAGATGGAGAAGCCGCAGCTCCCGATCCAGGAGGTCACCCCGCCCACGAAGCCCGTGGAGGCCGCCAAGCCGGCCGCCGAGAAGGAACTCGCGAGCAAGTAAGCGACTGAGGCCCCGGTGTGGGAGCACCGGGGTATGAGTCGGAGGCCCTCCGCCCGGCAGTGTCGCCGGACCACGACCTCCGTGGTGCTCAGCCGGCCGTGCGACCGGGCGGAGTACAGAAGTAGCGAAGAGCCCCTGCCGACCCTCTGGCAGGGGCTCCTCGCGTTCCGGCGTCCGGTGTCAGTCGGTCTTGATGCTCTCCAGGATGTCCAGCTTGGAGGCCCGGCGGGCGGGCCAGATCGCGGCCACCAGGCCGACCAGGCCGGCCAGGCCCAGGAACATCGCCAGCTGGCCGTACGGCAGGACGGTGGTCAGACCGGCGAGGCTGGACTTCAGCGTGCCGTTGATCGCCCAGGCGATGAAGCAGCCGAGCAGGATGCCGACGCCCGCGCCGAAGAGCGAGATCACCACGGACTCCAGACGGACCATCCGCTTGATGCCCCGGCGGTCCAGGCCGATCGCCCGCAGCATCCCGATCTCGCGCTTTCGCTCGAAGACCGACATCGCCAGCGTGTTGACCACGCCCAGGATCGCGACCAGCACCGACATCGCCAGCAGGCCGTACATCAGGTTCAGCACGAAGGTGATGGCCTGGCTGAAGCCGTCCCGGACGTCCTGCATGGACTTGACCTGGATCACCGGGTTGGCGCCGGTGGCGTCCTTGATGGACTGCTTGAGCGCGGCGGTGGCACCGTCCTTGCCCTTGACCAGGATGTCCGAGATGTACGGCTTGGCCTCGTGCTTGAGGACCTCGCCGTTGGCCAGGACGACCGGGCCGAGGACGCCGCCCTTCTCGTAGACGCCGCCGACGGTGAGCTGCCCCGTGGAGTCGTCCGGGTAGGTCACGGTCAGCGTCGAGCCGGTGGTGACGTTGAACTTCGTGGCGACGTCCTGGTCGACCAGCAGCTGGCCCTTGCCGAGCGCGCCGGTGGAGCCGCTGGTCAGCTTGACCGAGGCGAGCTGGTCGAAGCTGTCGGCGTTCACACCGCTGATCGCCTTGGTGGTGCCGTTCAGCTGCCAGTAGACCTCGGTCAGCGGCGAGGAGGCGGTGACGCCGGGGGCCTTGGCGATCTCGGCGGGCACCTGGTCGGACAGCGGCATGCCGTTGGCGGCCCCGACCAGGTAGTCGGCCTTCATCGAGTTGGTGATGGACCTGTCGATCACACCGGTGACCGAGGCCCCGATCACGGTGAGGCCGCTGACCAGGGTCAGGCCGATGGTGAGCGCCGCGGCGGTCGCCGCGGTGCGGCGCGGGTTGCGGACGGAGTTCTGCTGGGCCAGCTTCCCCGGGGTGCCCGCCAGCTTGCGGAGCGCCGGACCGATCAGGGCGATGATCGGGCGGGAGAGCAGGGGCAGCAGCACGAACACGCCGATCAGGGCCAGGAAGGCGCCGAGCGCGACCGGTATCCGGCCGCTGTCGTTCCCGGTCGAGGCGCCGTAGCCGATCAGCGCGAGGCCGCCGGCGGCGAGCAGCGAGCCGATCGTGTTGCGGACCACCAGGCTCTTCTGGCTCACCGGCTGGTCGCCGCTGCTCATCGCGGCCACCGGGGCGATCCGGGCGGCGCGCAGGGCCGGCAGGACGGCCGACAGGACCGTCACCAGGACGCCGACCACGAGGGTCACCAGGACGGTGAGCGGCTTGATCACCAGCGAGCCCTGCGGCATGTTCTCGTTGAACACGCGCATCAGGGACTGCATCCCGGCGCCGATCCCGACACCGGCGAGCAGGCCGGCCACGGCCGCGAGGGTGCCGATCACCAGGGCCTCGACCAGCACCGAGCGGGTGACCTGCTTGCGGCTGGCACCGATCGCCCGGAGCAGGGCGAGTTCCTTGGTGCGCTGGGCGATCAGCATGGTGAAGGTGTTGGCGATGATGAAGATGCCGACGAAGAGCGAGATACCGGCGAACGCGAGCAGCACGGTGCGCAGCGCGCTGGTGGCGTCGGTGATCATCTTCTGCTCGTCGGCCTTGAGCTGCTCACCGGTCTCGGCGTCGAAGTGCTTGCCGGCCGACAGCTTGGGCTGGACCTGGGCGAGCAGCGCGTCGTCGGTGACGCCGGGCTTGGCGGTGAGCACCACGCTGCTGTAGCGGCCGGGCTCCAGCAGCAGCTGCTGGGCGGTGGCGCGGTCGAAGAGGGTGAGCGTCCCGCCCGTCCTCACCACCGGGTCGTCGGTGGTGAAGACGCCGGTGAGCTTCGCCTCGATGACCGGGCCGTTGGCGGCGACCCGGACGGTGTCGCCGACCTTGTAGCCCGCCTCGTCGGCGGTCTTGCGGTCGAGCGCGATCTCCTTGGCGTTCTTCGGGCCCTGGCCCTCGGCGATCGGGTACCGGGTGTCCTTGCCGTCCGTGCCGGGGGCGAAGTTGGCGCCCTTGGCGGACCACGCCTGGCCGATCAGGTTGCCGTTCCGGTCGGCGACGCCGGTGAAGCCGCTGACCACGCCGCGCGCGTTGGCGGTGCCGGGCAGGGCGGCCAGCTGCTGGACGGTGGCGTCGGTGAGCGAGGCGGCGCTGCCCTCGCTCTTCTCCCTGGCGCTGGCCTGGGAGCCGGCCGAGCGGTCGACGACCTGGACGGAGACGTCCGAGTAGCTCTTGGAGTTGCTGTCCCGCATGGCCTTGCCGAAGGTGTCGGAGAAGACCATGGTGCCCGCCACGAAGGCGGTGCCGAGCATGACGGCCAGCGCCGTCATGAGGAGTCGGCCCTTGTGGGCCAGCACGTTGCGCAGTGCGGTGCGATACATGGGGCGTCCTGGGGTTCGCGGAGTGGCGGCGGGCCGGCGGGCCCTGACTTGTCGTGGGCTCAGCTGGTGCGGCCCTTGGCGTCGAAGCGGCGCATGCGGTCCAGGACGGTGTCGGCGGTGGGCGTGTGGAGTTCGTCGACGATGCGGCCG